>CAZYPX010000094.1:0-7406 GCA_964649675.1 uncultured Rhodospirillaceae bacterium | reverse complement strand
CCGTGAAGATGGTCACGTCGCGCGATACCGAGTTGGGGGCCTTCGTCTCGACGACGTAACCTTGGGCGCGCAAGCGATCGACGGTATTGTTAAAGATCAGGTTCACGCGCTGCTGTTCGTTGCCCCCCATGCGCCAGCCATAGGCCTCCATATGGCCGCAGCTTCTCCCCAGTTCGCTGCTGGCGGTCAACATGGCCATCTGAAAGTTACGCTGAACGGGCAGCATAAGCGGACGGTCATCGAACGTAATGCCCGCCGAAGGCGAACCAGCGGCCAAGGGCAAATCGCCGGTTTGCGCGTAAACAGGCGCGTTCACAGCCATCATGCCGAGTAAAACGATGGCCATCGCCTTTACAAGGCGGCGGAAAGAAAACATGTAAAGAGCACCCATGTGCAAACCCCTTACGAATCGCTTAAACACGCGAGGAATGAACTATGCCGATGCCGAACGCCCAAAGCAAGGGCGCTAGGGTTCCTCGCGACCGTTCCCGCTAGGGAATCGGCCTCCCCGTGGCCACGATGTCATAGCCGCGCGCCATAACAGCCTCCAGCGGCTCGACGACGACCTGCAAAGCGTGGTCGTTGGCATTGATGACGTGATCCTGACCGGTCATGATCCCGACGTGATGCGGCTTGAAAAAAACCAGATCTCCCCGCAACCACACCTTTTCCCGCCAAGCCTCAGTAAAAGGCTGGCCAAAGGCTTCAAGCTGCTGATCGCTAAAGCGCGGAGCGTCGATGCCGGCTATGTCAAGAGCCAGCTGGACCAACCCGCCTGCGTCGAACCCCAAAGGCGTGCGCCCTCCCGACAAATAGGGAACGCCCAGCATGCGGCCTGCCGTAAACACATAGTCGTGCGTGACGAGGTCTTCCGTGGGCGCGACATGCTTGCAGGACACGTAACCGCCGCTCGCAAGCTCTAGGAAATCGCCGGTTTGACGCATAACGCTCACGAACGACCCCAGAGTCAACCGATCGACCAAAGGAGCCCTAACGTCAGGTTCGGCATAAACGAATGTGGACAAGGCTTTGACCCTGTTCGCAAGCGACGCGATGGTCTGGCTCAAGATATCAGGGGTCGGAATATAGCCAACGGCTCGATCCATGCGGTTCTGAACCCAAACGAAGCCGTCCGCCCTCTTTTCGAAAACATCCAAAAATTCGCCATAGCGTATTTCGCTGATGCGCCGCGCGTGCAAACTCGGTTCGGCAAAAAGGGGAACCACGCCAAGTACACATTGGCTGGGCTCGGCCTCGACATAACGATCAGCCTTGACGAGCGTGCTGAGCGCGGCATCGGCCAAATCGGGCCTGAAAGCGTTTACGCGAGGATCCAAGGACGAATAACCGGACATAGCCTCGTTATAGAGCGGCCCCTCATTGTGTCAAATGATGAAAACGGCTTTACATCAAAATGTTAATGGGGCATCAGGCCGCTACGTCGACCCACGCCTGTTCGACCGCTGGTTCCGATGTCACTGCCGTCGTATCGATACCGAAATCAAGATCATGATCAGGCACCGCGCCTACGACCGCCTGCGCATCGACGATCATCGCGGCAAACGCTTTGAGAAAACCGCCGCCATTCGTCGTCCGGCGCACAAGAACGTTCCTGCGATCCAAATCGTCGCGTTCGCGGCGAATGTAACCGAGCTCGCCCAAACGATCCAAAGCGCGGCTCACGGCAGGCTTTGATATCCTCAGGGCTTTGGCAAGCCCCCGCACGGTATGGGGTCCTTCCTGCATATAAACCGACAGCAACAACGCCATTTGACGCGCTGACAAATCAGGCGCGTCGTCGCGCACGCTCGCTACCAGAGTATGCCGCCATAATTCGAGTGCTTGAATTTGATTGCTCACGATGCCGACCTTTTTGTGGAGGGATGTCAGGAAACTTGTGGCGATATTGTGTCAGCGACATTTGATTCGCAAGGCGAAGATTTCTCCATGAAAAACGATTCATTTTTTGTTTCACGAAGAGCAAAACGCTCTTGCTGAAAATTCACGCAAATTTCACGCCCGCGTTTAATGAAGAGCTTTGCGACGCTTCATGCTTGTTTTTTCGGCCTTAGCGCCAGCCTCTCGACGGTTCGATAGATGGCCCTCACGCTCATAGCTTCGCCGCCTTCGGGTCTTCCGTGTTTTGTGGAAGTGTTCCACGCCATGAAATCGAGATGCGCCCATCTGATTTTTTTATCCACGAATCGTTGCAAAAAAAGCGCAGCCGTAATGGCCCCCGCATAAGCCGAATTGGAGCAGCTCGTCAAATCCGCCGTCTGGCTTTCCAGCATGGACTCGTAAGGCGCGTAAAGAGGCATGCGCCACAAAGGATCCTCCGTTTCCTCGCCGGAATCCAACAGGTCCTTGGCCAGCTTGTCGTCATTGCAAAACAAAGCGGTTATGGCCGTGCCAAGAGCGGAACGCGCGGCGCCGGTCAACGTCGCAAAATCCACAATCAGTTCGGGTTTTTCCGCGCTCGCAAGCGCCAAGGCTTCAGCGATAATAAGGCGCCCCTCGGCGTCCGTGTTCCCGATCTCCACCTTAAGCCCGTTATGCATGGTGATGATGTCCGAAGGACGGTAAGCGTCGCCGCCCACCGCGTTTTCGACGGCAGGAACAAGAAGACGCAAACGCACCGGAACTTTTCGCGCCATGATCATTTTCGCAACGGCCAACGCGCACGCCGCACCAGCCATGTCTTTTTTCATCATCTGCATGCCGCTCGACGGCTTGATGTCCAAGCCGCCGGTGTCGAAACAGACGCCTTTGCCGACCAACGTGACCTTGACATGTTTGGGATTTCCCCATGTCAGATCGACAAGGCGCGGCGGCTTGACGCTTGCGCGCCCTACGGTGTGAATGGCGGCGAATTTCTTTTTCAAAAGATCGTTTCCGACCGTCTGGCTCACTTTCGCGCCGAATTTTTTTCCTGCCTCGACGATGGCTTGCGCGAGTTCGGCTGGCCCCAAATCGTTCGCCGGAGCGTTGATCAGGTCGCGAGCCATCATGATGGCGTCCGCCATATCCTCGATTTTAGCAATGCTTTTTGCCGACGACACGACAAGTTGCGTCGACTCACCATCGTTCTTTTTATAGCGGGTAAAGCGGTAACCGCCCAGCAACCAGCCCAGCGCAAGCTTTTCCTGCTCTTCGGCCGCGAGCTTGTCCTCGAAACGATAAACGCCTTTCGGCAAACAGCGCGGCAATCCCGCGAGATCCCAAAGGCTCAGAGGCGACGACACACCGGCGATCACATGACCGGCTTTGCCTTTGGAATCGGGAATGATGCAAAACCTTCCCGGCTTGCCGACATAATCCACGGTTTTCAACCAGTTGACGACGGCAGGCGATTGCCGCTTGAGCCAGTTCTTAAAGCCCTCGGCCGTAACGAGCGTTATAGGCACGGCGTTCCGCGGCGCGCGCGGCAACAAAACTTTTTTCATACGTCACCTTCTCGAGTAATACGCTCACCTTACCGCACGGCTGCACATAATGTCGGCGCCCGTCGTGCCCACAACATAACAATAGCTCACCTCGCCCGATAACGTGTCGATGCGAAAAACGCCGGCGTTGGCGCCCGTGTTGCTGTGATGCATAAGCTGATAGGGGCCGTTCGATATGGCTTTGGCCGTGGTGTCGCCATAGGTCGCGAATATGGCAAGGGCGATCACCAGAGCTCCTGCCAAAATAGCTTGCGCTTGGGACATGGCCGTTCCTCCTTGGTTAGGGTAGTGCGGAATCGCTTTCGGGATCATTCTGCCGGATAAAGCCACGGCGGGGCAAGCGGACGATATTCGCCGCGTATCGTTTTCAGGACGTTTATATCCCCCACTTGAGCCTTTTGAAGCGGTCTGGTAGAACCGACTGAAAGCGCCTACCTTTTTTTTCGCCGGAGTATTCATATGCCTTATGTCGTAACCGATGCCTGCATCCGCTGCAAATACATGGACTGCGTCGAAGTTTGCCCCGTGGATTGTTTCTACGAAGGTGAAACGATGCTGGTGATCAATCCCGACGAATGCATCGACTGCGGCGTGTGCGAACCGGAATGCCCGGTCGAAGCCATCGTCCCCGACACCAACCCTGCGGCGGAAAAGTGGACGGAATTGAACCGCACCTACGCGCAAAAGTGGCCAAACACCACGCACAAGAAAGACGCCGCTCCGGACGCCGACAGCTTTAAGAACATGCCGGACAAATACCCTAAGTACTTCAGCGAAAAGCCGGGCAGTTAAATTCCGCGCTCGAAACCGGCTTGTCCGCCGAAACGCCAGCGAAGGCGGAAGTGCGCGTGGAGAGGCTGTAAACTACAGACTCCAGTACTTTAGGTGTTTCGGCATTGACGCCGGATCGATAACGGATTTCACGTCGATGAAATAGCCTTCGGGCTTCACATACGCATAAAAGCTTTTGATGTCGTCAAGCAGGACCTTATGCGGCACGGCGAAGATAATCGCGTCGCAGCCCTTCAACGACTCCTTACGGCACAGGTCGAGGCCGTATTCGTGCTTGGCGTGGGCCGGATCGGCGATGGGGTCATGCACGGAAACATTGACGCCGAACGATTCCAGCTCCTGCACAATTTCCGGCACGCGGCTGTTGCGCAGGTCGCGCACGTTTTCCTTGAACGCCAGACCAAGAAGGCCGACCTTCGCGCCTTTCAGCGCCGTGCCGTTCGCCGCCAAAAGCTTCACCAGCTTCTGCGCGACGAACACAGGCATGTTGTCATTGATGCGGCGGCCCGACAAAATCACCTGCGGGTGATAGCCGAGTTCCTCGGCCCGCGCCGTCAGGTAATACGGATCGACGCCGATGCAATGCCCGCCGACGAGTCCCGGCGTGAATTTCAGAAAGTTCCACTTTGTTCCCGCCGCTTGCAAAACGTCGTGCGTGCGGATGCCGAGCCTGTCGCAAATGATCGCGATTTCGTTCATCAGCGCGATGTTAATGTCACGCTGCGTGTTCTCGATCACCTTTGCGGCTTCGGCCACGCGAATGTTGGCCGCGCGGTGCACGCCCGCCGTGATGACCTTGCCGTAAACGTCTTCGACGCGATCAAGGCTTTCTTGGTCTTCGCCGCTCACGACCTTCACGATGGATTCCAGTCGGTTCACCTTGTCGCCCGGATTGATGCGCTCCGGCGAATAGCCGAGCTTGAAATTCACCCTTTGCTTCAGGCCGGAATGTTTGGCTATTTCCGATCCGCAAAGCTCTTCCGTCAGGCCAGGGTAAACGGTGGACTCGAAAACGACCAATGGAACGGGCGATTTTTGCTTGCCGTGCAATTTCAAAACTTCGCCGACGATCTTGCACGCACTCAAAACGGGCGTAAGGTCGGGGCGCTTGGCCTGATCGATGGGCGTGGGAACCGTCACGATGAAAAACGTGCAGTCCTTCATGGCTTCGGGGCGGTCGGTCATCTTGGCGCGCGTGACCTTGAGCTCCGTGTCGTCCACCTCGCCCGTCCAGTCGTGACCGTCATTAAGGGCCGCAACCCTTTTCGAGTCGATGTCGAACCCGACGACGTCATCGTAATGCTTGGCCAGCCCCAACAACAGAGGCAGACCGACATAGCCAAGGCCCAATACCGCGATTTTTTCCTGCATAACTCACCTGAAGTTACGAATTCGACCAAACGCTCAAATTCACAGTATTAATGCCTACCCTTTGCGTCATTCCCACGAAGGCGGTGATGACACATAAACCTGCTGAAGGCATAATTCCCAAGAATGTCGTTCGGTCAGATAGATAAAACCCCCTTATGCGCTTGGCAAATGGTTATTTATAGGCTTATTTTGCCTCACCTTTTTTTGGATTGGACCGTTATGACCCCTTCCGCCCGACTGCAAACGGCTATTTCCGCGCGCAAGAGTTTCCTTATCCGGAATGCGGCGGCCGAGACATTGCTTTGAGAGAACGTCGAGTTCGGATTCAGCCATGTGAGGTTGTCCTGAACCAGCGTAAACCTTTACGGCCTAAAGCTTGTCGGCGATTTCCTTAAGCATGTGCGCGTAGCCGATGGCCGTCCGGCGATCCGTCACTTTTACGTGCCGCCATCCTTCAAGCGGTGCTAAGAACCCGGACTAATTTGAAAAAAAACTTAAGCTATTCCATCGCCATGAGCTTGGCTTGGGCTACGGTGCGGCGGTGTTCGAGCGCGTCGCGCTCTTCTTCGGTTTCAGCGGTCGCGATCGCATCTTCGACGGCTTTCATCTCGGCTTCGATAGCGGCGCGATCAAGCTTAGCCACGGGAATGGCCTTTTCGGCCAAAACCGTACAGCGCTCGCCCGTGACTTCGGCAAAGCCGCCTTCGACGAACACGCGGTCGGAGGCCGCGCTGTCGTCGTTTTCAAACACTTCGACGACGCCCGCGCTCACGGTCGTGATCATCGGCGCGTGGCCGGCCAGAACGCCGTAAAGGCCTTTTTCGGAAGGCACGGTGACCATCGCCACGGCTTTACTGACGACCATACGTTCGGGTGAAGCGAGTTCGAATTGGAATTGGCTGGACATTGCGCCCTTCCCTTTTGGTTACGCCGCCTGTTTGGCCAGTTTTTCGGCCTTGGCGACGGCTTCTTCGATGGTGCCGACCATGTAGAACGCCGCTTCGGGCAGATGGTCGTATTCGCCGGCCACGATGCCCTTGAAGCCCTTGATCGTATCTTCGACGCTGACGAACACGCCCTTGGTGCCCGTAAACACTTCGGCAACGTGGAACGGCTGCGACAAGAAACGCTGAATCTTGCGCGCGCGGGCCACAACGAGCTTGTCCTCCTCTGACAGTTCGTCCATGCCCAAAATCGCGATGATGTCCTGCAGCGACTTGTACGTTTGCAGAACCTTTTGCACCGAACGCGCAACGTTGTAGTGCTCTTCGCCCACAACCATCGGATCGAGAATGCGCGACGTGGAGTCAAGCGGATCCACAGCCGGATAAATGCCGAGTTCGGCGATCTGGCGCGAAAGCACCGTTGTGGCGTCCAAGTGCGCGAACGATGTCGCGGGCGCGGGGTCGGTCAAGTCGTCCGCCGGAACGTAAATGGCCTGCACCGAGGTGATCGAGCCTTTCTTCGTTGTGGTGATGCGTTCTTGAAGCGCGCCCATGTCCGTGGCCAACGTCGGCTGGTAACCCACGGCGGAAGGTATGCGGCCCAAAAGCGCGGAAACTTCGGAGCCGGCCTGCGTAAAACGAAAGATATTATCCACGAAGAACAACACATCCTGACCTTCTTCGTAGCAGAAGTATTCGGCGACCGTGAGGCCCGTGAGGCCGACGCGCGCGCGCGCGCCCGGCGGTTCGTTCATCTGGCCGTAAACCAGCGCCACTTTGGAACCCGGGCCGTCGGTCTTGATGATGCCCGCGCTGATCATTTCGTGATAAAGGTCATTGCCTTCGCGGGTACGCT
>CAZYPX010000093.1:0-7473 GCA_964649675.1 uncultured Rhodospirillaceae bacterium | reverse complement strand
ATCGACGCCAGCCGTAAGAACGGCAACGCCTTCGGGCAAAAGGCCGCTCCAGTTTTCGCGCCGTGCCATGAGCGGATCGGATTCCACGACATCGCCCGCCATGTCCTCCCAGCACTCGCCCAGCTTGGTATTCGTCCACACTTGCAGGCGCGGGGGATCGCGATAAACCTGCCCATGTTCAAGGGCTATTTCTGCCCACGTTTCCCACGGGCTGTAAAGCGCGGATAGATGAAAGCCGATGGTGCGCCCGTCGCCTTGTGCGGTCGCTCGCCATTCTCCGGCTTCAAGCAAACGGGGCTTTTCATGTTCATAATGGATCCCGCCGCATTTCTCGCAAATGAGAAACGCTTGATGCCGCCGACCTTCGGGCCATTGAATCCGCGCCCAAGTAATCGGGGCCATGTCGCCGCAATGAAAGCACGGCACGAAGAACATGCGCTTGTCGGATTCCTCATAAGCCGCCGCAATCCGGCTATGATCCTTCAAGGTCGGCGTCGATACCATGTAAATCTTGCGCCGCCCGCGAAAGGTCGCCGTGCGTTGAATGGCAAGCGCGACGGGATCGCCTTCATTGTTTGCGTCCGCCGGATAGCCGTCCACCTCGTCAAGAAACAGATAGCGCACAGGCGTTGAACGCAAACCGATGGCGCTATTCGCGCCTGTCATGACAAGCTGCCCGCCGGGGAAGGATTTGCGGAAAAGGCTATTGCCGGAATCCCGCGAGCGCGGCGCGGCGACAAGCTCGCGCAAGACGGGGGAGGCTTCGATCATGGGGTCGATGCGCGTGGTCGTGTTTCGGCGTACCATGTCAATCGACGGCTGCACCATCATCATGATGCCGGGCGCGTTGTGAATGACGTAACCAATCCATGCGAGGCCGCACGAAGTCCCGCCCAACTGTGCGCCCTTCATGAAGACAATGCGCTCGGCGGGGTTGCCCGTCGAAAGTGCCGCCATGATCTCGCGTAAATACGGCGTCCGTTTCGTGCGCCACGGCCCCGGTTCCGCCGACGTGGGAGGCAAAATAAAATGACGCTCGGCCCATGCCGACACGTCGATTTGCGGCTCCGGCCTCATGCCCCGCCGCCATGCAAGATCGACAACCTCAAGCATCTTTCAAAACGTCCAGAGGCGTATCGGCCAGATGTTCCAAATGCTCGCGCATAAGCCGATCCAGCGCGGCGAACATTTGCGCGGGATCGCACCCCAGTTCACCCGCAAGGATGGGAGCCGAGCGCTGCACCCACGCAATATGCGCGTCGCGCTCGGCGCGGGCGCGGTTGAAGATCGTAATCTTCGCCTGATCCGCGCTTATCAATTCACCGCGCTCTTGCCGAAGCGCAATCTTCGCGCGCTGAATCTGCACGATCAAATGCAGGCGACGCGCCTCAGCCAACGAAGGCCCGCCGTCCATTTCGTCCTCAATCTTCGCGCCGCCCTTGTTGCGCTTGGCCGGATCAAGGTTCGCTTCCATCCACGCAAGCCCTGTTTCAATATCAATCTTGCCGTCCTCGCGCACAGGCAGGCCCGCCGCCACAAGCTGCGAGACGCGCCCCTTCGTCACGCCCACACGGGCGGCGAATTCGGATTTACTTTCAAAGGATTGGTTGAGTTTAGTCATTGCGAATCACACCCGCTACCAATCTCCCGCGCTACGCCCGCCCGCATAGCAATTCGCCCCACAGTACCTTGCAGGGTGCAGCGCAGGGCGCGGCTGTGCCACGGATTACAGGCGAGCGAGGCATTCCGAAGGGATCGAAGACGTGAAAAGCATAATCTCTCCCATGTGTGCGCGTAGGCGCGCGCGCACGCACACGGAAGAACAAACCTTTTGTCCCCTTCGATCCCTTCGCAACAACGGGTTAACGTCGAGATGGTCATGACGCCTCCCTATCAAAATCAATACGCCCCGTTGTGCCGATGGGCGGCTCCAACAGGCGCAGGCCAGCGAAACAGGCGCGGCGCGTTCTGGAATCCTGCCGCTTTTCATAACCCCGCATTTCAAGTTTCTGGCTGAAGTTTTTGATCGAGCCGACATATTCCCCCGTCTCGGCGCACCATTCCTTCCATGACGCGAACAGAAGGCTAACTTCCTCGCTTTCGCTTGGCGACGTTTTGAAACATTTCTCATCGAGAAACTTTTGCAACGTGTCCTCTTCCGCAAGATAGGATTCGGTCGCAAGACGCACGGCTTTCGGCGGCTGCAATCCCCCGCGCTGCCATTCAAGGCAACCTTCCAGCGCCCAACGCAAAATGCCCGGCCATTCCCCCCTGAATTGCTCCGGCAAGCTCGGATCGCGTTCCTCTTCGGGAATGGTGACGGTAAAAGGGATCATGTTGATACGCCGCCGCATGGCCTCATCAACCGTCCGCAAGCTCGGCTTGTGGTTGCCCGCAAAAACAAGTTTGAATTGCGGCTGATAGGTGAAAAAGTCCTGCCGCATGAATCGCGCGGGAATTGGGTCGCCGCCCGTCAGGTTTGCAATCTTGTTTTTCGCCCAGCGTTGGCCTTCCTCCGTTTCTTGGGAGAAAACGATCCGCGCGCCGCGCATCATGGCAAGATCGGTCGGGTGGCGGTCGATTTGCGTGGCAACGAATGTTTCCATCGGCGCAATGGCCGCATAGCTCGCCATGATCTTGTAACAGGTGTTCAAGAATACGCCCTTGCCGTTCCCGCCGGGGCCGTACAGGAAGAACAGGGCATGTTCGCGCACCTCGCCCGTCAGGCCGTAGCCGATCACGCGCTGGCAAAAAGCGATCATGTCCTGATCGCCATCCAATGCGCGATTAAGGAAACGTATCCACATGGGGCATTCCCCCTCCGGCGTCGCGGCGGTCATTTTCGTGCAATAATCGTCGCGGTCGTGCGGACGCAAAAGGCCCGTTTTCAGATCGACCGTTCCGTCCGGCGTGTTAAGCAGCCACAGATCGGCGTCCCATGTTTCCGCCTTTTTCGCATGGCGGCGGTCGGCGCGCGCAAGCCGTTCAATAGCCCCGATGGTTTTTGCGCTGGCGACGGAAACCGCAAGATTGATATTGGGTTCCGGCTTGCCCATAATCTCGGCGGATGCCGTGCGGACGAAAGAACGGCAAGCGTCTTTGACGGCAAGCGTTTCGTCAATTTCCCAGTATTTGCCGTTCCAAAGAAGCCATTTGTCCCACATAAAGACATAACGCAAATTGTCTTCATGCAGGCCGGAAAAGCGCATCGTCAAAAACTCGTCAGCATACAACACATTTTGCAGATGAGGCGCCTCTTCCTCCTTTTTCTCCTCCTCAAAACAAACGCACGCGATGGCCGCTCGGATCGCATCCTCGCCGTCTTCAACGAGAACGTCGTTAAAATCTTTGCCCTCCGGCGGCGAGGCGACACCGACTTTATGACCGCACTTTCTCATCGAGAAAACGGCGTGCCTGATTTGCGAGTCCGCCTTGCTATCCGGCACGTCGCCATCGCGGGCGAGAATGACCGTCGATTTGCTCGGCAAGGGCGCTTTTGCCATATTGCTAATGCCAAGACAGGCCCATGTCTCTTGTCGCGTCGCCTGCCAAAGAGACAGCGCGGTTTCGACGCCTTCCGCCAGAATGACAGGCTCCTTACCGGGGAAACGCACAACGGCTTTCGTGGCCCATTGATCGACCGCCTTATTCGTGCGCTTTTGAATATCAAGCGGCGCTTTCTTTCCGTCTTCCGTCAAATAGACCTGTTGAAGCGCAAGCACGCTCCCCTTAATGTCCCGCGCCAGCGCAACCATAGCGCCATATTTACCGTAAGCGTTCGGACGATAGCCGATGCACGCTGGCGGTATCGCCGTGATGCGGCGATTGTGCAGATACTTTTTGACGGGCGTTTCCTTGATCTCGGTTTGCGTTTCTTCCACGATAGCAGCGATTTTGGCAACCGGGTCTTTCGGCAATATCTTGAACCCGGCGGTGGGGACTTCCACGCCCAGCCATTCGCAAGCCCAAGCGAACGCGGCGCGCGCGTCGAGGCCCAGCTTGTGCCGGATCAACAAAAGCGCGTTACCGCCATAATTGGCTTCATGGTCAAAGAACGTCCCGACTTTCTCGCCACCAATCTCGACGGCAAGACTGCCCTTGTTTCCAAAGCGCCATTGGTCTTTGGACGACATGGCCTCGTTTTTGGGGCCGCACAGTTCCATTGCTAGATCACCAAGGCGATCCTGCAATTTCGCCACGATCTCAACGCTGGAGATTGATTCAATCTTTTGAGGCATTATTTGACCCCTTTCTCTTGCTCTTCGAGCCAAGCCATGATTTTCGATTTGCGCGCGTAAACCAGCGATCCCATTTTCATGATGGGCGGCCTGTTTTGTTTCGCTTGCATCAGGTGATAAACCTTGCGACGGTGACGGGCCGATCCGAACAAAAAGGCCGCGACTTGATCCGCGCCGCGCAGTAGGTCTTCCTCTGGAATGGGAAGCGGGACTTTTATCTCCATGCGCGCGCCCTCCGCCGTACTAAGGCATCCGGCTCACGGGTGCAGTTCTTTTCCTGCGTCAAAAGCCATTCGCGCACGGCTTCGATCCGGTAATAGACCTGCCTCCCGACGATCACATAGGGCGGGGACTGCCGGAGCATCCGGTCGCGCTGGCAGGTGCGGATCGTTACGCCGCGTTCACGGGCATAGTCCTTTTCGGACAAAAACCCCTCCAAGACCGACGCTTGACGGGGGTTTGATTCTTCTTGCTGTTGCATAGGCTTTCCTTTCGTCGTTATGGCGCAACGAGGCGCTATTCGACGTTTGGTAAAGCCTTTGTGATTTTATTTCATATGGTGAAGCGGGGGATTATCTAGTGAGCCGTTAATGAATAGTAGTCACGAATTCGGGACAGGGGCGCGGTAATTTTTTGCCGCTTCAAGCAACCAGCCATCCAAAGGCGCAACAGGGTGATCTATGATGAGCCATTGTTTTTGTTCAGGAAGAAGCCACGCGGTTTCAGAATCAATAAGAGCCTCCCCCTTGGCGCGAGACGGGATAAAGGTTGTCCCAAAACGCTGATAGGTGTCCACCAAAGAAAGAAATTCAGGAAACCGATAGTTCATAAGTTCGTCAAAATCGCATTGAATCTCTTTTTGATCTCCGTGGCGCTTCAAATCTGCCCTCATATAATACTCAAAGAAAGCGGCGCAAAAATGCAGAACGGGTTTGTAATTTGACCATGCGCGGCGTAGGTCGCGCATGTTATGCGGAAGCGGGAGGGCTTTTGGCATCTTTTCCAAAAGATACATCGCCTTGTTAACGCTGGCCCCACCAGGAAGGTCGGCATGATGGACGGACATTTGCCGAATAAGAACAAGCGCAAGCCCTGCCGCCAGAATGTCGCGGTTTATTTTGCAAAGCTCCTCAATGTAATCGAAAAAGGATTTTGCGCTGGCGATTGCGAAATGTCCGCCGTCCTCTTCAAACCAGCGTTTATATTCTTCCCTGATCGCCTGATATGTCCCGCGATTTGCCGCGACGATTCTCGCCTCAAGAGGATCAGAAATCGTTGCAGGGTCTGGCGTGTCCTCTATGAGTTTTTTTGACTCGCCTAAATGATATGTCCAGATTGTGCAAAGGAAACTGTTCCTTGCGTTTTTGTCCGAGGGCCAAGACATGATCGCCTTAACCGTCATTTGCGACCGATAACCAGCAACGGCATCGGAAAGATCGCCAAGTTCGACTATAGGCATCAAGCAACCTTTCTCTTTTTTGCTGTTTTTTCCTTGGCCGCTTTTGGCCCCTCAATTTGCGCGGGCATAATAACTTCCCCGACCATATCCGCCGCTTTGCGTAACGGATCATCATATAAATGCGCGTAACGTTGTGTCGTTTGCACTTGGGTATGTCCCAGCATTTGCCCGATAAGCGGCAAAGACGCCCCCGCCGAAACTAGGATGCTGGCAAACGAATGGCGCAGATCATGAATACGAACGTTCGGCCAGTCAATGGTAATGATTTGTCCATCCCTGTCTTTCATGGGCTTTCCGGCGCGGTTCTTCTTTGGAACCTTGTCCGTTAACCCTGCCGCCTTGCAAACCGTGACCCATGTCCGGCGGATTTCTTGGATCGGTTGATCCGGCGAAACGTCACTCGGAAAGACAAACGGGCTTGCCTTAACGGCCTCGCCCTTTCGCCGCGCTTCCTTAAAATCCGTCTCGGCCTGCCGCTTTATCTCGATCAAAAGATTAAGGGCGGGGGCGCTCAAGGGGACACGGTGCAGTTTGCGTTGTTTGGTATGCGCGCTCGGCTTTGTCCAAATGCCATTTTCAAGATCGAACATATCCCACGTTGCGCCTGTCACCTCGCTCTTGCGCGCCCCCGTCAGCATAAGCAGCTTGATCGCGTTAACCGTGATTTGTTCGGGATGTTCGCCAAGAGCCACGGCGAGCGCGGCAATCTCGGTTTTGTTAAGATAGCGTTCGCGTTTTTCTTCAGCATTGCGTCGAACCCCGCTTGCAGGGTTATCGCTGATCCATTTCCACCGTTTCGCAAGATTGAACGCTTTGCGAAGCACCTCTATTGTACGATTGGCGCGAACGGGCGTTTTGCGTATTTCGGTAATGTCTCGATGCAGCTTATCAATATCCTCATGGGTTATTGAACATACCTTATCCTTCCCAAGGCTGGGCAGGATGATGTTATTCCACATGCTGATTTCATCTTTTTGCGAACGTTCGGACTTGCTTTTCAAATGCTCTTCCTTGTACCGCTCCCATAAATCATTCATGGTCGGCGCGTTGCGCTGGTCATGCTTTTCGCCCATAGGGTCTTTGCCAAGGTCAACGTCGCGCTTCATGTCGCTGGCAGCCTTACGGGCGGAGGCAACAGACCAATCAGGAAAAGAGCCGATGGTTATGCGGCGTTGCCGCCCGTCGGCGCGATAGTCGAGAATAAAAGCCTTTGCCCCTGTAAAGGTAACGCGCAAGGCAAAGCCTTTAACCTCATCGTCCCAAATGAAGCGTTGCCCCTGTTTTGGAGCCAAGGCTTTGCGGGCTTCGGTATCTGTGAGGTGCGGCGTCATGGTCGATCTTTCCATGTCAACAATATGTCAACAACCTAGATGGCAAAAACTGTCTTTCCGTGTTATACTTATGACGTTCGGTTTCGTCTTATGTCATAATAATATCAGTTGGTTATGCAGTTTTCAAGAAATAATATCAGCTTTTCAAAACTTTCTTGACGGCTACATTAAAAGGCTCATAACCTGAAGGTCGTCAGTTCAAATCTGGCCCCCGCAACCAATTTCTCAAAACAATTCAAATGAGTGACAAGTCGCCTTCGGCGCCGTATTTGCGTTCATCTTCCCTGATTTTGACATTTGGAAGCACTGTGGAAGCAAGAGGAAGCCTTAATGGGCAAGCGACAGCAAGCAGATCATAAACCTATGAGTCATCAGATTCTTTCGCTCCCTTGACCTGCTCCCCGTTTATGTACCACAGGAAAGTTGAATCTTTTGGCAGGGTAGC
>CAZYPX010000092.1:0-7531 GCA_964649675.1 uncultured Rhodospirillaceae bacterium | reverse complement strand
ACGAACGCGAACGTGACGGGCGCGTACAGCGGAACGCTTGACCTGACGGGCAAAGTCTCGGCAATGACGGCGACGAGCGGCGTGGGCGCGGTGCAAACCAGCACGGCGGCCAACTTCTCGACGACGACGGCCTTGACCGATGGCGTGACGGCGGCGATCGCCGATGCCAACTCGCTGGACAACGCCAACGCCGCCTTCCTGCGCACGCGCATAGCCGATGCCGGCTTGACCGCCACGGCGGGCCGGGAAATCGCCACGGGCGCCGACATATCGGCGGTTTCGATCCAGGGCCAGTTTACGGCCACGGGAAGCGGCACGGCTGGCTACACGCTCGGCACGAACACGCTGACCTCGACGGCGAACGGCGACGTTACGCTGACCATCGCGGCGGGTCAGGCGATCCAGGTTAACTACTCGCAAGGCGGCTCGGACTACCATGCCGTGTATGCCAACCAGGGAACGTCGGACGCGACCATCACGTTGAGAGCCGGCAACACGACGACGGTTGGCGCGAACGGTACGGCCAACAGTACGACGACGTACAACCTGTCAACGGGCACAATCAGCTATACGGGCCTGTCGCTGGATCAAGGGCAAACCATCGCCGGATCCCAGATCGTTGACGCAGGCGGAGCCAGAGATGGCATGTCGTTGACGACCTACTCGACGCAGGACGGTACGGGCCAAGCGCTCGGCACGACCACGACGACGGGCGTGAACGCCTACGACGTGAGCAGCGCTACGCTGAGCGGCATCACGGTCACCAATGTGCAGGGCTCAAAGTCCGGCACGGCTGCGGTGACCTATTCGTTGGCTGCCGGTTCGACGTTGACGGCTTCTGGGGCGACCCAGTTGACCGGCACGCGGACCTCGGTCGTGGACGACGCGATCACCACGGCGCAAAACCAGCTGACAGCCGCTCTCGGCACGCTGCGTAACGCCGGATCATCGCTTGGTAACAACAACACCTTGGTGCAAACGCGTCAGGACTTTACCACCAACCTGATCGACACCCTTCAAACGGCGTCGGACAACCTGGTGCTGGCGGATACGAACGAAGAAGGCGCGAACATGCAGGCTCTGCAAGCTCGTAACCAGCTCGGTATCGTGTCTCTGTCCATCTCCGGCCAGTTGGCTCAATCGATCCTGAAGTTGTTCTAAAAGAGTTGGGAGGAGCGGGGAAACCCGCTCCTCCTCTTTTCTGACTTAAGCCGCGGGGTCGGAACGCGGAATACAAATGGGAGCCGACGATAGCTCGAAGGAGTCGAGGCATGCCATTAAAAATTCGCGTCAAGCCTGAAGGCAAAATATTTGCCGGAGGCGCAATTCTCAAAAACGTAGGCCACAGGCCCGCCGACCTGCTGATTCTGTCGGACAGCCCCGTTTTGCGCGAAGACTACATGATGAATATCGAACGCAAGGACGAATCCGACGCCACGAACGTCTATTTCCTGTTGCAGGTCATCTACCTATTCAAAGGCAAGGGTCAGCCGATCGACAATCTCGTCATCGACACCTTGCAGAACTTCGGCAAGCTTTATCCGAATCTTGCCGATCACGTCGCCCAGATCGTCGCGCATCTCAATGCGGGCGAAGCGTTCAAGGCCCTGCGCCTCGGACACAAGCTGATGGCCGGCTGCCAGAATTCCGGAGGAATTACTGAGACGCCGGTTGACGGCGAAGACATACAAAACCAAAACATGCTTTCAAAGGCTTCGTAAAAAGGGGAACAAAAAACATGAGCGTTAACAACAAAGCGCCGCACACGTCCTATACGGCTCACCAGCGCAACGACGAAACGGTGCGCGAAACCGAGGCCCGCGCTTTATTGAGTTGCGCCAGCCGTCTCGAACTGGCCTGCAAGCCGGAGTGCGGCAGGGAAGATTTTGTCGCCCATGTCCAGCATAACCAGCAATTGTGGACTTTGTTTCAGGTCGCCTTGTGCGAGCCCGACAACCAGCTTCCGCGCGACTTGAAGGCTTTGCTTTTGAACATCAGCCGCTATGTGGACAAGGCCAGCTTTGCGGCTATAGCCGACGGAAACGCCGAAATTCTTAAGGGACTTATCAGCATAAACCGCAACATCGCCGCCGGCCTGAACGCGTTGCCTAAGGGTGAAAAAAGCATGGCAGGTAATTCCGCGCCGCCGCCGTCGCAGGTTTCATCCATCAACACGACAGCCTGACGCCTGCGGATAATCGCACAGGCGCACATCTTGCCAGCCATCGGCGCCCAAGGCCTGAATCGCGTCAAAGCGGGCCTTGTAGGCCATTTTCCCCGATGCGGCAATCCAGTAGCCCAGATAGACAAAAGGCAAGCCAAGACGTTTGGCTTCGTCGACGGCCTTGAGCACCAGATACGTACCCAGGCTCCTTCGGGGCAGGTCGGGGCTGAAGAAGCTATAAACCGCCGAAAGTCCGTCTTCGACACGGTCAAGGATGATGGCACCGAAGGCCTCGCTCGTTCTGGCGCTCTCTTGCGTAAAGACCTCAAGGACGACGGAAGGGGCGAGCCGATCGGATAGCATGGCATCGAACTCGTTACGCGGCATACGGGCCATGTCGCTTTCGGGATGGCGGGCTTTCTGATAGGTGAGGAACAAGGAGTACAGCGAATCCGAGGTGTCGCGCGGCCATAGTTCAGCGCGTAGATCGCGGTTGATGTTTGCGACGCGCCGCAAGGCGCGTGACAATGTGAAGCGTTCCGTGGCGATCCGCACCGGCACGCAACCCGCGCACGCATGGCATACGGGACGGTAAACGATATCGTGGCTGCGGCGGAAACCGGCGCTTGTCAGTCTGGCGTTGATCGCCGCGTTGGAGGTCGGGTCATAGGTCAGGCGCGTGAAAAGCTTGCGTTCGGCCTTGCCGGGTAGGTATGGGCAGGGCAGGGGTCCTGACATATAAAAAGGCAGCTCGAGTAAAGGGCCGGATATAAACGCTGACATCGGTCGAGCATATCATTACCGATCCTCACAAAAAACCCCCTGGATCATGCGACTTTTCGCAGAGCCTTGCTTTCGCTGGGCGTCTTGCCGCAACACAAGGATTCCATGGTTTTGAAGCGAATAAACTCCACGTGGAAATGAGCGGCGTACGTTTTCTGGAGCATTCTAATATCGCTATCCACGATAGACGTGAAAAACAAAAACAAAGCCTCTTCATGTTCGGGAAGGAGCGCAATTTTCTGGCCCTCGTCATTCCGCATTAGCCGTAAAAGGGCGGCGCCTTCGCGTTGAGCTACATAACCTGTCATCGGCGCCGCGAAGTCGATGACGCAAACGAATCCACCGTTTCTTTTTTCCCAGCGCCGGCAAACGAAAACTTCGTAGCCTTTCAGGCGAAAGACCGCGCCGAACGGGGACGCCCCTCCCTCAACCGGCTCAACCGCCGCGCGGTAAGTTCGGGCTATAATGTCATCGCTGACGGGGCAAGCATCGGCGAAGGAAAAGTCGGGCAAGGTCATCAGCGTATCCTTTTCAATAAGCGTTTAAATATGTCCACGCACACTGTACCAAAAGAACCTACTGCCAAAAAATGGTAAAATTAATTGCGTCCTAAAATGGCTTTTTCGGAGTTTTTACTGCGTTTAATGGCATAAATCGCGTTGAAAGTATTCGGATTTATGGCTAAAATTCATTAACCTTTAACAAAAAGGCTAATGAACATAGGTTGGGAGAGGTTCGCTTTTTTCATTAACCGGTGCAAGCGTTTGCCGCAAGAGCACGATGCTGATTCGCCGGTTACGGGGATCCTTGGGGTTTTCGGGGACCAGCGGCTCGCGGTCGGCCATGCCCACGACGCGGATGAGGCGCGATTCGTCGACTCCGGACAGTACGATTTCCTTGAGACTGACATTGGCGCGCTCGGAAGAAAGTGTCCAGTTGTCGCGGCGCGATCCTACGGGGAACGGCGAGCTGTCCGTATGGCCTGTCACTGATATGTGGTTGGGGAGCCGCGCCAGAACCATGCCTATCAAACGCATGAGTTCCCGTGCCTTTTCATAGGGGATCGCGCTTCCCGACGGGAACATGGAAAACTTTTCACGGTCGATTAGCTGGATGCGTAACCCCTCGGCGGTGCGGTCGACAAGAAGGTTTTGCGCGAGGTCCTTAAGGCCAGGCGTGCCTTCAAAGGCTTGTTTCAAAAGCCCTTCGGCCTCCCTGAAATTCTGCTCCTCTTTTTTCATGGCCTCGGCCAAAGCCTGAGCTTCGGGCACAGCCTGAGGGGGGGGGCTTTCAGTCCCTGCGGCGGCCTTGTCGGCTTTGCCGGGGATGTCTTCTTCGCCTTCCTGCCCTTTGCCTGCCGTGGGAATCGTGCGCTCCTCGAAGGCCTCAGTGGAGCCCGAATCCGAAAGCTGGGAGCCTTTTGGCGCGTTGATCGACAGGCCCCCCATAACGCCTCCAGCACCGCCGGCGGACCGTGAAATGCCTGCAGGGGCGAAGTAATCGGCCAGGCCCGCGCGCTGATCGGAGGTTGTCACATTCAAAAGCCACAGCAAAAGAAAGAAGGCCATCATGGCCGTGACGAAATCGGCATAGGCCACCTTCCATGCGCCGCCATGATGGCCGCCGCCGTGACCGCCTTTTTTTTTGCGGCGTATAATGATGACGGGCTTTTGAGAATCGGCCATGGCTTACCCTAGGTTGGCGCAGGCAAGACCTGGGTGGCTTCCTCGACCTCGGTGAAGGAAGGCCGCACGTCTGACTGAATGGCTTTGCGAGCGTATTCCACGGAAATGGCCGGAGCAAAGCCCTGAAGATGCGCAAGAATGCCGACTTTCAAACACTGGAAGTACCTCGCCTCGGCGTCGAAGCGCTGCTCCAGAGCGCGCGCCATGGGGCCGAGAAAGGCGTAGCCCGTCCAGACACCCATGAACGTTCCGACAAGAGCGCCGCCGATCATGCGTCCAAGAACTTCCGGCGGCTCCGTGATGGCGCCCATCGTTTTGATGACGCCCAACACGGCGGCGACGATGCCGATGGCGGGCATACTGTCGGCGACGGCGTTCACAGCGTTTACGATCGCCGAATGTTCGGCATGGTGCACTTCAAGTTCTTCGTCCATTAACGCCTCGATTTCGTAAGGCTTGTCGGAGCCGAGAGTCATCAAACGAGCGTAGTCGCAGAAAAAGTCGAGGGCGTGGTGTTCTTTCAAAAAGCCCGGGAACGACGAGATGATGGAGCTTTCTTCGGGCTTTTCGATGTGCGATTCGAGCGCGAGCATGCCCTTAGTTTTGGCCAGCTTAAACATTTGGTAAAGCATCGACAAAAGCTCGATGTACGATTCCTTGTTGAACCGCGGGCCTTGCAAGAGAAGCTTCATCGATTTCATCGTCCGCGAGATGACGATAGAGGGGTTGCCGATGATAAACCCTGCCGCCGCCGTGCCGCCCATGATGACAATTTCGACAGGCGCTGCGTGCGCGATCACGGCCATGCTGCCGCCGACGGCCACATAACCGCCGAAAGTGCAAACGAAAGCCGTGAGAACGCCGATGATAAAGTTCATGGAATTCAATCAACAGAAGGGATCGGCACGCGCCCGTTAGCGTGTGCGCTCAACCTTATCAATGCCTTCAAGATCGTTAAAATCGCTTTAACGATGCGCGCGCACGGTCTTGTCGGGTTTCGAGGGCAAAGCGCGTCGCAACGGCCGATCAAGGCATCACGCGCTCGGCAAAGTGATTCGGGGGGGCAGGTTAGCAGCCGCCGCGTAAGCCACACGAGCCGACAGGCTTGGTCGCGAAAGCCTTCGTCGGAGACGAAGCCTTGATAACGCCTGATTCGGAGTCTTTCTGAGCCAAAGCGGGATCGGCGTCTTTTGTCAGAAGGGATGCGAATTCTTTACGAATTTTCTTTTGCCCTTCGCGGAATTGCGCCAGCAGCCTGCCTTCCAGAATGCGTCCGGCCGGCATGTCAACGCTCATGGGGTTGACCTGACGACCGGCGACAAGAACTTCAAAGTGCAGGTGAGGGCCGGTCGAGCGACCGGTCGAGCCTACAAAGCCGATAACATCGCCCTGATTGACGCGTGCGCCAGTATGCATGCCTCGGCCGAAGCGACTCATGTGCGCATAGGCCGTTTGCATCTTTCCGTTGTGGCGGATGCGAATGTAGCGGCCATAAGCGCCTTTGTAGCCGACTTCTTCGATGACGCCTGCGCCGGCGGCGAAAATCGGTGTGCCGTGAGGGGCGCCAAAATCCACGCCCTGATGCATTTTTGAATAACCGAGGATGGGATGGCGGCGCATGCCGAAATTCGAGGTGACGCGCGCGCCGTCGATAGGCGTGCGGAGCAGGGCGCGCTTGACGCTTTGCCCTTTTTCGTCAAAATAGTCCACCGCTCCGTCAGCGAACGTGACGCGGTAGAGGGGCTTAACCTTTCCTCCGATTTCAAGCGCGGCGTAAATAATGACACCTTGGCCGATGGGTTTGCCGTCTTTGGATACGGGCTGGTCGTACAGGACTTCGAACTTGTCGCCTGCCTTAATGTCGCGCTGGAAATCCACGGCGTGGGCGTACGCGCGGATAAGCGCGGCCATAATGGCGCGTGGAACGCCTTCGCGTTCGCCGGTCTCAAAAAGCGACGAGCGGATCTCGGCGCGTACTGCAAAGCGTTCTCTTTCCAGAGGCGTTGTTTTAATCGTTGCGTCGAACGCTCCATCGGCCTTGCGCGCGATGATCACTTCTTTTGTGGGCTCGGGAAGAAAGGTGACGCCCGTAAGCTTTTCTTCGGTCCCGAGACGCGAGAAGGCCAGCATGACTTCTTGTCCTGCTTTGAGTTTTTGGTGTTCGAAAACCTTGTTCAACGCGCTGGAGGCGGCCAAGGCATCGCCCGGATCGACATCCGCATCCGTCAAAAGCCTTGTGAATGTTTGTCCGCTGCCGAGTTCAACCTCGCGCGTGAAATTTTCAGGTTTAGCCGCAACGGCGGCCGTCAAGCCCTGAACTTCCTGATTAACCCCTTCAGCAACGGATACGGCGGCGCGGACAGTTTCGGATTCAACGATGTCTTCGATAACTGGCGTGGCGACGGCTGCGATCTCAGCCGCTAGTTGCGGTTCAAAGGAAGCGGGTTTGGGAAACATGGCTTGGCCCGCCGTTCCAACAGCAAACGCCACCATGCCCGCGAGGAGCAACGGAGCTATACGGGCCGGTTGAAGAGAAGACGCGCGGGCCGATCCTAAATGAACTCTAACCAAGCGAGATGTCCTGATTCCGTGAACGTTTTGCTTTCCATTAAGAAATGCGGCGAAAGGATGATGGCGCACGCACTTTCTGTCAACGCGAAATTCTCTCAACATAACCGCTATAAACGCGATTTTTGGACCGTTTTTTGAGGACTGTTTTGGTTTTTTGCCGGAAAAACAAAGTTTTTTAATGAGCTGTCCCTCAAGCGGTGCCATGAAACTACGCGTAATTAAGTTGTTTTCCGTTTGGCAAGAATAAAATATTATATCTTAAGATTTTGAGTCGTTTTTGTAACAATCGGTTAGCAACGAGAATTTTCGGAAGTTCAGATTCTATAGC
>CAZYPX010000091.1:0-7633 GCA_964649675.1 uncultured Rhodospirillaceae bacterium | reverse complement strand
ACCCTGCCAAAAGATTCAACTTTCCTGTGGTACATAAACGGGGAGCAGGTCAGTTCAATTCCTATCGGCAGCACCAGTTTCCCAATAAGATCAGCAAGCTTTTCCGAATGTTCCGATTACCCCATCGGCGCAAATATGCAGAATTTTGCAAGAAGGTCGGCCAAAAGTGGGGCCGATCAGTTTTAAGGGGAGGGCGTGTGGCGAGGATTCTTTATAAATTCTGTTTGATCCACTGGCCTGCCTTGGCAAAAAAACTGCCGCCGGAGAATTCGGCATAGGCCGGGGCTACCGCCAGATCGGGCTGAAGAGCCACGGCAAGAAGCCCTGCCGTCGTTGAGAAGGCTGGGCCGGAGGTGGCTTCGGCAAGGCCCGACGCGGCGATGTTGCCGTGGGCCTTTTTCACGCCGCGCATATCCTCTTGTTCTTCCCGTCCTTCACGGGAGTCGTTTTTGTCTTTGTCGTATTTTTTCGATGCGGCCGTTCTGGCGAGCAAGTCGCTTTTGCGCCGTTGCGCGCCGACATAGATGTCGCGTGAAGGCGGCGCGATGCGAAGCGGGCGGCCGAGGCGCACTTGCTTGTCAAGGATGCGCTGCGCGATGTCGCGTATGCCTGGCAATTGGCTGGTGCCTCCGGTTAGAACGCAGCGCCGTCCCGCCATATCGTTGTAGCCGCTGGCTTCTAGGCGCGATTTGACAAGCTCAAAAATTTCTTCAAGGCGCGGCTGGATGATGCGGATAAGCTGCGATTTACGCACCTGATTGGCGTTCTCGGGCGTTTCTTCGCCGACCTGCGGGACCTCGACGGTTTCGCGGTCGTCGAGCGGCACGACGATGGCGTTTCCATGAAGCGTTTTCAGTCTTTCGGCATGGCTGAGCGACGTGGTCAGGCACCGTGCGATGTCGTTCGTAATATGCGCGCCGCCGATGGGAATGCCGTCGGCATGGATCATGTGGCCGTCGTGGAATATGCCGATGGACGTCGTTCCCGCGCCGATGTCCAGCACCGTACAACCGAGATCCATTTCATCTTCGACAAGGCACGCCAGCCCGCTGGCATAGGGCGCAGCGATAAGGCGTTCGACTTCCAGATGGCCTCGGGCAATGGTTGTGATGAGCGTGTGCACAGGTCCAAAAGCGGCGGCCACAAGGTGCAGTTGCGCTTGCAACGAGACGCCAGTCATGCCCAGAGGTTCACGGATGCCTTTCTGCCCGTCCAGAATATAGCTGACGGGAATGGTGTGGATCAGCTCCTGCATGTTGCCTTGAGCGTCTGGAGGCGTCATGGTTTGCCCTTGCGTTATCAGGCGATCCAAGTCGCCTGACGTTATCTCCCGTCCATGGACCGGCAATTCGATGCTGACGGATCGGGACATGAGCAGGGGGGCGGGCACATTGACGATGATGCGTTCAAGCGTGACGTCGGCCATGCTTTCGGCGGTCGCTACGGCGGCCGTAATTGATCGCCGCACGGCTTCGATGTCGGAGATGACTCCCTGGCGAATGCCTTCGGAAAGCTGGTGCCCGATGCCGACTATATGCGGCGCGCCCGTTTCGTCGGATCTCACGATAAAGCATGCCACCTTACTTGTGCCGATGTCCAGCACGGCGACGGTGTCGCCTTGTCCGACTTGCGGTTTTTCAAAAAGCCACTGCGTTAGGCGCTTCAAGGCTGATGCCCTCCTGCGGTGGTTTCCGGATCGGGGTCGAGGATGACTTTTTCCTGAACGCGCATATCGATACTGGCGATCCCTCGATCAAGAATGTTTTGTTCCGTTATCAGTTCTTCAAGGCGCTTAAGGGCGTCGGGCATGTTGTGTTCGGGCAAGCGCACCAGATGACCTGTGTCCAAATGTAAATTCCAACGCCGTTCGCCTACGCGAACGGCGCCTTTTACGCGCGCCAATATATTGGGGAAATTCTTAAGGGAAAGTAACAAATCCGCCGTTTGTTCCGGCGCGTTGTCACCAGCGACAAGCAAAAGACCGGAAAAACGTTCGGGGTTGGCCGCCGAAAGAACTTTGCCTTCACGGTCAATGACTTCTGTAACATTGCCGTGCTGCCAGCGCGCCATGGGCTGGCGTTCGGTCAGCCTTATATAGAGGGTTCCGGGTAAGCGGCGTTCGATCGTTGCGCTTGCAATCCAGGGCAGTTTTGCAAGGCGCGCGTGCGCCTTCTCGGCATCGAAAACGAGAACGGGATAACCCGAGGCAACGCCAAGCGCTTTGAAAAGATCGTCTTTTTCGGTATAACGGCGGCCTTCGACGACGATGTCGGTCACGGCGTAACCGGCTTTTTGGGTCAAGGTCAGGCTTTTTTCGAAAAGCTGGTCGATTTTGAGCGCCCCCCATCCGCTTATCCACATCCATAAGGACAAGATGACAAAAAAGCCGAAAATCGTCGTCATCAACACCACGCGAACCTTGAACAGCAAGCCCTGCGGCTTTTCGCGCCGCGAGGGCGCGTTTTGTGTGACGCTTCCGCGGTAGCGTTGCTTTAAGCGGGCCATGACGCATTCCTCATGAAACGGCTATGTGCCGGAGCGTTGGCGTTTGGGACGGCCCGACGCCTTTGGGACGGCAAAGCGGGACAAGCCGTAACCTATGATCTTTTCAAGGAACGCGCGCGGCTCCATGGGCGGGTTTTCGGCAAGCGCCTGATGGAAGATGACCGTGGAAGCCGTAAGGCCGGGCAGGGAGTTCGCTTCGATCACCATGACCTGATTGGTCGATATGTTAAAGAAGATGTCGATTCGTGCGTAACCTTCGATGCTTAGGGATTCGGCGGCCTTAGCCGTTTTCGCGCGAATGATGCCGATTTGATCCTTGCTGATGATGAAGGGCGGCGGAGGAGTCAGGTTGACGCCGGTTCCGCCCTGGAATTTTTCCTCAAGCGACAACACGTCGCCTTGCGCGACGGTGATGCTGGGGTTCAGGGCATGATAGGCACTGCCGCATTCAAGCACGCCGACGGTCAACTCTACCCATCCGTTTTTGCGGCTGTAGGAAAGCTCGTTGTCCTTGATGATGATCGTGTCGGTGGCGATGAAGGGCTCGAGCAAAAGCAGATCGACGTTGGAAGGCAACTCCACAATGTCTTTTTGTTGCGACAACGTTTCGGGAACAAGCATGCTGTCCTTGTTGGCGAGCGCCTGAAGGTAAAGGCACAGGTCCTGCGGGGTTTGAAGCCGCACCACGCCGGCCGAACAGCCGTCGGCCGCGGGCTTGATGATGAGATCCGAGGATTCAAGCTGAGCGCAGGCGTATTCCCACAGGTTGTCGGGGGTGCGCGAAGCCATATAATCGTGGAGCGAAAGCACCAGTTTGGGGGCCGAGGTCAACAGGGGGTCTTTCAGATTCCGGATGATTTTGCCCGTTGTGTCCTTATCCATGCACAGACACGAACCCGTTGGGCCTGATCCGTTGTAGGGGAGGCCTTCGCGCTCAAGGATACGCTGTATCGTGCCGTTTTCGCCGTTGCCGCCATGCAGGCCAAGGAACACGAAGGCGTCGTCATGGCGCGCATTCTTGCAAAATTCGTCAAAAGTCATGCGCTTGGGGATGAAGTCGTCGCTTGAAACCATCGGGGGGAGCCCTAGACGCTGGCGGATGGGCGGAACGAGTTTCATGAGGCGTGCGCCGAGACTGTCGGCTTCGGCGCAATGGAAAAGGATTTCGTCGACGGTGTGGCTGAGCGTATAGCTGTAGGGCAAGTGCCAAACCTCGTTGTCCGACGCCAAAAGGTAAGGCTCGGGCATATAAGCCGCAGCATGGCGCAGCTTGAGCCAGACGTTCGTTCCGGACATCAGCGAGACCTGACGCTCGGCTGTCGTGCCGCCGAACACAACGGCGACCTTGCGCGCGTCCTTGTTTTTGGCCGACGTTTTCTCCTTCACGGGTATGCCATTTCGCCGCGCTGCGTTGGCGACGACATAGCTCAGCATGTCGCCGTGGCTGAATCCGATGCGCGAACCTTGAAGAAAGAGAAAGCTGTTCTGTTCCATGCCCGAGATCGGGTTGAAATCGGAAAACACGATGCGTCCGTCTTTAAGCCACCATCCGTCGAGACGGGCGAAGTCGCGCATGTCGAAAAAGAAAAACAGCACTTCGGCGACGCGCTGGATGCGCGCCACCACGTCGTCGGGGAAACGTGGCGGGCAATGATAGGCTACGCGGCATGTCGGCAGGTACTTGTGCCGGAACGTGAAGATCGACGACGTGTCGTCGGACAGCTCGATTTCCGTCGGGACGAGCGCGACCGGTTTGCCGTCCGGCCCCTGAAGGGCAACAACGGTGAATTCCTGTCCTTCGCAATACGGCTCGACCATCGCCGCGTGATCGCGGCCCAAAGCGAAGAGATGCAGGGCTTTCTCGGCTGCCTCTTCGGGCGAGAACGCGGTCGCGACCCCGAGGCTTGATCCTCCGGCGGTCGGCTTGACGACGGCCTTTTTCACGTCATGCTTCGCGAAAAAGGCTTTGATCTTTTCCCGAATGACGCCGTCCGGCTCGTCCTTGGCGACGCGGCAGTGCGGAAGAATGGCAAAGCCGTGCGCGGCCAGCGTTTCGTTGGCGCGGGCCTTGTCGAACATGCGCGCGCAGCTTTCGGACGACGAGCCGACGAACGGAATCTGGTTATCTTCCAAAAGCTTTTGAAGCTCGCCGTCTTCGCCGAACTCGCCGTGAATGGAGGGGAAGACCAAATCGACCTCGCGGCAGGAGGCAAGAAATTCATCGCGCGTCATCGGCTGCGCGGCGTGGCGGAGCTTAAAGTCGAAATCGGACGGCGTGTTGGAATAAAGCTGGCCTTGCGACAGGCGGTAAAAGTTCTTTTGCGTGTCGCAGTAGATGGGAACGATGCTCCAGCCCAGCGGGGACAGGTGGTCCATCACTGAACGCGCCGAGTTCAGGGATATGCCCCGCTCCGCCGATGGACCCCCGCAAATAACTGCTATGCGCATACGTCGATTCTCCAATGATGCAGGAACTTTACCTTAGATTGTGGCTAAGGTAAGGAAAAATGCTTTTCTTTACCCCGGGAAGATGATTTGCCCAAATATACCCAATTTTGACCATAAAATTTAACAAGTTATCAGCCCTGAGCATGTAAATTTACGATAGCTTATTCAAAAAAAGCGATCTTTGCAGGGATGGCTTGGTGATGGGATATTCAAAGCAGGCGGCGGTCGTTTGCAGAACGGAATTTTGGGCAACGCAAGCGAAAGCGGTCGAAAAACAGGGGCGGTTGGCGAAATCCGTCTTCCGGCGAGGCCTTGAGACGCTCAAAAAAAGCCTCGCCTCTGCCAATATCAACCTTACAAAAATGCTTTGCAGACCTTCTTGGCCCCGCGGCCAAGACTAACCAATTGATATTATAGGCGCTGTAATCGGGAGTCCGGTACCATGAAACTGCTACTAACCACTTATCCCATTATCTCACCGCCAGCAGGATTGCTTGATAGATATCCGCGATGATGTCGTCAGGATGACCAAGCCCTGTGTAAAGGCCTATAGC
Organism: uncultured Rhodospirillaceae bacterium; assembly: GCA_964649675.1. Classification (GTDB taxonomy): domain Bacteria; phylum Pseudomonadota; class Alphaproteobacteria; order UBA9219; family UBA9219; genus CAZVCG01. Next base: position 2,126 of record CAZYPX010000091.1, on the reverse strand, counting down.
TTCGGCAGCGTTTCGCGGATAAGCGGATAGGCTGCATTCAAAAAAATCCGCAATCTTGCGTCCGCATCATCGGGCGTTTCGTCCTTGAGAATAGGCGTAGCCAGTCGGACAAGAGCGCCGTCAGTGCGCCCCTCCGTCAAGGCGTCCAAAAACAAGTACCATTTGTTGGCGAAGGCGGTGTTAACTACGCGCCCGCGCTGATCAAGCCAATAATAGGACAGGACACTTTCGCCGCCCTTGGTAATTAAAACGCGTTTCAAAGGCACGCGGCCAAAGCCGTCCAAAGGAACAGGCACAATTTCTTGTCGTTCAACACGCCAGCCGCTTCCGAGGATACAGCCTAAAGGCACATGGATGTTTGCGCGAACATGCTGACTTTTGTAATAGGCGAGATAAAAGTTGATGCTTGCCTTATGTCCTTCCCTTTTGTAATCGGCGAGAAAATAATCCGTCAACGCAAGTGTCTTGATGACCTCAGGCTCAAGCAAAGAAGTGGTTCCCCGCCAGCCGTGCACAGGATTCAGGAAGACTGAAAGGTTTGGATGATCGGGAATAACCTCGGCCCTTTTTTTGATCGGGCCTAAATGCAGGACGGGTGCCATGATTAAACAAAAAGCCGCAGCCGCAAGAACAGGCCCCCTAATCATCGGCTTTGAGGACAGCACAGGCCCCGAAGCCAGCCCTGCATATTCATAGCGGAACCGCCCGCCTTTGCCGAGACAAAGAAGACCCCACGTCACAAGCCCCAAAACGGCCAATGAGGCCAAAAAAACGACATAACCTTCTACAACGTGAATAAGGCCTTCGGCTGCAGCAGATCCCCAAACGGTCGTCGTCACGCCGATCATCGCGATGCGCAAAGAGTTCATAACGATGGTAATCGGCGCGGCCGAGAGAAAGATCAGGATGCGCTTGATCCACGTATCCTGAGCCAAAAACGCGAAAAGAAAACTGAAACTTGCGAGGGGAAAAAGATAACGCAACCCGTTGCAGGCCTCAACAACGTGCAGTTGTGTTTGCCCAAGATCGATCAGATTGCCGTCCTGAAAAACCGAGATACCCAGAGCTTTCAGGAACCCGACGCCGAGGGTCGAAGAGATAAGCTGCATCTGGACGGACAGATTGCCGTGAACGACATGAGGCAACGGCACCGCGAAAAAAAGAAAGAACAGGGCGGGTGCCAAAGCAACAAAAACGCTTTTCCCGAAAAAGGCAAGGATAAGCCCCATGACCCCGACCACGAAACTGTAGTTAAGCAAGGCCTCGAAAGATGCCATATAGGAGAAAGAGAGAAAGAAAAACGCGGCTCCCAAGGCCCAAACCCCAAGCCACGTCGGTGCCGGAACAGGCCGCTTCTCGGCAAGCCTGTGCCAGCCTATCATGATAGAAATCAGAGGGATAAGGTAGCTGTGGCTGTACTCTTCCCTTGACCAATAAGCCGGAAGCTTAACAAGGCCGTCCCACGCCAGAGAGACAAGCCCCAAAAGAGCCAACAAAAGCAGTAGCCAAAAGTTGATATTGGCGCGCCAAGGCGATAAAAGGGGAGCGAGAAAAGACACCGAAATCCCGTGTGTATAGGCGTTGCTTTCTTCCCTATCTAACCCGAACAGCCGCGGAAAGGAAAGAGCGCAAGAAAACAAAACAAGCGAAAGAACAGGCTATGGTTAAAAAAGTCAGAGTCGGCGGCATGGTCATCGATGCGTTGTCACGCAAAGAATGGGCGGACAGGATCGTGGCGCATTGTAAGCAAGCCTTGCCGCGCAACGCCCCGCCCCAAAAGCCTTTTTTGCCTTTTTCGGTAAAAGGGCAAGCTCTGGCCGAATGCGAGCGAAACCTGAACCTTCGGGCCATCCACGAGGCGGCGGCGGATGAGAGGTTGAGGGCGTTTGTCGGCGCGGCTTATCCGGAGATTAAAAACTTTTTAAACCCGGGCATGGGGCATTAGTTGCTGGTTTGGTTTGGCATAAAAGGATACCGGAAAGCATGTTTATGAAAAAAAGGGTGTTCTTGCTGTTGGTCTTCATCTTGTGTTGCGGTGATCGTGCCTTTGCCGGCGACGAATGCATATATCGTCCCTCAGCAGCCCAGCAAACAGAGAGTGTTACACAGTTGAGGAGAGGGGTGAA
>CAZYPX010000090.1:0-7755 GCA_964649675.1 uncultured Rhodospirillaceae bacterium | reverse complement strand
CTTAGCCCAGCCGGACACTCTTATTCTAGGCGGTGATCACCAGACGCTTACAAAAGACCTATAAAGGGGCATCCATGTTTCCGCATTAATAAACAATCGAGCCGATCATCGGCCCTTGCAAAAACGACCACTCCGTGGATCCCCGAAACTGGCTAAAAGGCAAGCCGGGGGACGAGACCAACGCTCTTGTGTAGGCCATCGGCTTCAACCTGCGCAAGGCTCTGCGCCGGATCGCGGATATCTTTTTGCACCTGTTGCTGGCGTGGCTAAAGCAGCTGGCCGTTCAACCCTGCGCCGCCTGCCACAACACACCCCGTCCAAAAAACGGGGTTCTTTAGTGAGGGGCTAGCTATAAGCACAGCCCCTAACCTGCCTCCTGATGCTTGAACCGATGCACCATCCGTTCACAACACTCTCCACCGAAGGGTGTTTTGCCGCGCAGGTATCTCTTTACCCGTTATATCGCGCACCGTGACAGGAGGGAGCACAAAAAACCCAGGCCTTTCCGCTGTAATCAGTTTAATCGTACGCCATTGCAGAGAGGGCAAGAAGGCATCGGTCGCGCCTTCCGCAGAAACCGACACGCTTTCAACCGAAGCTAAAGGCATGGGCAGCCATGGCCAAAGACCGCCAAGAATATCACCCCCTGTTTGCGCCACGCTCTCAGCTATAAATCCCGACGAGTTCGGTTGCGTAACCACGATGGGGACATCCTTATGAAAACCGTTCTTTTTGAATGAGCCAGCAATAACCAGCAGATACGTTTCTCTCGTGGACAACGCTTCATCCGGTTTAACGACTTCCCCTCCCATTTTATAGAGCTGGCGATCAATTACCAAAGAAGGTTCTTTGTTTTTGTTGGCGTTTTTACCCTTCTTTTCGTCTTCGCCACCCATGCGGAATATGTATATGTTTTTGTCCGTTGCGTTCCCAATAACGGCTGGCTCATTTTTCCTTGGTTGCGGCAAAATAAAAACGCCGCGGCTTTCTTCTTTATTTTTTCGCACCTCGATCTCCCAGCGCCCCACTCCCTCCAGCAAAGTTTTCGCTGTTTTCAACATGGCGGCGCTTTGAACATACGTTACGGGTGATATTTCGATTATGGCGCGATCATAAGATGTCATGATTTGGCTATGATCCAGAAGCTTGTTTTCCACAAGCCTTTGCATAAGCATCCAACAATCCGGATCGCCTTTTTCAATCATCTTCGAAAGTTCTTCTTGCGCGCGCCCTAGCCAGGCGCGCGCCATTTTGTCGTCATTACCCAATGCCAAAGACAGAGCAATTTCGGCGACAGCCAAGGGCGAGAGGTCTTTGTCGCGCGATGTATCGGCAAAGTACCGCAACCCTGATATTTCGTTGCGGCCTATCGTCGTTAAAACCAAAAAAGCCGTCGCGCGCGCGGCTCTCTCCTCTTCCTCGAACCAAGTGTTTTCCAAGCGTTTTTGTATCCACCGTATCGCGCCTTCAGCAAGCAGAGGCGCCTCCTCACGTAAAGCAAAGGCGGCCCATGACGTACTGGCCAGATCGCTGATGCCAGATGGCCAGCGAGGAAAACCCCCATCGCTGTTCTGGCGCATCTCGAGTTGCCGGATTCGATCGGCACGCAAGGCCTGATAAGATTCAGGGCCTATGGCTGTCCATGCATGGACATCCTCATTCCACGCCTTTGCGGCATCCAGCCAAAAAGCCATCTCTTGTGTTGTAAAAGGCTCCATGCGAATAAGGCGTTCCCATATGCCTAAAACATTAGGCAAAGAAATGGGGCTCGCCAGAGATAATGGTAAATCCGGCCCTTTTTTAGATGTTAGCTCGATTGTCGCCATCTGCCCCGGCTTGATGACCTGCTTTTCAAAATTATTAAATTCATGCTCTTTTCCCATGACAGAAATCGGCCACGCCGTTTTTTTATAAAAATCCTTGGGACCCCTTAATTCCAATACAATGTTTCCACGCGTGGGTTTTTCAGCAGCAACGTCGAAAACCAATGCGTTTGTTTTGCGCCGAACAAGGCTTTTCGAACCTTTATCCTTGCCAGACAGGCGCACGCCCTTGGGAGCCGACAACACATATGCGTATGTGCCTTCAGGCGCTGTGACGTTTCTCAGGGACAAACTAAAGCGCGTACGATCGTCTTCAGTAAGCACAAGTGGCATTGCCGCATCGACGTTTAGGGGAGGCTCCACAGAAACCTTCATTTCCTTTCGGACGAACTCACGATCATTCCATGCACGTAAAAACAAACGAGCCGCGCCTCTTGCTTTCGGAACCTCCACGGTCAAAACCCCGCGTCCCTGCGCGTCAAGGGTCTGTGAAGGAATTATGACGCCGGAAGATTCCGGCCAACCCTTTCCTTCCAAAACAAAAGTTCCAGAAACCTGAATCGTCGGCTCGCGCCTTAATGTTTGGGCCGACAGCGGAATAGATAACGTCGAGCCTCCCACAATGACAGGCGGCAACGTCAAGGAAAGGTCTATATCGTTTTTAGTCTTTCGAAAGAATAAAGGCTGAGAGGCTTCTTTAACTTGTCCGTCTTTCTGTCTGGCGTAAACAACGATTTTTCCAAAACCGCCCCACGTCTCATCTGGCGTGAACCTTATGATGTTTTCACCGGACTCAATAACGCGATGGTAGGTTTTTCTTACGCGCTCATCCCCAATAAGTACGGACGCAACGGCTTTGCGATCGGCCACAAGAATGATTTTTCCTTCTTTTCCGGCCTCAAAAGGCTCAAGGGGAGCCTTAAGAACAAGGCTCTGGCCGCTTGACGAAGAGGCGTTGCCTTTTTTCCTGCCCGCCTGAAAGGCATACTGGGCCATAACGAGACCATCCGCGCTCGATAATTCAAGCATATATTGCCCCAACGTCACGGGGAACCTCAGCGAAAATTCGCCCGATGAAGAACCGGAAAGCCTGCCTCCGCCGACACGACGATGATGGGGACGACGGCGATACCCCCAATGTCCCTCGGCTTGATACCATTCGAAACTTCGGCCCTCCTCATAAATTTGGTAATAAATATCTTCCGCAGCATGTCTTTCCCCGGCCGAATCCAAAGCTATGATTTCAAACGCCGCCTGATTTCTTTCATGAGAGAGCGATCCGCCAAGCACAGGCCGGATTCCCAACCAGCCCTTGGGACTGGCTATAGGCAAAGTTAAATGCGCGGGCTCAGTTGAACGATCAATGTGCGCGACCACTTTAATCGCGCGCGCATTTCTTAAACCTTCTGAAACAGGCACATGCATACGAACATGAGCCACACCATCCTTGGATGTCAGAAAACGCGTTTGAAGTATGGGTTTGGCGTGTTCATCAAAAGGAATGCCAAAAACGTATTTTTTTTGTCCCGCAAATTCCGGGCGGCTTAAATAGGCATCCACAACTCCGCTCGACCAAGCCAAAGGCCTGTTGTTTTCATCGACGGCTCTTATCGTTAAGGCAAACCAGCCATCCGCATCAACCTGATCGCTCTCCGCTTCGATAGAGACCTTTGGCCAAACCTTATCAGGCTTAACAAAAAACGTTTTTTCGCCGAACACTGTGCCATCGTCATGTTGCCATAATAGATGCCATCTTCCGGCTTTTGAAGACGCAGGCACAGGAACCCGTAATGCAACAAAACCCGCTTTGCCCGAAGGGATCGGTTGCTCATTGGCCAGACTGAAATCCGGACGCAAAAGCTTAAGCGCGCTGTCCTTGATATCCAGAAACTTTCCTTGAACATCGCGGGCCGAAAGCGTAACAACAGCAGAATCGCCGCCCCGATACTCTTCTCGATCAATCTCAATTTCCGTCATTCGTGGGGGCAAAAAATAGCTCTTGGGCGCTTTTTGCAGGAGGTCGGCGACATCCATATCGCCGGCATCCGAAACAGCGGCAACCACGGCATACGCGCCGCCTTTATCGGAAGCGTTGGGTAAAAGAGCGGCCCCCTCCGCATCGGTCCTCGCCCCCCCTAAAACCCTCCCGTCTTGAGAAAGCATCAGGATATCGATATCCGGAAGAACGCGCGGCTCGCTTGCGTGCGTAACGAACCCGTAAATGCCGTCGGGCGAATTAATCGCAGACAACCTTAAACCCGAAACGAAAAACCAATGGCCGGCGACAAGATCCGGCGGCGCGTCTCCTTTTCCCGAAGGCGTTACGGACAAAAAGTAAAGCCCGGGTTTTAAGGTTTGGCCAGAAGGAAAGGGCGCCTCAAGTTTTTGCTCAACGTTTGGTTTGTCGCCGAAAATTAACTCGCTTTGCCAAATAGTTTCGCCGTTTTGCCTTGCAAAATAAAGGCTTTCAGAAGGAGCCAGATGGATCTGGCCTGCCTGACGAGCTGCTTCGGCCAGATTTTTTCGATCATGGAATTTGTAGAGCGTCAGCTGGGCCGCCATCACATTAAGCGCGAGGATCTGCGGTGTCTTTTTCTTATCGTCAGAAGGATCGTAACGTGAAAACCCCTGCGTAACGTCATCGTCAGCTATGCGTAGAAACGGCTTTCTGTCCGGCACGACAAAAGCCATGGAAACGGGTTCGCCCAGCAACTCCCCTTCACGACTACGCAGGTTCCTGATGGTCAGGCGATAGCGGCTGCGATGTTCAAGTTGCTGGATGCAAAGATCCGTCGGCGTAAGGCTAAGATCACGGGACGACACGTGAACGCGCTTTCCATCCTTCTCAAGCCGGATAACGTTAGCAATCGCAGACCGTCCAGAAACATCCACGGGATGGCTTAAAACTAGGCACAGCTCCGCCTGATCTGATTCCACATTCAGCGCCGATGAAATCACTCTAAAAAACTCTTCGGGCTCTGAGGCGCGCGCATAAGACGGCAACGCAAGTAACGCGATTATTGCAAGTTTTACGGTCCATATAGCTTTCATTGTTCTCATCCGGCATCCGACCTTGCTGCTCCATCATGCGCAACGATGACACGAAACGACGCCGCCAGCATAATAACAAGCAAGGAAGAAGGGGACAGAAATTTGCGTTTTTTATGGCCATAAAATAGCCATATCCCTCTTTACGGCCCCACGGGCTCACTTTAGGCCAATCCGCAAAGCCCCTTGACAAGACTGCCTTGCTTTCAAGATGCCCCTCAGACCCGGCCTATCATTTCGCATAGCGGGCTATCCATTGACGTACTTTGGCAGGGGAATAAAATGCATTCTTGCGGTTTGGCTTCCCCCTTCCGACACGCGCCGCCTTTCCCCCGAATTTCATGCATGCCCCAATGGCTGAAATATCCGTTATATCGTCACCCAAAAAGACGGGTCGGCGGCCCTTGAAAGGATAAACGGACATAAAACGTTCAACAGCCGCGCCTTTGTTTTGGGCCAACCTCGCAACTTCAAACACCTTACGCCCCCCCATCAACGTCAAGCCTTCGGGTCCTTCCTTCATAAGTCGCTTGATCTTGTGTTCGATATAATCGGATTTGGCCGAAATGCCCCGATAATGCACGGCGATACAATAACTCTTGTCTTCGACAACGATTCTATCCGATCTTCTGAAGGCGTCTGCGATGCTTTCGCGAAAACACAACGGCAAAGGTTGTGACTTTTTAATAGGCCCTTCCGGGCTTCCGCGCCATTCCGCGCCATGCGCTCCCGCGCAAGGAATCCTTAGCGGCTCAAGAAGTTTGTCGATTTCGCGAATTCTCCGCCCACTGATTACGGCCAAAGCCCCATTAAGCTTCCGTGACAAAGACCGGAGATCTCCGACAAGCTTTTCGGGCACGACGACCCCCTGTGCCGAGGAGGCTATATCGAGCAAGGTGCCGTCGACATCCAGAAACAAAGCGTCATGCGCAGGATCAAACTTCAACCACATAGGACTCTTTCAGATTAGTCTACGCTCCCTGCAATGAAGCGCTCAATATGAACCCTTTTCCGCAAGTAAGCCGCATCAAGCAGTATGCGGGCCGCCCAATAATAGACATTGTTGTCGCGAACCATTTCCCGAAGAAGCCGCATGCGATCTCCTTGCTCTTCTTTTGTCATCGTCAACGCCCGGTTTATGGCTTTGGCCATTCCTGCCGAGTCGTAAGGATTAACGATCAGGGCTTCGAGAAGCTCCTTTGACGCCCCTGCAAAGCTGCTGAGTATCAAAACGCCTTGCTCATCGTTCCGAGATGCCGCAAATTCCTTGGCCACGAGGTTCATCCCATCGTGCAAACTGCTGACCACGCAGAAATCGGCGGCACGGAAAAGCTCGAAAACCTCCTGAGGTTCATGATGACGGCTTAAAAGAATTATTGGTTTATAATCGTCCGATCCGAATTCGCGGTTGATCTCCTCGGCAAGCTCGAACGTTTCCTTTTGCACAGCCTTGTAGAACGGAAGCCGGCTACGCGTAGGAGCCGCCGCCTGAATGAACGCGACTTTCTCGCGCCATTCCGGAAAGTTCGTCAAAAGCTCTCGGATAGCTATAAACCGGTCAATGATCCCTTTCGTATAATCGAACCGCTCTATCCCAACGCCGATACGCACATCTTTTTTTATCCCAAAGCGTTCACGCACTTTTTGACCGCAAACACTCGCATCGGGAACGTCCTGGATGCCTTCGGGAGGCCAAGCGATGGATATTGGATAGGGCCTTATCAACGTGTCGTTGTCGGCGAGCGACACTATCGATTGGTCGCGCTTGATGTGGCACTCCACGAACCGATCAACCGAGTCCATAAAATTATGACAGTGAAATTGCGTATGGAAACCAAGAACCGAGCTTCCCAAAAGGCCCTGCACAATTTCCTCGCGCCACGGACATATACTGAAAACCTCCGGATTAGGCCAAGGAATGTGCCAGAATGTAATAATGGTCGCGTTGGGCAGTTTTTCCCGAACCAGTTTAGGCAACAACGCAAAATGATAGTCCTGAACCAAGACGATAGGATTGCTGGTCTTTGCCTGAGCGATAACAGCTTCGGCGAATTTTTGGTTCACATCCTTATAGGCCTGCCAATCGCTTTCCCGGAAACTCGGCCTGACAAATGTAATGTGGCAAAGAGGCCAAAGTCCTTCGTTCGCCAAACCGTAGTAATACCCATCCTCTTCTTCGACCGTGAGCCATACGCGACGCAACGTGTATTCGGGATTGCCGGGCGGCACAGCCAAACAGCCATTATGATCAACCATCTGCCGGTCCGCAGAACCGCTCCCGTGCGCAATCCATGTGCCCTTGCACGCGCGCATAACAGGTTCAAGCGCCGTCACAACACCGCTCGCGGGGCGTTGCACCACTATTTTACCGTCCTCCTCATTGTGGATATACGGTTCTCGGTTGGAAACGATAATGACCTCTGAGCCGGGCAATTCCTGTTTGAGCAATTTTTCCAAGGCTTGCGGCGTCCAATCCACCTTGATGCTCTCGAGATGCCCTCCCCCCAGCTTCATTTCACGGAGCATTTGCCGCACATCTCGGACAATGGGCACAAATTCACGCGGAAGATGCTGTTGCGAAAGCCGCGCCTTGGGATCACTCAACGTCATGCGCAGTCTGCCTATCCAGCTTCGAACCGTGATGCGGGCAGTCAAAAGCGTAACAAACGCCGCCACACACGAAACGATTATAAGAAACCCGATGAGGTAATATCTCGTTTCGCCTTCCCTCTTGAGGGCAAAAGTCAAGTCATGCAGCACGACAAAATAAGGTTTGTGTGCGTCCTCGACGGGAAGCTGGAAGCTGCCCGACAGAACCCCCCCACTCCCCAATTGATGAGCCTCATAAACAGGCTCAGACGCAATAGACAAAGCAGGACAAGTA
>CAZYPX010000089.1:0-7825 GCA_964649675.1 uncultured Rhodospirillaceae bacterium | reverse complement strand
ATTCAAGGCACACGCCAATCTTGCCGCTGCAGTTCATGTAATAATCCGTGCCTCCGGGCTGGATGGCGTCAAAACCCGCGATGACGTGGTCAACAGCAAGATAATCCGAAATCTTTCTGGCGTTGGGTTCGCATATGGCGAATGGCCTGCTGTTGGGCGTCGTGCTGGCGTGTATGTCGAGCAAGGCCTCCGCCTGGTCAAGATATGGCATTAAGAACCGGGCGCGGGCGTACTCGTAGCTTTCCTTGTCTTGCCGCGAAAGCGAGGACGCATCCGCGAACATCCTATTCAAATTTCTTTCGATAAAGCGCTTATTATTTCTAATGGCCAGTGGATTTCCGAAACCAAAAAGCACTTTGCCTTTCTCGATTTTCAGGGCGGGCAAAAGAGCACGCAAAACCTCGACGCCGCAAAGCTCATCACCATGCACGCCGGCGAGGATGATGCTTGTTGGTCCTTTATCCGAACCAACAAGCGTAACGATTTCATCGTTCATGCCGCTCGTGTTTTCCATTCGGATTATTTCGTTATCAGTCAGGCGTTAAAGAAAGATTGGACAGGCTTCCGCCGAGGATCACTCTTCCGTCGTTTTCCGAATATGCCGTGAGTACGCGGAATCCGAGCTTTCGTGTAAACCATAAGAATGTCTTGGCAGGTGTCGGGCTTTTCCGGGTCCTGAGCACGCAATAGCCCAAGCCTTGCGCAGCAAAATCCTTGAAGTTTTGCGTGATCAACGCCTTTGCAATTTTGCGGTCCCGATAATCAGATATGACGCCGATTTCGTCTAGGTAGGCTACGACTTGGCCTTTGCCGCCTTTCTTATCCGTGGCGAACGTTATCCCGAGTTTTTTCTCAAGCTTAGCGACGGCTGAGGAATATCCCCAACTAAAGCCAACAAGCCTTTGGGCATCCATCGCGAGCCAACAGGTGGCCTCCGGCGTGATTTCATTCTTGAGATCAGCGAGTACCTGATTCTTTGGCCAGAAATCCACCAATGGCTTTGCGCAGCACGCGTAATTTTGCGAAGAGAGGTACTCTTTGTCCTCTAGTCCCCAATAATTTTCACAAACCGAGCACTTTAACCACTCGCCCCACGGCGATGCTGCAAACACATCCCGATAACACTCTACGAGTTGTGATGTTATCTCAGTATTAGCCAATGTCGGGATAAATGGGATGAGCGATATATCGTCAGTAGCCGCGTTTGCGTTTTTTGTTAGCCATTGCGCGTTCGACGCAATGGGGTTCCCCCTATTTATTTCGCTTTGAAACATAAAAGCCTCCTTGTTGGCGTTGTACATGCAACGCTAATTGCGTTAGCGCTCAGCAAAGACACTGAGTGCAAGGTCGAATGCATTTATTTGAAAGTGTGTATTGTGCCGTCACGAAGCAACAGGTGACGCGACTAAACAAACGATCTTGTTATCCTCGATGGAGACGGCTCGGCTGGGAATTTCTCTTCCTCTGCCCCTCCCGTGCGCGGGTTTGGAGGACATCCAGCACGTTGTTCAGGCTGCTGCCGCAGGCGTTAAGCAAGACCAGCGTGTGATAGAGAAGGTCGGCGGCTTCCTCGTTGAGGTTCGGTGCGCCTGTCGCGGCAGCGAGAGCGACTTCCAAGCCTTCCTCGCCCACCTTTTGCGCCATGCGCGGAATGCCTTTAGCGAAAAGCCGTGCCGTATAGCTTTCCTCCGGCGGATCGTTGCGGCGCGCGCAGATCGTGGCCTCCAGTGCCGACAGAACCGACACCAAAGCCGGACGCGTTTGAGATTCATTGCTCATTTTTGCCCTCCGCGCAGTTCGAAGATGCGCGAAGCCAGAAAGGCGCGTGGCTGCGGACGGTTTTCCTTTTTGTAGGCAGTGGTCAGCGTTTCGAGGAATATTTCGCGAGAAGCCTTGCGGATTTCCTCGATGTTCGTTTCAACGGTTTCGCAGAACGCTTCCATTTCTTCGCTGTTGTTCCAGCGGTTGGCAATAAGAAGCATTTTGCTTTCGTCGCCGCGCTCCACGGGAAAGAACCCGTTGTCGAACGCCGATTTTCCCGTCGCGACCAGATCGAAGATCACCACGGGACTTTTTTGCTTGACCTGAAGGGTGCGGGCTAGCGTTTCGGTTCCGCCTTGGCGCTCAATGACCTCCGTCAAGGTTATATAGGAAACGTCATTGTTCTTTTTGAATCGCCAGAAAGCCTGACTGTCCGAGGTGATGACCTTGCTGCCGTTCAAAAGCTTGCGCCAGTTTTCTTTGGCGTATTCCTGCGGCAGCATGAGCATGGCGCAGCAACCCGAAAAGCCCAGATCAGCAACGACTTTTATTTTGCTTTTACAGGTTTCGTTGGCACACGCTTGCCAGCGTTCCAACGCGTCTGTACTGACGATGGCAACATCGGTAAAGCCGTCCTTGACGTTGTTAATGGCATCACCGAGGCGGCTGTAGACGATATTGATGCCGTCGTTACCGGTATCGCCACTATTGACGCTTGAGGGTTCCCAAAACTGTTTGTCTTTATAGGGGGAAGGGGTGGGGGAGTACCCGCACGCGGCAAGAGCCGCTTTCGAAGCTTTAGCGAGCGCGCCTCCCGGTTTCTGGATTTGGACGATGAAGACCCCTCCGCGACTCGTCCTTGCGTGGGGCGGCGTAAGCGGCAGCAGCGGGTTCCATCATGTACATATCCTGCCTCCATAGTATGAGTGTAATAACAAAATAGTACAATACATCATCGGAATCGCGCCGTCAAGCGCCCTTTTTGCTTTCAGGAAAGACCCGCGCCACAAAAGGTGTAACGCTTTGATTTATTTCTTTTTGCTGTCTTTGCCGACGCGGCTGCCGAGATTGCCGACGATCTGTTCGACAAACGTCATGTCGTGCCCATAGGTCGGCGTGCTGCGGGCCACTGGGGTGACGTTCCGCGCTCCGGATGGATCCAGTTCGTTTACGGCCGTGACAATCCCGACTTCGTCGAATCTGATCTCAATGGCTTTGCTTTCCACGGTTTTGGGATCGAGGAAGGAGTATTGCTCGGTACGGCGGCCCACATAAAGCCATGTGTTTTCGTCGAACGTGCTGACCTGCGTCGGCGACCCGATCTTGTTCAAAACGTCCTCGCGCGTGCTTATGCCAACCTTGATATCGGAAACTTTTTCGGGCTCAAGCAAATGCCCTCGCGTTTCAATTTTGGGCGAACAACCGGCCACAGCAAGAAAGGCGCAAAAAGCGACGAGGGGCAAACGCAAGGTCATATCAATCATGTTCTAACACTTTCCATGGCTGCGCGCCGCTGTCAACGGTTGTTCGCCGCTTCAGGATTTGCTAGGTCTCATAAAAGGAGAAGCGTGAAAAAGCCATGAAAAAAAAGAACATAATAGAACCCGAACTGTCGCGGCCTTTGCATGTCGATAAAATACCGGCAGGAGGGCTTGCCGAGCATGTGGTGGCACGCCCCTTGGAACGTCAGGCTTTGGCCGAGCGTTTCGGCTTGCTGGACATATCCTTGCTTGAGGCCGACCTGAACGTCGATCATGCCAAGGGGCGCATGCTCGCGGTCACCGGCAAGCTTACGGCGGATGTCGTTCAGCAATGCGTGGTGACGCTTGATCCGGTTCCGGCGCGCGTTGTCGATGCGATTGATATCCTTTATGCTCCGGCGGGGATGCTGGACGTGGGAGCGAATCCGCCGCATTCCGACGAGTTGGACAATGATGCACCGGAACCCATCGTGAACGGGGTTATCGACTTGGGCGAGCTTGTAGCCCAGCATTTGGCCGTTGCGCTCAATCCTTATCCGCGCAAAGAAGGGGCTGTTCTGCAAAACGGAGCCTCCGGCGAGGAGGAGGGGAACGGCGTTCTTACGCCGTTCGCAAGGCTGAAAGAGCTCGAAAAAAAGACGCCAAAGGCCTGAAGCCCTTGAATCGAGGTAAAAAAGCAAGAAAACAGAAGGGTTAACGCTATGAATATTTGTTTTCTTTCTCCTTGCTTTTTCGCCTGTATTCCTTAAATAAAGGAGCCGATGCGCGGTTTTTCAGGCCGCGCCTTATTTTTCACGAGAGTTTGCTATGGCAGTCCCCAAGAGAAAGACATCGAAATCCGTGCGGAACATGCGCCGGTCGCATCACGCTTTGAAGCCGGTCAATACGCCCGAATGCAAGAATTGCGGCGAGCCCAAGCGCCCGCATAATGTTTGCAAAGCCTGTGGCCATTACGATGGCCGTTCGGTTGTTAAGACAAAGTCCAAAGCGTAGCTTTTTACGGCTGGTAGATAGTCCATGACGAAACAAACCGTAATCGCACTGGATGCGATGGGCGGTGACAACGCGCCGGAAGCGGTCGTTGCAGGCGCAGCCGTGGCGCGTGAGCGATACCCGAAGCTCGACTTTATATTTTTCGGCGACGCGGGCAGGATAAAGCCTCTTCTCGACAAGCATGGAATTTTGAGAGCTTCCGCCGAAGTTCGTCATGCGCCGGACGTGATTCCCAATGACATGAAGCCGTCATCGGCGCTTCGTCAGGGCCGCAAATCCAGCATGCGTCTTGCCATCGATGCCGTGGCGAGCGGTGAAGCGGTAAGCGTGGTTTCGGCCGGAAACACCGGAGCCTTGATGGCGATGGCGAAATTCGTCCTGAAGACCATGCCCGGCATTGACCGTCCCGCGATCGCCACGTTGCTTCCGACAAAAACAGGCGAATGCGTGATGCTTGATTTGGGCGCGAACCTTGAATGCGATGCCGAAAATCTTGTGCAATTCGCCATGATGGGCGCGATTTTTTGCTCGACCGTTTTGGGCATCACCGAGCCTTCGATAGGCCTGCTGAATATAGGCGTTGAGGAAATGAAGGGGCACGAGGAGGTGCGGACGGCTGCGGCCATTCTTCGTGAACGTTCGGTCCCGGGGCGCTTTCACGGCTTTATTGAGGGCAACGACATCACCGCCGGAACGGTCGATGTCGTCGTAACCGATGGGTTCAGCGGCAACATTGCGCTGAAGACCGCCGAAGGGACGGCTGTCCTGATTTCGCATTTGTTGAAATCGGCGTTCACGTCCTCTCTTTTGGCGCGATTGGGCTATATTCTTGCGCGCGGCGCTTTTGACCAGTTGCAGATGCGCGCCGATCCCCGCCGTCACAACGGGGCCATGTTTCTTGGCCTGCAAGGCGTGTGCGTGAAAAGCCACGGAGGAACGGATGACGAAGGGTTCGCCAACGCCATCGGCGTGGCGTACGACCTTGTCGAACATCGTTTCAACGAACGCATTAAGGCCGAACTTGCCCGGCATTATGGCTATGATGTGCCGGCTTTGATCTGCGCTCCCGAAGAGACGGTCCTTCTTGCAAACGGGGACACATGATCAGGCGTTCGGTTGTTCTCGGCTGCGGCGGCGTCTTGCCGGATCGCGTTGTGACGAACGAGGAGCTGGCGCGTCGCGTGGCGACCGATGACGCATGGATCGTGCAGCGCACGGGCATAAAGGCGCGCCATGTAGCGTCGGAAAAAGAGGCAACGTCCGATCTGGCCGTGAAGGCTGCGGAAAAAGCCATGACAAACGCGGGCGTCAGAGTCGAGGACATCGACGCCATCGTCGTCGCAACGACGACGCCCGACAACACATTTCCCTCAACGGCGGCGCGTGTGCAGGGTCGGCTTGGCGTTAGCAAGGGTTTTGCGTTGGATGTTCAGGCCGTATGTTCCGGATTTGTGTACGCGCTTGCGGTTGCCGACAACTTTATCCGTGTCGGTCAGGCCAAAACGGCGCTGGTTATCGGCGCTGAAACCCTTTCGCGCATCGTCGATTGGAGCGATCGCACGACGTGCATCCTGTTCGGCGATGGTGCGGGCGCGGTGGTTTTGCAAGCTGCGGAAGGCAAGGGCGACGCTTCCGATCGTGGCGTTTTATCCACGCATTTGCATGCCGACGGCCATCATTATGACAAGCTTTATGTCGATGGCGGCCCGGGCAGCACGGCATCGACGGGCCACATAAAAATGAACGGCGCCGAGGTTTTTCGCCATGCCGTGACAAAACTTGCCGATGTTGTCGACGAGGCCTTGGCCGCGAACGGATTAAAGCCCGAGGCGATCGATTGGCTCGTGCCTCATCAGGCGAACAAACGCATCATTGATGGGACGGCGAAAAAGCTTGGCTTGCCGCCGGAGCGCGTCGTCATGACGATAGGCGAGCACGCCAACACTTCTGCGGCATCCATACCCCTTGCGCTTGCGGCGGCGGTTGAAGACGGACGCATCAAGCGCGGCCAATTGCTGTTGCTTGATGTTATGGGCGGCGGCTTTACATGGGGCGCCGCGCTGATCAGGTGGTAAGGAACGTCAAGAGGTCGTTGTTGGCGGCGAGTCCTTGTCCGCGCAGGCTAAACCGAAAACGACAAGGCCAAACCAGACCAGAATGCCGGCGATATTGGTCCATGCCGATGGGGGGTGTTCGCCAAGGCCTTTGACAAAATAAAGAGCGAGTCCAAGAACGGCCGGCGGCAAAGAGGCGGCAACGGCAAGCCTCATGCTTGCCTTAAGGTCGGGACGGATACGGAAAAATGTCGCGACGATCTTGACGGCCAGACCCTTGAAAAATGTGGCAATGATCGTGAACCCGAAGAGCGGGAACAACAGAAGCGCAAAGAAAAACGGAAGTTGCTTCGCAATGCTATCGCCGATTTTCAGCCAATCGTCATGACGGACGACGGTGTCTTTTTTGCTTATGCTGCCGTAGCTGTGAAGTTCGATGCCGTTTTCTCCCGGCGCTTTGCGAACTACGACGTGATCTGGCGTAACAAGTATGATGATGTTTTTTTCCGCCATGTCGCGTTCAAGCGTAGCCTTGTCGTTTGCGCGATAGTTCATGTCGAACATGAGAATAACGGGTTGCTTTTCTTCGGGGTTTAGCGCGATGCCATAAGGCGACTCGCGATCCATGCCAAGCTTTTCGTCCTTTATCGTGATGTCTGGAAAGCGGTCGAAAAAGGCGCGTATTTCGTCCTGCATTGCCGGCAAGCGAGGCAGGCCAAGCAACATCGGCCCGCCGTAGGTGATAAGAACGAAAACGAGCATAAGCCCGAGTCCGATTCCTTTGCCGCGCAGGATCAGATCGGCATAAAATTGACGCGAATAGAATGTAAGAGGGACGCTTTTCAGGGAAGCCCACATGTTTAATCCTTCCTGATAAATTCGCTGGCGATTTCACCTTTGAACACCAGTGCGGCGGGGCCGATCATAAGAACGTGGCCGTCGCTTTCGCGCCATTCGATGGTCAGCTCGCCGCCGTCGAGAACCACGGTTGCGCGGCGATCCGTTAACCCCCGACGAATAGCGGCCACTACCGTCGCGCATGCGCCCGAACCGCAAGCCTGGGTGATGCCTGTGCCGCGTTCCCAGACGCGCATGCGGACACGTTGTTTGCCGACGATATGCGCAAACTCGATGTTGCAGCGTTTGGGGAACATCGGGTTGTGTTCCAGCTTGGGGCCGACGGCATCAAGCGGCACTTTTTCCGCGTCGGGCACAAAGAACACAGCGTGTGGGTTGCCCATGCTGACGCAACAAGGATCGGCATACCCGCCTTCGCTGACAGGAACCTTCAACGTGTCCGTTTCTTGGGCGAGTGGAATTTCATCCCATTTCAGGCGGGGAGGGCCGAAGTCCACGGCGATCAGGTTGCCGTTTTCCTTGCTGACCTTCAAAATGCCCGGCCCGGTTTCGATGGTTCCCTTATCGCGACCTGATTCTTCGAATAACAACCGCGCTACGCAACGTGTCGCGTTGCCGCATGTTCCTGCATCTGAGCCGTCCGGGTTGAAGATGGCCATGTAAAGATCGGCTTCAGGC
>CAZYPX010000088.1:0-7850 GCA_964649675.1 uncultured Rhodospirillaceae bacterium | reverse complement strand
GCCCTGCATACGGGCGTTCTGTGGCCCGTGAACGCAATTATCTACGAGCATTGGCTTTACCTGCCGACGGCGGGCCTGACGCTTGGCGTGGCTCAAATGATCGCCCTTGCCGTAAACAAAAGAGCTCGTCTGCCTATCGGAACCGCCACGGCGGGTATCGTCATGGCTCTGGCGGTCTCCACTTTACATTACAACACGTTCTGGCGCGAACCGGTCGTATTCTATGAAAACATTTTACGCTACGGAAATCCGGCCACCAACGTTCATAACAATCTCGGCATGGCTTATGCGGATCGCGGCGAATTTAACAAAGCCATCGAAAAATACCGCGCCGCCATCGCTCTTTCGGACACTTTCGCGCAGCCGCATCACAACATCGCGCGGGCTCTGCTGGAAAAGCCGGACGCCGAGCAGTACATTCCCGAAGCGATTGCCGAGCTTGAAAAAGCCATCGCCATCAACCCCCGCTTTTTTCAGTCTTATGAGCTTCTGGCCGAGATATATGAGCACACTGGAGATCCCGCCAAAGCACGGTTGTTCCGCGCGAAAGCCCAAGCCATTCGCGACAGCCGCTAAAGCCGGCAGACAGGAGGTCTATTTCCCGAACAACATCGACGTCGGAATGTGCACATACCCCCCCACCGTGTTCGCTCCTGGGTTGTGGCTTGTCAGGCCCGCGTTCGATACATGGCTGATAAAGCCTGTCAGGCGCACATCGTTATCAAAGCGCCATCCGGCCTCAAGGCCGGAACGAAACTCGACGACCGAGCCAAGATGTTTGCCATCGCCGCGAAAGTATAGGCCGACAAGAGCCGTCGGCGTAATAACGACATTGCGCCCCACAAGAAAATCGAACGCAAAGCCACCACCCCCATAAAGCTGGCCACGGTGAGTCGTTTCCAACGCGACCATCGGATGGACCTGAAAATACGTATCCAGACCTTCGAACAAGGAACTTGCCATTGGCAGAAGCGACATGCCCCAGCGATGCTCGAGGCGGAAATCCGCAGCGGCGCGGCGCGGCGAATTTCTGTCAAAATCGAACCAGCCTCCACCGATAGAAAGCAGATTTTGTTGGTTCGTTCCTTCGCCGGACGCGGCGCCGAACGCTGGCGCTCCCGCGCCCAAAACAAGCAAAGAAAGCGCAACGAGCGAAAACGCAAATCGACGGAACAGCATGAAAACCTCAAGAGCGGAAAGAGATATGCGCCCAAGAAAAACGGCGCGGATGAGATGGCGCATTTTGCTCCAATTTACGGCGGGGTCAACCGTTAACTATGGCTCATACCTAAGTATTGTATTTTCGCGGTGCCTGTTTTTTCGGTTACGCCTTATCGAATCCAAGCAAATCAACGGCCAAGAGCCGGAAGTACGGAAAGGCCTTAAACGACGATCCGCTTGACTTTCTTGCCGTCTCATCCTACCTAGCCAGACTTCGGCTCGGTCGTTTTGATCAGGCAGGCCCAGGTGGCGGAATTGGTAGACGCGCAGGTTTCAGGTACCTGTGGCAGCGATGTCGTGGAAGTTCGAGTCTTCTCCTGGGCACCAGCCTTCGCGAACGCAGTGAACAAAGGCTGCTGCTTAGCCTTGCGTTCGCCAAGGCTCGGCAAGCCCTTGTTTAAGAAAGATATGCCCATGGCCTCTCCTGACATCAAACTGCATCATGGCGACATTCCGGAAGGCCTGAACTTCGGACCCATTGTGGCCGTGGATACGGAATCGCTTGGCCTGAGCTGGTCGCGCGACCGTCTTTGCCTCGTGCAACTGTCCGCTGGCGACGATACGGCCCATATCGTTCAGTTCGCGCCAAACCGATATGACTGCCCCAACCTCAAAAAACTCATGGCCGATACGAACGTTACAAAGCTTTTCCATTTCGCGCGCGCCGATCTGGCTATGATCTCCCACTACATCGGCGTGATGCCAAAGCCCGTGTATTGCACCAAAATCGCCTCGGTGCTCGCCCGAACGTTTACCGACAGGCACAGCCTGAAGGACCTTGCCAAGGATCTGTTAGGCCTTGATCTGGCGAAAGAGCAGCAGACTTCCGATTGGGGTTCGGAAAAACTGACCCCCGAACAACTCCGTTACGCCGCGAGCGACGTTCTGTATCTTCACCGCATAAAAGCCAAGCTGGACGATATGCTTGCCCGCGAAAACCGCGAACATTTGGCAAAGGCAGCGTTCGAATTTCTCCCGGGCCGCGCCGAGCTCGACCTTGCCGGATGGGAAAACATCGATATCTTCGCGCACCGTCCGCAACGGCAACAAGGCTAAAAGCTAATTTGTCGAAATTCCCACCGCCGCTTCACGCGCAAGGGATAACGCCTCAGCCGTCAAGCCGACCATGCGTAAGGATCGGACGATTTCCGCCCACACAAAAACCGGCGTCTCGCTTGCGCCGCCGCCTCCAAGCAAAAGGCCAAGAAGGACGGTTTCGCCCCGCCGTTGTCCTTGCGCGGCATGGCGCAACCTTTCAAGCAAAACGGCCGAGGGCAGCGGGATACGCCTGCCCTCGCCCAACGACTCCATAACGGGAAGCCACGTTTCCTCCGGCACCGCAAATCCGGCAGCGTTGAACAAAACAAGCAGGTTACCCACCTGCTGTCGGCGCGTCCGCAGCGTGGCTGCATCCAGAGCCGGATCCTTAAGTCTCTTCCCCACCCATTCATTAAGCTCTTTGCCGTAATCCACATCGGCGACAACGCCGCCCAGAACGTACAACGGCCAGTTAATCTGCGTTTCCGACTCTATGTTGGGTAAAACTCTTGCGGGGCCTTGCGCGATCTTCAACCACTCCATCGCGCGGTCAGGCCTGTCGGCCAGAACGAAAAGCCGGGCCGCCATAGCCGCAAAAATGTTGGAGTCCGGTGTCGGGGGCACAGCTTCGGCCAGTCCAGCCAGCGCGCGACTCACGCCGCCCGCAAGGAAAGCCGAGTCCGCCGACTGAATAAACTTGACGATCAGCTCCGCCTTTTTTTGCGGCGAGGATTCCTGCAGAGCGGCCTGATACAAGAGCGCGCGGAGCTTGGAGCCGCTTTCGCGGCTGTTCAGCGCGTCGGCAAGCGCCTCGGGCGCATAGGCGACGCTTTTGTAAACGTCCGCAAGCCGGTCCGCGCCAATTATTCCACGCGCGACCGAACGCTCGGCGAGAATGAGGCGCGCGCTGTCGTCCTCGGCCTTGGCCTTAAGAAGCTCGGGAACCAAAGCGGCCTCTGGCCGCATAAAAACGTCGAAAGGCAACGGCGCGTCGATATGGCGCAACACGCCGAGCGAAAGCGGCCTTAGCGGCGAGAGCTGATGCGGAAGCCGTCTGCCATCGTTTAGGACCGCGCGATGAGCCAACATGATGAAAATGTCGTCCTTGATCCTTTGCTCGCGCATGACGTCCAGACTTAATTGCACCGCCTTGCCGTCGCCGCCGCGCAACTGGCACAAAACCAAGGCCTTTTGCCAGTCTTCGTGATCGTGAGCCGCCATGATGGCGGACATGTTGTCGCACAAGACCTTACTGTCGGGCCCTATCAAAGCCATTTCGGTCACGGCGCGCATCGTGGCGGCGTCGATGCGGTCGGGTTTTGTCAGATTGGCAAGCCTCCACGCCGCGTCCGCATCGCCCAGAGCCAAAAGCTTTTCAAGACGCAACGACATCAGGCTGCGTGAGTCTTTTCCTTTTTCCCCGGCGGGAACGACTGCGGAACTCAGCAACAATCGGCGCGCCAGATCGTTCAGCGTTGGGGAAGCCATGGGCATCGCCGCGTCAGGCAAAAGCCTGTCGACAAAAGCGCGCGGCGTGCCGTTCCACATGGCCGATCCAAGGCCTCCCTCGTTCGGAGAAAAAAGGCCGAGCGTATCGGGATCGACATCGGGCAAAGCCGCCGTGGCGACAGGCTTGGCTATGCTTGTTGGGGCCTCTTTAGGCGGCGAATTTTCCACGACGGCTTCGTTGTGCGGCGGCGCGTCCCTGGCAGGAGAGGCGGGAAGTGGCGGCGGAGAAATCTCGGGGATCTTGGTGGTCGGCGGCTGCGCTGCATCCGGCGCAACGGCGGGCATATTCGAAGGCAAAGCCGAAGACGCGGCATCCGGATGGCCTTGAGACGTAGCCGCTGGCATCGAAGGCTTCGGACTCGCCTTTTCAACCGCAGAAACAAGGGGTGAAGGCTCCTTCTTCGCCTCCGGCTCCTTGACAACGGAAGACGGCGGCGGCGAAAGAGTTGGAGGCGAAATAACTGGAAGCTCAGGGGTCTCGGGCGTCAGAGTTGCAGGGGGAGCCTTAAACGCCTCAGGGGCAACAAGTATCGATCGTTGAGGCGCTCCCGTTGCCGTGCCTTCCGCCATAGGCGGCGCAAAGCTCGCCGTCCGCTCGGCAGAGGCGGGCACGACATAGAACAACAGCGCAAGAGCAACCAGAAAGGGCCTCAAAGCGTTGCGCGAAAAAAAAGCTTTGCTTTTAACGGGGCAGTTGCGCATCGGGAACGACCTGTTCAACTTTTTGCACGGGAGGCGACAAAGGCGCTTCAGCCAACAAAACCAACCCTCCCATCGTCAGAACCATAAAAAAAACCAGAAAAGCGATCACAGAACGCATGCGGAATCCCTTCAAGCGACATAAAAAGTGAACGGCTTGCCGTAAGCCCTTCAATCCTTTAGATCGTTATTGCGGCAAAAGTTTGCCGCATTGTGACCAGAACACTCCGCGAAAGCAATCGTAAACCCGTGACACAGCCCCCATTACTTGCACAGCGTACCGTTGTTATCGTCGGCATGCCCGGCGCCGGAAAAAGCAGCGTGGGCCGCAAACTTGCCGCGAGACTCGGCCTTGACTTCGTCGATTCCGACGACGCCATCGAAAAAGCGGCCGGCATGAGCGTTGAAGCCATCTTTGAAACGCTGGGCGAGCCCGCCTTCCGCGACGGCGAGCGCAAAGTCATCGCGCGAATTCTTGAAGAAGGGCCTTGCGTTCTGGCCACGGGGGGCGGCGCGTTTATGGACGAATCGACGCGCGCGCTGATTCTGGAGAAAGCGGTTTCGCTGTGGCTGAAGGCCGATATCGACGTTCTTTTGGAAAGAGTTTTACGCCGCAACCATCGCCCCTTGCTTAAAAAGGGAGATCCACAAAAAATGCTTCAGGAACTTATGCTTAAGCGCGAACCCTTTTACGCTATGGCCGATGTCGTCGTCGCCAGCGACAAACGCCCGTTGGACAACATGCTCGAACGTGTTCTAAAAGCCCTGAACGATCATCCAGGCAAGGATTTGCATCTTTGCCGCAATTCCCGTCATGAAAACTCCGTGTGACCCGCCGTGAACGAAACGACGATGCCCATATCCGCCTGCGCCCTCCCCCGCGAAACGAGCAATCTTGCGTCAGGCAAAATCGTGAACGTGAAAATTCCTGCCGTTCAACGCTCATACGATATCGTTGTCGGCGACAGCATTCTGGCCGAAGCCGGCGCGTTTATCCATTTAAGGCTTGGCTGCCGCCGCTGCGTCATCGTGACGGATCAGAATGTCGCCCAGCTTTACCAAAAGAGAGTCGAGGCGGTGATCGCGGCGGCTGGCCACACGCTTTTGCCCACCATCGTCGTGCCGGCGGGCGAAGGAAGCAAGAGCTTCGACATGCTGCAACACTTGCTGAGCCAGATGTTCGATCGCGAGGTGGACCGGCATACGGTGCTGATCGCGCTCGGCGGGGGGATGGTGGGGGATTTAACGGGGTTCGCGGCATCGCTTTTCATGCGGGGCATCGACACCGTTCAGATTCCGACAACGCTGCTTGCACAAGTTGACAGCTCGGTGGGCGGCAAAACGGGCATTAACACCGCCTACGGTAAAAACACCGTGGGAACCTTTTATCAGCCGTCCCTGGTGCTCACCGACGTGACAACGCTCGATTCCCTTCCGGAACGCGAAATGAAGTCGGGTTACGCCGAGGTCGTCAAATACGGGCTAACGTTCGATGCCGGCTTTTTCCTTTGGTGTCAGACCCACGGCGCGCGCCTATTGAGCGGCGATCGCGAAGCCCAGATTTACGCCATAAGCAAAAGCTGTGAGCACAAGGCGCGTGTCGTCGTCATTGATGAGCGCGAAACGAACGAACGCGCGCTTTTGAACCTTGGCCACACCTTTGGGCACGCGCTGGAGACCGTGACGGGTTACAGCAGCCGCCTTCTTCACGGCGAGGCCGTTGCCATCGGCACGGCTATGGCCTTCCGCATGTCGGCAGCCCTCGGCCTTTGCCCGCAAAGCGACGCCGCGCAAGTTCAGGAGCACTTTCGCGACGTTGGCCTCCCCTGCTCTCCGCCTCCCTATTCTTATGACATCGACAAGCTGATGCAACTTATGGGGCAGGACAAAAAAACGAAAAGCGGTAAACTGACGCTTATTCTGGCGCGGGGCATAGGTCAGGCTTTTATCAGCCGCGACGTGAACCCGTCTCCCGTACGCGCCTTATGGCAATCCGTCGTGGCCTAGAAAGACGCGCAAAATCAACAGACTAACATGCTGGCTTTCGGCATTGTTTTCCCTTATGTTAGCGCGTCTTCCGTGCGGACCCGTAGCTCAGCTGGATAGAGTGCTGCCCTCCGAAGGCAGAGGTCACGCGTTCGAATCGCGTCGGGTCCGCCAATGATTTCAAGTGATTAGATTGTTTCTGAATTTCTCGAAAAACGTCCTAGCAAACACATAGCAAACAACCAAGGGACCAAACTTTCATATAATGGCGGTTTTCAGTCATTCCGTTTTTTACAGATTCCGCGCTCGCTGGTTTCGCTTCAAAGCTGGCCACGTTGCTCCCGCAAGGCCCGATGAAGAGCCTTTATCATTTCCCGGATTTCGCGCCACTTACCGCCTTTATACGCGTTGCGGCCAGATCGTGCCCTACCTTCCGTCGATCGTGGTCCCGTTGATTTCTCCCACGGTTGCCATCGCCGGATCGCTCGGGACTGTTGCGCCCGTCGTTCCAATGTCCAGCCGTTCGACTTCATGGCTCTTGTCCTCCAATAGTTCGTTTTGCACAAAATGACATTTTCCCGCGCACGCGTGGGGGGCGGCTCCGTTGTTCACCTGTTGCGGGCCATGCGCGATGTTGGCTTGCCGTGTTATTATAACGGGCGGATTTTTAATCGCGGCCAATGTTTCAAGCGTTGCGCGGCATTGTGTCTGCGTTTTCAGCGCAAGCCGCATATATCTTTCAAACGCGTCAATATATTCCCCCATATTCGCTTGAGCCTTCCGCGTGAACACCCCAAAAAGAGCGTCCAGCGTATGCGCCTGTGCGATAAGCATGGATTCCGTGCGCTTTAAATCCCCGTCATGGACGGCCTTTGTTTGTCGGCTTAATTCAACGATTAACGCGTTTATGTTTATGTTCTCATCTCCGGCATTATAGGCCTGAATGATCGCCGCCGCTTGAACGCTTGTGTGCTCATTCAGGCTCAGAAAATTCATGTAGAAGAGTGCTTATGTGCGGTTATGGCTGTAACGGAAGAGCCTGCTTGCACGGGATGGGGGCTGGTCTTTTTAGGCAAATCGAATTGCCGTTGGGCAACAAAACACTTCCGCCTTCTTCCAACACGCCTAACGGATCGGAACCCGGCAATCCATAAAACCCTTCTTTCAGACCCGCTAATGATCTTGGCTGTGTAACTGGACCACTGGCGTTGCCTTTTGCGGAGGACATTATCTGTTCTTCCGTACACTGTTTTGAAAAAAGTCCATCGACAAGCTTTTTCATTCCATCCAGATAACCAAAGCGCGTTGCTACGCCAAGAGCTATACTGGATGCGCTAATGGTGATGACGTTCTCCCCGAAAACTGAGGCAGAAGGAATTAGAGTCTGTTAACCTTTA
>CAZYPX010000087.1:0-7944 GCA_964649675.1 uncultured Rhodospirillaceae bacterium | reverse complement strand
CCTTATCCGGCATAGTATTGGCGCTCATTATGAAGAAAAAAAAGCTTTGTTTGAAAAGCTTGATTTTTTACAAGGGTTTGTTCTGCTGCGTTGTGTCTGTGACAAGTTTCGTGCAGATACAAGGGAAAACCCTGCCTACGATATCTTGCCTTCGTATGCTGCTGGCGGCTCTTTGCCTGCAGTTGAGAAAGCGCTTATGAAGCTTGGGGCGTTGCCTGACAGAAAAAATACGTTAACAATCGATTGTTTATCGAACAATTTTGTTGGACAGAGAGCCCTCGAACAAACGGCGACGTATGGCCGATACCTCGAAATAGACAAAACCTTTGATGTTTGGAGGGATATTGAGATTGTGCCCCTCGCCCGTATGCACAACAACGGGGGGGAGCGGGCCATAATTAATACCGTAGCATGCGGACCAACAGCCAATTTACCAGAATATATTCCTGCGTTGAGGAGAAATATTCCTCAAAGGATAACTATGTCGGCGAGCGCCCTTGTGCTTAAGGCGTTTGAAAGCATGTCTTCTTCTGGTCAAGCTTTGGAGTTTATGGAAGCTAAACTGAGTTCGCTTGGGTCTATGCATGATCCGGAGCACCGTTACAGCCCTTCCCTTGTAGAGCCATATGCTCGTCAGCTGGATAAGGTTGGGCGAGAGCTTTCAAGTGCCTTGACGTATGTGAATGGCGGAGCTTGGGGGCGCGTTCTGTGCGGAGGTCCCGAGAAAGAGAGATATTATACATGCGAGCTTGTTTTGGAGAAAGATCGGCGAAATGACTTATGGTCTTTGGTGAATTATTATTCGACATCGAAAAACCGAAAAAATCCGGAGCGCAAGGTTATTGCCGCCAATATGCCGTTCGTGGAAGGTATCCTAAAGCTTGACGTTTTAACGGAAGAACAGCGTGTCGAACAAATGAAAAACAAGCGTACGCTTGTCTATTTTAATGATAATGCTGATCAAGGGATTCACGGGGTCAAGTGCGTGATGTTGAAACTAGGATTTGGGGGGGCGATCCGAGAGGAAAAAGGCTTTGTGAGCAAAGTGAAACGATGGGTTTTTCTAAGTGTTTGATTTTTTTTGCAAAGCTTGGGCCGTTTGGGCAAGTCGCCATTATAAAGCTCTGGACTTATAAGAGTTTTTTCGCTTATATGTCCGATCATGAATAGCGTGGGAGGTTAATCCTTAAAGCGTTCCCTTGGGATGCCGGACCACGCGACCGACGATGAACAGTCGTTGGGAGGAGGGGAGTTCCCTTCGAAATATACTCATTGTCATTCCCGCGAATGCGGGAATCCAGCGCCGCGCGTCGGCGCGGCATATGACTCATATGGCTCGCAGACGCTCGCCAACTGGATCCCCGTTTTCAAGGGGATGACGCAATAGGGATAAAGAGAGGAAGCTATGGCAAAGGAAATAGTTGGTTACATAAAATTGCAGGTTCCGGCGGGAGCCGCCAATCCGTCGCCGCCTATCGGGCCTGCGCTCGGTCAGCGCGGCTTGAACATCATGGAGTTCTGCAAGCAGTTCAACGCCAAGACGCAAAAGCTGGAAAAGGGTATGCCCATTCCCGTCGTCATTACGGCGTTTTCCGATAGAACATTTACGTTTATCACAAAGCAGCCGCCTAACACGTATTGGATCAAGAAGGCGCTGAAGATCGAAAGCGGATCCAAAATGCCGGGCGTCAACAGCGCAGGCACCATCACGATGGCGCAAATTCGCGAGATCGCGAAAGACAAGATGGTGGACATGAACGCGAACGATATCGAAGCGGCCAGCAAAATGCTGGTCGGTTCCGCGCGTTCGATGGGCATTCAAGTGGTGGAGAAGTAAATCATGGCTCACGGCAAGAAATTCCGCAAAGTGCTTTCCAACGTCGATCGCAAGCAAGCGTATGCGCTTGAGGCGGCGGTGAAGCTTATTAAAAAGAACGTGGCCGATGCTGGGCGCAAGTTCGACGAAACCGTCGAAATCGCCATGAACCTTGGGATCGATCCGAAAATGTCGGATCAGGCTGTGCGCGGCATGGTGCAGTTGCCTCACGGAACGGGAAAAAGCGTCCGCGTGGCCGTTTTTGCCAAGGGCGACAAGGCCGACGCTGCGAAGGCCGCCGGAGCCGATATCGTCGGCGCCGACGACCTTGCGGAGAAGATTCAAGGCGGATTCCTTGAGTTCGAGCGGGTCATCGCGACTCCGGACATGATGGGTGTTGTCGGCAAACTCGGTAAAATCCTCGGCACGCGCGGCTTGATGCCTAACCCCAAGCTGGGTACCGTTACTCCGAATGTGGCCGATGCAGTCAAGGCGGCCAAGGCCGGTTCGATCGAGTTTCGCGCTGAAAAGGGCGGCATCGTTCACGCCGGCATAGGCAAGGCCAGCTTTTCGGAGCAGGCTTTGACCGAAAACGTGCGCGCGTTTATCGTCGCCATCAACAAGGCGCGTCCGACGGGCGTCAAAGGCACCTATATCAATCGCATCAGCTTGTCCTCGACCATGGGGCCGGGCGTTAAGGTTGATTTGGGCACGGTTAGCGCGGTGTAATCGATAATTAACGTAGCCCCTCTTTGAAAAAAGAGGGGCTGAAGCGCTCTTGCTTTCGTCGGCAGGTTCGAATATAGAGTGCATATCCTGTCCGAGACTGCGGGTCCGGTTTATCCGGTTAAAACGCCAGCATAGATGGGTTGAATGACGGCACAGCGGACATGTTCCGTGTTTTTGAGGCTTTGCCCAACAGTGCGCGTCTCTCGACTCTTCCCCGGACATGAAAAGTTTTGGTGAGAGGTTTTTTTTCAAAAATTACCCCTCGCCAAGAAAGCGTAACGCTCACTGCGTTCGCTAACGCTTTCTATCCTCTCCCGCAGGGGGAGGGGAAAAGGAAATTGAGGAGGTAACATGAGTGCCAATCGTGCAGCAAAACAGAAGCTTGTCGAGGCTCTGGGCGCTGAGATCAAGGACGTCGGACTGCTTGTCGTCGTGCAGCAGAACGGACTGAACGCCGACGAAACGCTCGACTTGCGCCGCAAGATGCGGGCCGCAGGCGTGACGTACAAAGTCGGCAAGAACACGCTGGTCAAACGGGCGATCAAGGACACCAAGCTCGAAGGACTTGCACAGTTCATGAAGGGCCCAACGGCATTGGCGTTTTCGAAAGACCCCATCGCGGCGGCCAAAGTGGCGGCCGAGTTCGCCAAGAAAAACGACAAGCTCAAGCTTGTCGGTGCTGTTATGGGTGATCAACTTTTGGACGCCAAGGGCGCTATGGCTCTGGCCACATTGCCGTCGCTTGATGAGTTGCGCGGCAAGCTGGTCGGCCTGCTCGTCGCTCCGGCTACCAAGATCGCGTGTGTGTTGCAGGCTCCGGCCGGTCAACTCGCCCGTGTTATGGGCGCACGCGCCAAGCAAGCGGCTTAATCAATACGCGGGGATGGAACCCCGCGCTATCCACTAAACACAAGGAGAGAGTGAAATGGCTAATCTGGATAAAATCGTTGAAGAACTGTCGTCCCTGACCGTAATTGAAGCGGCCGAGCTTTCGAAGATGTTGGAAGAAAAGTGGGGCGTAAGCGCCGCGGCTCCCGTGGCCGTCGCTGCCGTTGCCGGTGGCGCCGCTGCTGGCGCGCCTGTCGAAGAGCAGACGGAATTCACGCTTGTTCTGGCCGCAGCCGGCGACAAGAAGATCGACGTCATCAAGGAAGTCCGCGCGATCACGAACCTTGGCCTCAAGGAAGCCAAGGATCTGGTCGAGGGCGCTCCGAAGACCGTCAAGGAAGGCTTGTCGAAGGCTGATGCCGAGAAGTTCAAGAAGGCTCTTGAAGCTGCCGGCGCAAAGGTTGAGTTGAAGTAAGCCGATCGTTTTTTAAAGCTTATCTAAACCACGCGTAAACGGGCCAAGGGAAACCTTGGCCCGTTTTCTTTGCCCGTTTCAGGCCTTTTCGGGAAGCGAAAAAAACGGAAACGAACGCCTTGACGAGCGTATCCAAAATGGATACGCTTCGCGGCATCGAACCGTTTCGCATAACCTGTTCAGGGGTATTCCGGCGGACGGCGGCGGAGCGAACAAGGAGGGCGAATGCGCGAGCTTAGGCATGGGGTTTCAGGCGGAACAAGCGGCAAAGCCGATAACAAGTCAAAGCGTGAAGCCATGCCAAAAGGCGAGTTCGGGCCAACCGAAAGGTGGCAGCACACAGGCCGCGTTCTTGAGCTGACGGATCACGCGGGCGTATTGGCGGCGCGCGCGCTTGAGGAGTGCGTGCTTGATGTGCTTGTCGCGCGCCGGTGGATATTGCCCGTTCATCGTGAGGCCGCTCTTCGTCTGAAACGCGATTTTCACGGGGCCGGGCTAGATCCCCATTTGAGCGGCAGTTATAACGCCTTGCGCTCGGCGTTTACGCCCTACGGTCCTTGGGACGAACGGACCGACGAGCAGGAGGCCGCCTATCAACGTTGGCGGCAGGCTGTTAAAGCCATAGGCCAGATTTATAGCGGTGTCGTGATCACCACAGCGTATTACGACCTGATGATATCCACGGCCCGTGCGAAAACGTTGGCGGCAGGTCTGAAAAAACTTGCGGATTGGTACAAGTTGCCGGAGGAATGACGAAGCGCGGACGAATCCGGCGCTTATCCCTTAATTATGCAAGAATGTCCACGAGACTGCCGCGCGGCAGCGAGATGCCTGCGGGAGGCGCATCCTTGGGGGTTTGGGCAAGTTGTTTCTTTGCCTGATCGGCCGATTCCTGAAGAGCCGATATGATGGCTTGTTGCGCCTTGTGATTGTCTTTGAGCGCCGCAATGCCTGTCGCAGCTCCTACGGTTTGCGCGCGGAGCAGCGAACTGATGGCGGAATGGGCAATGCGGTCAACCATGGAGCTTCCTTTCAACAGCGACCGATAATCAGATTCATTATCAGACGCGAATCGTACCATATAAGGGCAAGTCTCGAAATGTATGGTTAACATGTGGTTAAACGATTCGCGAAAGAAAACTATGTTACTATCATAGGAAAATATTCTTGACATGAGGGCGGACCTTGTGTATTGACACAAGCACGGCGCCGTGTGTCCGGATCGATTCGATCCGAAGGCCCGTTGGTCCGGTTATCCGGCACTCTTCAATCAACAACGAGATATATGAGCGGGCGGCTTCGGTTGGACTTGGCGGCACTAAAACAGGTGATCGCTGAATGGCCTCCGCATAGGCTTCCCGCATTATCTTTGCGGCTTGCGTGGAAAAGAAAGGCGCGGAAGGATCAGATCGCGCCAGCCGGCAACTGGCGTGTGTGGTTTGTTATGGCGGGGCGAGGATGGGGGAAAACCCTGACCGGCGCCGTCGACATGGCGACTTATGCGCTTGACAACCCCAAGTCGCGCCTTGCCGTCATAGCACCGACACATGCCGATGCGCGTAATGTTTGCGTGGAAGGCGAGAGCGGTTTGCTGGGGGTTTTACCGCATTCTTTCGTCAGGAGGTGGAGGCGCAGCGCAGGCGATCTTATTCTGAAGAACGGAAGCCTGATAAGGTGCTTTTCCGCCGATCGGCCTGATCGTTTGCGCGGGCCTCAGCATCACCGCGTGTGGTGCGACGAATTGGGCGCATGGCCGAACAGGCACGCGTTCGATCAGCTTTGGTTCGGGTTGCGTCTTGGCAGGGATCCGCGCGTCGTAGTAACCACGACACCGCGCAACACCGAGGTTATCCGTGAATTGGTTGCGAAGGCGGGCGGCGACGTGCATCTGACGCATGGGCGGACGATGGATAACGTTGAGCATCTCGCACCGCAGGTGTTGAAGCAACTTAAGGATAGATACGAAGGGACGCGGCTCGGACGGCAGGAACTGGACGCAGAGTTGCTCGACGACACGTTCGGAGCCTTGTGGAAGCGGGAAGTTATCGACGCGAACCGCGCCCCGTGCGCGCCGAACCTTTCGCGTGTGGTGGTGGCCATCGATCCCGCCATGAGCAGCGGCGAGAATAGCGATGAAACGGGCATCATTGCCGCAGGGCTTGGCGTGGACGGATTAATTTATGTGTTGAGCGACTGGTCGTGCCGCGCTTCGCCGGACGGCTGGGCTCAGAGGGCGATTTTGCTGTACGAGGACTTGAGCGCGAACATGATAATCGCTGAAATCAACGCGGGCGGAGAGATGGTGGAAAGGATTTTGCGGCAAAAATCTCCACATGTGGTTTTCAAGGCGGTTCACGCTTTACGGCACAAGGCCGAGCGGGCGTTACCCGTCGCGGCTTTGTATGAGCAAGGGCGCGTACGGCACGTGGGGACTTTCGGGAGGCTGGAAAATCAGATGTGCCGGTTCACGCCATCGGGATTTGACGAAGGATCGCCCGATCGCGTCGATGCGCTCGTGTGGGCCGTGACGGAGTTGAGCGATACAAGGCGCGGCGAACCGAGGGTGAAAACACTATAACTCTTCTTTTATCGAAAGGACCAACATGGGATTGCGTGATCTCGTGAAGAACGTGCTGTTCCCAAAAACGGCAGCGCTAGAAGTTAAAGCCAGCGCTGCGGGACCGAGGATAGCTTTCAACAGCGTGGGCAAGCCGCGCTGGACGCCGAGGCGTTATGATACGCTGGCCGAGGAGGGATTCCGCAAGAACGTTATCTCTAACCGTTGCGCGATGCTTGTGGCTTCGGCGGCGGCGAACGTGCCATGGCTGCTTTACGAAGAAGACGGCGCGGAGGTTGAGCAACATACTTTGTTGGATTTGTTGAGGCATCCAAACCCGTTGCAGGACGGCGTGGCGTTTATGGAAAGCGTCTACGCCAATTTGCAGATTTCCGGCAACGCGTACATCGAGGCCGTGCAGCCGCGCGACGGGCATTTGCCGACTGAGCTTTATTCGCTGCGTCCCGACAGGATGAAAGTCATTCCGGGGTCTTCGGGCTTGCCGCAGGGTTATGAATATAGCGTGAACGGCCAACTGACGCGATGGAGCGCTGATCCCATCACCGGCGCGAGCGCGATTTTACACATCAAGCTGTTTCATCCTTTAGACGACTGGTACGGCCTGGCTCCTTTGGAGGCCGCGCTGATGTCGGTAGATCAGCACAATGAGGCGAGCGCGTGGAACAAGGCCTTGCTGAGTCAGGGGGCACGGCCTTCGGGCGCTTTGGTTTTCGCGCCGAAGGATGGAAGTCCGGCGACGTTGACCGACGACCAGATGCGGCGTTTGCGCGAAGAAATGGATCAGCAATTTGCAGGAAGTAAAAACGCCGGTCGACCCTTGATTTTGGAAGGCGGCCTCGATTGGCGCGAGATGAGCCTTTCGCCCAAGGATATGGATTGGCTGGCGGGACGCGACGTGGCGGCGCGCGATATAGCCTTGGCGTTCGGCGTTCCGGCTCAGCTTATCGGCATTCCGGGGGCACAGACGTATGCGAATTTGGCCGAGGCGAGATTGGCCTTGTACGAAGACACAGTCTTGCCCTTGGTGGAGCGCGTGACGGCGGCGTTCGATCATTGGCTGACCCCCATGTTTGATGACAGTTTGTCTTTGGATTTTGACGTGGACGAAATCAGCGCCCTTACGGCGCGACGCGACGCATTGTGGGACAAGCTGCAACGCGCGAATTTCCTGACCGTGAACGAAAAACGCGCCGCACTGGGGTATGAGCCAGTTGAGGGTGGGGATTCACTCTAATTATTGGGATTACATGCACATCAAACATTTGGAGCGTCCGTTAGCGATCAAATCGCTGGCGGCGGACGGGCTTTTTGCGGGTTACGCCAGCGTGTTCAACGCGCTGGATCATCATAACGAAATCGTCGCGCCAGGGGCATTCCGGCGATCGCTGATGAAATGGAGGCGCGACGGGCGATCGCCCGCAATGCTGTGGATGCATGATCCGACGCAGCCGATTGGTCTGTGGGTGTCATTGAAAGAGGACAAGAACGGATTGGCGGTGCAGGGAAAACTCGCATTGC
>CAZYPX010000086.1:0-8206 GCA_964649675.1 uncultured Rhodospirillaceae bacterium | reverse complement strand
CAGCCTTCAAGGCGCTGGTCGATCAGGCTCAGGCGGCGTTGAAAAAAGCCGCCTAGCCTCGGAACGACCGGCATGGTAGCGCGGCCCTCCGTGGCCGCGCCAGTATCCGCAAGAACCGAAGTTGGTTATTGTGGAGCCAACGCCGCCACGGAGGGCGGCGCTACCATTCCCCTCAATTGGTTGGTTGTTCGCGAAAGCCAGAGGTTCAGGTCATGACGTCAAATCTCGAAAATCTTAAAACAGCACTGCTCGCATCTATCGGGGCAGCGGCAGATACGGCTGCCCTCGAAACCGTGCGCGTCGAGGCGCTCGGCAAAAAGGGCAAGCTCACTGAATTGATGAAAACGCTGGGTGCGCTGCCGCCGGATGAAAGAAAATCTTTCGGCGCGGCGCTCAATGTTCTGAAGGACGAAGTCGCGCAGCAACTCGAAGCGCGGCAAAAAGAACTTGCCGCCGCCGGTTTGCAAAAGAGGCTGGAAGCGGAACGCGTCGATGTGACATTGCCCGTGCGGCCCCATACCGCTGCCGTTCAAGAAGGCCGCATCCACCCTATTTCGCAAACGGTGGACGAGATCGTCACCATCTTTGCGAGCATGGGATTCAATCTGGCGAAGGGGCCGGATATTGAAAACGACTGGCACAACTTCACGGCGCTGAACATGCCGCCCAACCATCCGGCGCGGCAAATGCAGGATACATTTTACCTGCCGCAAACGGGCGAGCATCCCACAGTGCTGCGCACGCATACCTCGCCCGTGCAAATCCGCACGATGCTGAGCCAAAAGCCGCCCATCCGCATCATCGCGCCGGGCCGCACGTTCCGCTGCGACTACGACATGACGCATACGCCGATGTTCCACCAGTTCGAAGGCCTGGTGATCGACGAGTCGACGCACATGGGCCACCTCAAGGGCTGCATGATCGACTTTTTGCGCGCGTTTTTTGGCATCGACGACTTGCCGCTACGCTTCCGCCCGTCGCACTTCCCGTTCACGGAACCGAGCGCGGAAATCGACATCGGATGTTCACGCAAAGGCGGCGAACTCAAGCTCGGTGACTACGGCGATTGGCTGGAAATCGCGGGCGCGGGCATGGTGCATCCGAACGTGCTGAAAAACTGCGGCGTTGATCCGGAAAAGTATCAGGGTTTCGCTTTCGGCACGGGCATCGAACGCTTGGCGATGCTGAAATACGGCATCCCTGATTTGCGCACGTTCTTCGAGGCCGATGTGCGCTGGCTCAGGCACTACGGCTTTTCGGTGCTCGACCAACCTAACCCGGCGTTTGGGAATTAAGGGAGAGCAACCATGAAATTCACCCTCTCCTGGCTCAAAGAGCATCTTGAAACGAAGGCGTCGCTTGAAGAACTCTGCGACAAGCTCACGGCCATCGGCCTTGAGATCGAAAGCGTGGAAGACCGCGCCAAGGCGCTTGCGCCGTTCATCATCGCCGAAGTGCTCACGGCGGATAAACACCCGAACGCCGACAAGCTGAAATTGCTCACGGTCAGCACTGGCAAGGAAAAGCTGCAGGTCGTCTGCGGCGCGCCGAACGCGCGCGCGGGACTGAAAGGCGTGCTGGCGCGTCCGGGCGATGTCATTCCCCGCGAAGGCGAGGCGCTCAAGCTCACCAAGATCCGCGGCGTGGAATCGCAGGGCATGATGTGCTCGGCGGACGAGCTGAAACTGGGCGAGGACTCCAAAGGCATCATAGAATTGCCCGCCGACGCGCCCGTTGGAGAGAACTACGCGAAATACGCAGGCCTTGGCGACCCTGTGATCGAAATCAACCTTACGCCGAACCGCGCCGATTGCGCAGGTGTGCGCGGCATTGCGCGAGACTTGGCTGCCGCCGGCATGGGCAAGCTGATCACGAAAGAGATTAAGCCTGTTAAAGGCACAGAGCCCTCCAATATCAAGGTCAAACTTGAATTCCCTAAAGAACCGAAGGCGTGTCCGTTGTTCGTAGGCCGCACGATCCGCAACATTAAGAACGGCCCCAGCCCCGAATGGCTGCAGCGCCGCTTGCGCGCGATCGGGCTGCGCCCCATTTCGGCGCTGGTCGATATCACGAACCTGCTGACCATGGACGCGGCGCGTCCGCTGCACGTGTTCGACGCGGACAAGGTGAAGGGCGATTTGTGGGTGCGTCCGGCCAAAGGCGGCGAAAAGCTCGACGCTTTGAACGACAAAACCTACACGCTCGAAGCGGGCATGACGGCGATCGGCGACGACACGGGCGTTTTGAGCCTTGCGGGCATCGTCGGCGGCGTGTCGTCGGGTTGTGACGACAAGACGACGAACGTATTTCTTGAATCCGCCTATTTCGATCCGGCGACGATCGCGAAAACGGGCCGTGCGATGCAGGTCGTTTCCGATGCGCGTTACCGTTTCGAGCGGGGCGTCGATCCCGCCTTCACGATCCCGGGCGCGGAACTGGCCACGCAACTGATCGTCGAGCTTTGCGGCACGAAGGATACCGTGGTGAGCGAGCTTTGCATCGCGGGCGGCGTGCCGCACGTTGGCATGACGGTATTTTACGATCCGAAAAAGTGCCTGAAGCACGGCGGCATCGACGTGCCGGAAGCCGAGCAAACGCAAATTCTCGCAACGCTTGGATTCAAGATCGAAAAGGACGGCGACAAATTGAAAGTCACAGCGCCCTCGTGGCGCGGCGACATTCACGGCGATGTCGATCTTGTCGAGGAAATCACGCGCATCAAAGGCTTCGATCACATCCCGCCCGTTTCGATGCCGCGCACGCATGTGGTCACGGCCACGGCGGTTGACCGTCTTGATCAGCGCGCTGGCAAGGCGCGTCGCGCGCTTGCCGCGCAAGGCCTGATGGAAGCGGTCACATGGTCATTCATGCCAAGTGTGATTGCGGCTGTGTTCGGCCAAAACAACCCGAACTTGCGTTTGTCGAATCCGATCAGCGCCGATCTTGATGTGATGCGCCCGTCCATATTGGGCAATCTTGTGATGGCGGCCAAGCGCAATGCGGATCGCGGGTTTGCGGATGTTGGCTTGTTCGAAGTCGGCCCTGCCTATCGCGATACGTCGCCCGAAGGGCAAGACATGATCGCGTGCGCCGTGCGCGCG
Organism: uncultured Rhodospirillaceae bacterium; assembly: GCA_964649675.1. Taxonomy (GTDB): domain Bacteria; phylum Pseudomonadota; class Alphaproteobacteria; order UBA9219; family UBA9219; genus CAZVCG01. The sequence goes on along the minus strand of CAZYPX010000086.1, from coordinate 5,105 downwards.
GGATTGACGCCGCGCCATTGGGCGGCCAAAGCCCGTGCTGTCGATGCGTATGATGCCAAGGCTGACGCATTGGCTGCGCTGATCGCATGCGGCGCGCCCGCGCCGTCGGTTCAAGTCATCGCCGATGCGCCCGCGTGGTATCATCCGGGCCGTTCCGGAAGCTTGCGTTTGGGCGCGACGCTGCTCGGTTATTTCGGCGAACTGCACCCGGCATTGCTGGAAGCGTGCGGCGCCGAAGGGCCGATGGTGGGCTGTGAAATATTCCTCGCGGCGATCCCTGAGCCGCGTAGCAATGGAACGGCGAAGCCGCTCCTGAAGCTTGAGGCGCTACAGCCTGTCATGCGCGATTTTGCGTTTGTCGTGGACAGCGAAGTGACGGCGGAGAAAATGATCAAGGCGATTAAAGGCGCGGACAAAAACCTGATCCGTAACGTCAGCGTGTTCGACGTGTACGAAGGCAAGGGCGTTGAGACGGGCAAAAAGTCCGTCGCGCTCCACGTCACGCTGCAACCCATCGATCAAACCCTGACGGATAAAGAGCTGGAAGACATCGCCGTCCGCATCACTGCGGCGGTGACGAAAGCTACTGGCGCGGCGTTAAGAGGTTAAGCCCTGATCATTCCGGTATGAGGCTGGAATAGCGCAAGGCTTTAAGAACTCTTGGCCAAGGAATAAAGGGCCGACGCAGTCTGCCCGCGACATAAAAGCCGGCAGAATTATCGGGCCATTCCGCTTTGGGATTGAATATTTTTATGTGAATCTCGGCGACTTTTCCGGGTATTGGCTCGCTTTCGACATTGACTGAAATTTCGCCGCCTAAACCCCCAACTTTCCGGAAAACCTCCTCGATTGTGAGCAATAGAATATCTTTGTTGCGGTATTTCTTCTTTGGCATGGTTTTTTATCACGCAAAAAGCAAAAGAGAGTTCCGCATCACTGCGACGATCAAGCAAGCAACCGACGAGACATTGAGGCGATAGAATTATCTACCTGAACCGAGGCGTGGACCAAGACCAAAAAAACCTAAAGCGGTTAATGCGCTGACGATTCTTGGGCGATCAAGACGCAAAGTGCTGCTTTTTCCCGACAAGGTCAGTTTTGTGTCATGTGTTCCATTGGGGCTCATAATCTCAACGCCAACAGTCGAAAACTTTCCAGAAACCTCGGATGTAGAGACATCAACCAAATAACCAGCATCTGTTAGTTGAGAGCAGAATTCGGTTAAACACACACCCGTTTTTCTCTTGTCGTTAGCCATTAAGCCCCTCCATAATAAACATTGTTCGCATAGGGATAACGTTATCAACGAAATATGAGAATAAAAATAGGGTATATGGTGATATTATGGGGATGTTTCAGCCTTGCTTCGGATAATAATTAACCTTAACGTCTTCGGGGAGAACCGCCATGTCCCATGTCTTCATCGTCTATCACTCCGGTTATGGCCACACCGCCGCGCAAGCCGAGGCGGTCAAAAGGGGCGCAGCCAGCGTTCCGGGTACCAAAGTTGACCTGATAAAAGCCGAAGACGCCGAAAAGAATTTGGATATGTTCGACAAAGCCGACGCCATCATCTTTGGAGCGCCGACGTACATGGGCAGCGCTTCGGCCCCGATGAAAGCGTTCATGGACGCCACGTCCAAATTGTGGATGGAACAAAAATGGAAAAACAAAATTGCCGCAGGATTTACAAACTCCGGCAGTCAAAGCGGCGACAAACTCAACACTCTTGTGCAATTTTTCATCTTCGCCATGCAACATAGCATGATATGGGTGGGGTTGGATTTGCTGCCGGGGAATCACTCCAGCACAGGCTCGATCAACGATCTCAACCGGCTTGGCGGCTTTGCCGGGGCCATGGCGCAATCGAACATTGATCAAGGACCAGATGTCGCGCCGCCCGAAGCCGATCGTAAAACCGCTGAGATGCTCGGCAAGCGCGTGGCCGAAATGGCGTTGCGTGTCCGCTGGCCTAGCTAGATCCTTGTTGTGGTTTGGCGGCGTTACGCCAAGAAAAAACAAACGCGGTGATAAGCATACCTGTACTCACAGAGGTTTTGTCTGCCAGCTCCCGATACCGTGTCGTATCAGTTTGCGCAGAACTCTGGTGGTCGCGCGGCCATCTTCCGATTTGCTGTTCGTTTTGTTCATCTTAGGGCTTTGGCCGACACCGTGGCTGAGTTTTTACTTGACTTAGAGGGCGCATAGGCTAATAGGGAACCTCTCAATTACTCAGAGGAGGCGTGTATGCGGCACGCAAGTTTTGTTTTGTTTTCGATCGCATGTGTCGTTCTTGGCGTTGGTGTATCCTTGTTTCTTGCCCGTGATGTAAAAGCGAAAAACATGCCGGGGGGAAGTTTGTAAGGATCTTGGCGTGACGCGCATGACTGGTGATAGGGCCAACATTATTGCATGCCTTATTGAGGGATCTGTCTACAAATGGAAAAGCATGACATCCTACACGCCGCCTGCCGGCCAAAAACTTCTTACTGGTGGTTTTGAGCTGGTTATCCAAGAAGATGCGGGGGTTTTTGGTTATTGCCGTAATGCTTGGGGAAATGGCTCCTGCGTGACGAGGACTTGCAGTAGTGGACCGGCGGCAATTATTGGCTTGTATCACGATAAAATTAGTCCTGCCGAAGACCTTTCCCCGAATAAAGTTGTATCGAAATACGGGTCGGCGCACGTTAACCTCATGGGGTGCTTGCAATAGCCTGTTGCGATGGGTTGCGTTGAGCTTTAGGGGAGGCTTCGGTCGTAGCGCAAGGCTCATTTCACAACCGACCGTAACGACAATGTGTTGGCCGCTCTTTTTTCGGTTAGGCAGGGCGACAAAAAATTTATCTGGTCTTGTTTTTGTTTCCAGCAAGGAATTTTGCTAGGGCATCGGGTCGCACGGATGACGGATTTCGCTTTGCGGTCATCTTAGCCCTTTATTTTGGCGCGATTCCCTGACAACCAAAAAGCCACAAAAAAATTGACCAAGGCACCCATAAATGGTGCAAAAGCAGTACCAATCAAGAGTCCTGCCTTTTGGGGTTTTTTGATGTGACGGTAGCTAAAAGCCGACTGTTTAGCGTGACGCGATAAAGCCATAAAAAGGAAACTCCAGACAAGGAGGCCGTCATGAAGAAAAACCTATTAAGCGCAGCTGCCATATGCGTTGTTGCGCTGATGGCGGCAGATGCCGCCTATGCCGCTTCCGGCAAAGGGCGTTCGGGAACTTTCGTCAGTCGGGACAGCGGAAAAGCAAGTCATATGATGTCGTCCAATAAAGGTCACGGCAAATCCGTGATCCATGATCGCGGCAAAAAGCATGATGATCGCCTTCTCGGCAAACGCGACGATCATAAGGTCAGCCATCGCGACAAGAAAGATGACGATCGTCATAATATTAAACACGCCAAAAGGGATGACAAAAAGGAAAGCAAACCCCACGATTATAAAACAGAACATCGTGACGAAAAACAAGATGATCGCCCTTTCAGATACGCGGATTTTAATTGAGACAGGTTTGTTTCTTTATGCTAGCATGTCATTACTCTCCGGTTTCTCCTGAGGGGCTGGAGTTTTTATGAGTCCAAATCTTAAACAAAGGAGACAGAACATGAAAAAACATTCAATCGCCTTTATCGCTTTGGCTTCTACTGTTTTGTTGTCGTCGGGCGACGTTTTGGCAGGGTCAACTAGACCTACAGGCCACGCGACGATCTTTGCAAGCAGCGCAGCGGGCGCGAGCAGCTCGACCGCCCTTCGTAGGCCCGGAGACGCCCATAGCGGGGCGACTGTGACGACCACGGCCAGCGCCGCGGTTCCTGGCGTTGTAGCGGCACGAACGGTAACGTCGGCGGGTTCTGCCACAAGCAGCTATGTCAGTGGATCGGGCAAGGCTTCGGCCACGGGCGAGAGTGTATCGGCTGCCGAGGTTTTAGCGACGGTTCCGTTTAGATATACAAATTATGACTGATTAAAGCGATTTACGGGCGTTAGTCCGTAGTGGCTTTTAAGGGAGAGCGTCATGAAAAGGGCCTTGGTTTCCACAGCGGGGATCTTCGTTCTTGGTGTGACGCTCTTCTAAGCTGCGGCGAAAGGCCAAAGTTGTGGGTGTAACGATCTTCATTCCCACAGCTACCTTTTGAAGGATACGGGATCTTACGAACTCCCGCCAGATCCGGAACCCGCGATGCTTATTACAAGGAATTCGAGCAAAGACAAAAAAGCCGTCACAGGCATGGGGATGAATTCGAGTTTGAATTTGAGACGGATTGTGGGCGTTTCCGCCACAGATAACAAAGCGGGTCAGGTATCTCTTTACAGTTTCTGGTCCGCTTTTTAATATGCAGGCATGAAAAAAACAGCTCTCGCCCTTTTTTGCGGCGTTTTGCTTGCGGCCTGTTCGTCCGAGCCGGTTCGCACGCCCCCGTTGCAGCTTGATTACAGCCAGCTTGGAAAAATCTATCTGAACACGCGTGAAGTGCGCGTGATCGACCGCAGCGCCGGAAGACCGGCGCGTCCGCCGTATGTCGGTCACATGTTTCAGCCCAGACTTGCCGACGCGGCCAGCCGCTGGGCTCAGGACAGGCTGCAGGCCACCGGATCAATGGGGCAGGCGACGTTTATCATCAAGGAAGCCAGCGTGCAGGAGCAGCCTTTGCGGACGGTCGGCGGCATCGACAGTTGGTTTACGCGCCAGCAGGCCAGCAAATACGTAGGCCGCATCGAGGTTCAGCTTGACGCGCAGAGCCCCGTCAACAATACCGTCGGCTCGGCCACCGCCCACGCGACGTACGCGACCACGCTGCCAGAAAAGCCGACGGAAGCCGAGAAGAACGCAGCGTATCGAGAAATTCTCGAAGGCATCATGCGCGACCTGAACCGCAAGCTGGAGCAGGCCATCCAGCAGCATCTGAGGGCATTTCTCGGAACGGGCGAATCTGCGGCGATGGATGCCCCGCTGGTTATCAGCGCCCCTGCGGCTCGTCCCTCCGCGCCATCGTCAGGAAGGGTGACATGGTCTCCGGACGACGAGGAGCCCGAACCCTTGCCGCCCGCCACCGTGGGGCCGCCCCGTCCGCTCAGGGCTCGATAGCCAGCCTCGCAAAGGG
>CAZYPX010000085.1:0-8271 GCA_964649675.1 uncultured Rhodospirillaceae bacterium | reverse complement strand
GCCCCCGAAAGGCTCGCGCCGCTCGCGATCGTCGCGTTGAGCGCCTCTAAAAGATTTACCACGGTGTTACGCATGCGCTGCTCCTTTTTAATTTATGCGATGCTCGGTACGATGTACGGATCAAGTAATCCGTCGCACGCGCCGCGCGGCATGGGCTGCGCGGATGCGCCGCGCGCTAACATGTCGCGGTTGTCATAAAGCGTGGCGATCATGATCTTCATCCATGCCTTGATCGGCGCGGGGACAGCGGCGGCATCCGTATAGCCAGCCACATAGTCGATCGTAACGGCGGCAGGGTCGCCCTCTCGCGCTGTCGGCCAAATCCCCCCATAGGCAGGCTTTACATAGGACAGGATCGAGCCTTTATATACCATGTAATCGTCGGCGGCTTGCAACGCGACCGTTGCGCCGACGTTATCAACGTAAACGATGGAAACGATCTCAAAAAAAGGCGGGCGCGGCAGCATGATCTCGCCGCCACTCGCCGGAAAGCACGGTAACGTGAGCCTCCACGTTTGCGATAAAAGCGATCGGCCAAGACGCTCTTCCGCCGTTTGCCGGGCCGCGGCGATCAGCGCGCCGATCAACACATCGTCATCGCCGCCATCAACGCGCAGGTGCGCCTTGGCTTCAGCAAGTGTCAGCGGCTCGGCGGCTGGCGGTACGGTGAGGACGAGGGACATTACTTTCTCTTTTTACGGTTTGGTTTTGCGTCCGCCGTTTCAGCCGGAACGTTGTCGGCCGTTTCAGGCTCGCCGCCGTCTTGCTCCATATCGCCAGTAATTTCTTCTTCACGCTCATCGGCGGCTTTATTTTGGCGCGGCGCGGCGGCGGGCGGTTCGGCCTGTACGGCGTGCGGCTTTATTTTGGCGCGGCGCGGCGGCGGGCGGTTCGGCCTGTACGGCGTAATGGCGTTCGATCAAATCGTAAGCCACAGATTCGGGCACATCGATAATGGCGCCAACGCTGCCGCCAAACTGCGGGCCGGCCAGCGTTGTTTTAAGCTGTATTTTCATGATGTCGCTCCATCAAAAGGTTGATCACGACGCGGCGACGATGCCGACGCCAGCCAGGGCGGACTGCAAAGCGTTGACCTTGGCCGTCAGCGTTGCGATGGCGTTTGCTGCCGTCGCTGCATCCGTTACCGCAGCCACCGTGTTGCCGCCGGACGTTCCGCCGGAATTGTCCGTCAAAGCGGCGACGGTCGGTTGTGTGCCAGCATTTGGCGTGATCTTTCCGCCCGTTTCGACTCGCAGTTCGCCGCCGGAGACGATCACCTGACGGTCGCCATTGTTATTTTTATAAATCTTCGGTTGATAGGTTGCGTCGGCCATTTTTCAATTCCTTATCTTGATTGAGATTGGTCTGCGGGAAAAAGAAGGGGCGGCACAAACGCGCCGCCCCTTGAGGCCACAGGAGAAGAAAACCGTTAGGCTTGAGGGGCGACGCGCGGGCCGGACTGAACCCATACGCCCGCAAGATACGCGTTGCCGGTGTTGTTGGCAGGCGTTACCGTCGCGCGGATATAGCGCTTTATGCCCTTATAGCCGAGCTTTCGCGTTTCGTTGTCGTGCGCGAACGTAAAGCTGGCATCGGCTTCCGTGCCGAGCAAGTCGCCGTCGGCCACGGCTGTGGCATCCGAAAGGTTCGCGGCGTTGCCTTCTTCCAGCAAAGTCGTGAACGTCGCGTCCGCGTCCTGTAAAACGCCGGCCAACAAAACCAGTTCGTTGCTGGTGTAATTGGCGGTGTCGAGAATTTGGGACACGAAGGGCGTATTGTCGGTTACGGCGGCCGCCGGGCTTATCGCGCGGCTGACCTTTATGTTGTTATGCAGATCCATGTTTTGCTCCTTGTTTCATGCTTTTTGATCGTAAAACGCGCTAGGCCAGCTTAACGCGGGCGAAGGCTTCGGCCAGCACGGGCATGCCGTCCGTTTCCTTGCGGCCGATAAAGCCGTCCTGATTGCTCTCGGCGTATAGTTCCGTGAGCCTCTGGATTTGCATGTCGAGCGCGTCCACGATCCAGTAATGCGAGAAATCGCCGAACAAGCCGACATAAAGCTGCGACGTGAACGTGTTGGGCGCATATTCACTGATCATCAGCGGACGCCCAAGCAACGTATCCGGCTCGCCGTCGCGCACCGACATGCGCCAGATGTACTGGCCTTCGCCGTCCTTAAGCTTGGTGATCTGCTTTATCGCGTCGCGATGAAATAACCAGTCCGCCTTGGGCCAGTATTGGGACTTAACGCTGAACTTCGCCTCCGTCAAACCGTCAAATGTTATCGCCGTCGTCGTGTTGCCGGTGCTGACGTCGCGCGATGTCGGGATACCGGCATCGGACGCAACAAACACGCCGAGCGGCTTGTTTGCTCCGTCGCCCAACAGATAGGCTTTTTCTTCGGAAACGCCGAACTTGTAGCCTAGACGGTTCAGCACAATATTTTCTACAGGCAACGCGGAATCGCGCAGAAGCTTCTTGCTGACCTTGATGCGCTTGGCCAACGGCTTTGGCGTAAGTTCGCGCTTGCCGAACTTCATGGCCGTATCTTCGTTGCCCGTTGCGACTTCCGACGTCCAATCGGCATCGGCAGGGTCGGCGTCAAGCGAGGGCACGCCGAGGCTCGCCGATTTGGCCAGAACTAACTTTGTAGCACGGTTTCGGATGAACACGGCGTTATCGACGGCTTGAATGAGTTGCGTGACGAATTGCTGCGGGGGTATCAAATAACCGCCTTGCGTGTCCGAATCCGCTTGAAGCGCGCGAGCTTCTTCCGCGGTTAGGTTCGAGCGGGTCAGGAACTTGCGGAAAGCGCGAACCTCGATCGGTTCATCCTCGCCGCTCTTCTTGTTCTCGCGCTTTCCATCAGCGGCGGCCTGCGTCGCGGCCATTTGCCGGTCAAGCTCGTTTTGGCGTTGTTCGGCCTCGATTTGCTGGCGCAAGCTTTCGGTTTTATCGAATAAAGCCGTGTGTTTGGCCAACTCTTCGCCGGTCATGTCGCGTTTTTCGGTTTCGGCGGCCGTCGTGATGGCGCGCATTTCCTCGACGATGCGCCCGCGTTGTTCGCGGAGCGCTTTCAAGCGATCACTCATTGTGTTCTCCTTTTGTTGAAATCCGGCAAAACGCCGGGATTATCACCGCCCCGCGGCGGGATTTAGATGCGCCCTTGATCCTGTTTGGCGCGCAACAGATTGAACGGCGTTTTAGGCCGCTGCGTTTCTTCCCACGTGCGCAACTCGCGCACGGCGATGTCGGTTTGCGGATAGGCTGGAAACGTCACAGGCGACACGTCGTACAGGCGAACCTTTTTAATCGTCCGCACCGTCACGCCGTCATCATTTTTCGCCCAATCCTGCCCGTTCGGGCGCACGGAAAAACCAAAACTCATCTGCGTGATGTCGCCGCGCTCCATGCTTACCACCAAATCGCGGGCGTATTGCGTGTCAGGCGGGTCGATTTCGATCGCCAGCCCGCGCGTATCTTCGGCAAGGCGCAACGTGCCGGCGCGGTTGCGGCCAAGAACGAAGTTTGAGTCGTGATTAAACAGCGCGCGTATATCGTCCTTTTCGATGGCCTCCAAAAAAGCCCCGGGCGCGACCTGCTCGCGAAAGCCGCCCAAATCTTCCGAAAGCTGGTTAAAAACGGCCGCATGGCCACGCAACGTCGCGCCGCCGCCCTCGCGTCTTTCAACCTTCAGGCCCTCGATGACGAAGGCCCTGCGCTCAAGATTCTTCATGTTGTTCTCCGTTTGCCATTTTTACGATGTGCGCAAGAATGCGCGTCGCCCTGTCGGCGCTTAGTTGTTTGCCGCCAGTCGTTTTAAGCAGAACGTCCATGACGCGACTCGCCGGAGCCATGTTCAACGGCCGCATAGCTTCGTCGCCGTCCGGCAACGGCGGCAAATTCATCTGGCGGCGAATTTCGTTTGGCGTCGCAAGCCCCCACTGGATCATCAAGGCGTATCCGTCCATGCGCGACTTGAAATCTCCGCGCAACAAGCCGTCGGCGTTGAATTCGTAATAAAAGCGCTTGTTCGTTTTGCGCGACATAAGCGCGCTGTTCAGCGCCTGCTCCCACATGACGAACTTGGGGCGCATATAATAGACGATAAACCCGATCGATATTTGCTCGATGCCGGTTCCCCAGCTTGTTGACTTCGACATTTCGCCGATCAAGTGCAACGGCACGCCCCAGATGCGGGCGAGGCGCGCGACGGCGAGTTGATAGGCCTCGATAACCTGCGCTTCGTCGTTGTTCACGCCAACCTGATTGATCTTGATGCCGCCCTGAAGGATGCCGATTTTGTGCGCGTTTTCCAAACCGGCATGGCGGCGCTCGAATTGCTCACGCGCAAGGGCGATTTGCTCTTTCGTCAGCTCGCCAGGATATTCCAAAAAAGCTTTTGGCACGGCGTAGTTCGAAAAAAAGCGCGCCAGATACTCGCCGGTCGCCATCGCCATGCCGATGGATTCGCGGTGACGCGTCACGCGGCTCTCGCCGCGCAACAGGTCTCTGCAAAAAGGCTTGTCGCGCAAATGCAGAATTTCCCCCGGCAGCAAGATGCGTCGCGCGCCACAATGGCCGTACACTTCATACGCGTGCCGGCCGGCCGACACGCGATAAGGCCGCACCATGTTCGGGTGCAGCGGCTCAAGCGCTTCCGGAACGCCGTCGTTGCGCCAGACGATTTCAGCGTAGGCGTTGCCGTGTGTCGAACGCCAGCCTTCCATCATCTGACGGAATTCGACGGACGTCTGCCAACTGTTCGGCCGGTCATGTAACAGCGCATGCAACGGGTGATCGTCGCGACGCACGCGCTCGCTTTCGCCCGTGCGCTCGAAGAAATCAAGCGGCACCGTGGCGATTGTGTCCTCGATCAAACCGACGCACGCGTCAACTTCCGGACACGACCTTGCTGTGTCCGGCGTCACGTTCACGCCTGCGGCGGTGCCAAGGCCCATGTTAAGCATCTCGGCAAGAGCCGGATCGCGCGGATGGATTCCCGCCGAGCGCCTTTCCTTACCCAGTATCCGGCCGAAAAACCCCATTAAAACGCTCCTAAATGATGGCCGTTCCCGCTTCGATCAGCGCGCCGATGTCGGGCGGTTTTTCCTGTTGGTTGGCGCTCGTGCGCGCGATCGCCATGATCGCCGTGACGATGCCGTCGATGCGTTTGACCGATTTTTTCCTGTCCGGCTTGACCGGCTTGATGTTCTCGCCGCCGTCCGACATAAAGCTTGTGTTCGTCGCCATCCACCGCGCGACGGGATTGCCGCCGTGGTTCAGCAATTTCGCGCCGAGCAGGCGCTCAAACTCTTTCGACGGTGCGCTCATGCTCGCAAAGCCTTGCCCGAACGCGACTACGTTCACGCCGTCTTGCGTCAGCTGGTTCACGATCTGCGTCGCGTTCCAGCGGTCAATCGCGAGATCGACAAGGTTCACGATGTTTTTCACTGGTTCACAATCGACAAGATCGTGCGCGACGCCGCCGCTGATGAACGCGCGGATCGCGTCATAATCGACGACGTTGCCGTCGGTTCCCGTTATCAGGCCTGAGGCTATCCATTCATCATACGGCACGCGGTCGCGGCGCACGCGATCCTTCAGCCCTTCGGTCGGCATCCAGAACTTCCACCACATGTCGAGGCCGCCGCCGCTTTCCCACGGCGCGGCGAGGCAAAGCGCGGTCAAATCGGTCGTTGCCGACAAGTCGAGCGCGCCGTAGCACCTTCGCCCGCGCAAGTCTTCCAGCGTGACAAGCCTTACCGGACATGCGTCCCAGTGCGCCATATTAACGCCGGACACCGCCTTTTCGTTCCATATGTTCAGGTGGTAGCGCTTGAAATCCGCGATTTTCCGGGCGTTGCCCTTCGCCTTGGCGACCTCCGCATCCAGATAATCCTCCTTGATCGACACGCCAAGATTCGGATTCGCCTTAGCCCACGTTTCGGGCTTCGTCCAATCGTCTTCAGGTCCGGCGGCGTATATCCGCGCGTAAAACGTCGGATCCTCGACCTCGCCCTTGATGACCTGTTCGGCGCGTTCGTGCAGCTCCCATCCGTAGCCGACGCCGGGTTCGCCCGCCGTCGTGATCAAAACTTCAAGCGGTTGCCGCCGCGCGCCCGTGCCTTTATGCACAACGTCGTGCAATTCGCCGTCGGGCCACTCATGCAGCTCGTCGCCGAGCGCGAAGCTTGGCGAAAAGCCGTGTTTCGTAGCCGCCTTCGACGACAGCGTCTTGAGCGACGCCATCAGGTTTGGACAATAAATCGACGTTTTGTAAACGACAACGTCGCGCGCCAACGCCTCGGACAAACCGACCATGACGCTGACCTTTTTAAACACCGTGTCGTCGGCCTGCTCTTTGCCGCAGGCCATGAAATAGCCTTGCCCGCCGTACTCGCCATCGCCGATCATAACCAAAAGCGACAGGCCAGCCGCGAATTCCGTTTTGCCGTTCTTACGCGGCAATTCAAGATAAAGCTGACGGATCAGCCGCGTGCCGTCCGAGCGCTTCCACCCAAAGACCGCGCGAACGATCTCCTCTTGCCACGGCGATAGAATAAATGGTTTTCCCCACCACTCGGCTTCGGTATGCCGCAGGTAGGCCGGAAAAAACCGAACCGCTATTTCTGCGGTGTCATCGTCGTACCATGCGCCGTAACGCTCGCCGCCTTTCGGCATCGGCGGGATAATCGGTTTCTTAGTGTTTCGTGATCGCTTCGGGTTGGCGCAACAGGCCGATCGCCGACGGCTGCTTGGGTTCGGTGACGGGTTGCTCATCGTTCGGTTGGCTCTTTTCAAACAGGTCGCCAGGCGCGGCCGGAACCAGTCCGGCAAGGCGCTGAAGTATTTGCTGGCGCGCGGCGGGATTGAGGCCAAAGCGGTCTTCAAGGCTTATGAGATTTTTTTCGAGGCGCTCGCGCACAAGAAACGCCGGGCGAAGCCGCTCCATCGTGACGTGGTTGCTTTCGGTTACGGCGCTGAAGCCGTTCTCCTCAATGTCTTTCGTGAGCAGCCACCACTGGGCGACGTGCTCGCAATAGCGGGCGAACGCGAACTTGTCCGTGTCGCGCAAGAACCTCAGCGAGCTTAAGTCCGGCGCGAGCAAGTCCCATATCCCACGCGCCTTTTGCGACAACTCTTGCGGTGCCGTGCTTTTTACAACCGGCAACGCGACCGATGCCTTGCGTTTTTTACGCTTGCCGGGATTGTTTTTCGCATCCCGAACGGCATCAGGCTGTGCAGGACGACCTTGGGCCACTTCCTACCTCACAAAAAAAGTTTTCAGATTTTCGCGCACCGAAAAATTGCATTAGGAAGCGGGTCTAGGGCGGTGAGGCCACAGACTTTTGATCCCCCTACCCCATCGGTTGTTAACCAATCGGATAGCCATCAGCCGTGCATCCAGCGTAAGCCTCTCCTGATTTCTCGAGTCGCTGCTTATGCGAGTTGTGACATACACTGCACAGTGGCTGCCAATTAGCTTGATCCCAAAACAACTTTAAATCACCGCGATGCGGAATGATGTGATCTACGACGACAGCCGCCACGGTCTCGTCTCGCCTCACGCAGCCAGCGCACAGCGGATGCCGCCGTAAGAACGCGGCCCGCGCTTTTTGCCACTTATATCCATAAAGCCGCTCAGTCGCCGACCCGCGCCGCGCATCGACAACCAGACGCCGTTCGGCTTCAGCCATGGGCGCATGCGCGTCACAGTACCGCGCGTGTGTCAAAGCGCCGCATCCGCGATGCCCACAAGGCTTTTTTGGCTTCCAGGGCATTCTTTTCCGCCGAAACACCGGAAAAAGCCGCCCAGTGCGTAATGCAGGCGGCTTTCCGTTCGAACTATGAGGGGGTTTCAGCCGCGCGATCCTCTCGCGAAGCTATCGAATTACTTACCGGAAAACGTCTATTTTGTCTTTCACAATTTTGTATAGACGAAGTTAATAATTTTTTACTTGGATATGAAACGCTTGCTGGCGCGAAATTGAGGTAAAGCGTGATTTTAATAATTGATCTTTTCCAATCGCCACACAGTTTTGCGCGGGAAAAACCAAGAATCCGTTCGATCACCTTCCACCGCACGCAATTCGCCCGCGCCCAGACAAGCCGCACCTCGGCCTGGTCGAGCCACAAGAGCCAACGCAAGGCTTCGTCCATCTCGGTGATCTGCCGCGCCGTCGGCGGGCCGATGCGGGCGCGCGCGCCGTCCCAGCCATAGGCTTCGTGAAAGTCGCGCACGACGGCGGGCCAGCACCCCTTGTACCC
>CAZYPX010000084.1:0-8335 GCA_964649675.1 uncultured Rhodospirillaceae bacterium | reverse complement strand
AAGGCCGTATGACCATATGCAACATGTCGATAGAGCTTGGGGCGCGGGCAGGGTTGATCGCTCCGGATGAAACGACATTCGCCTATATCGAGGGGAAGCCGTGCGCGCCGAAAGGGTTGTTATGGCAAAAAGCGGTGGAGTACTGGCGTACGTTGGCGACGGATGAAGGAGCGCATTTTGATAAAGTCGTCAAGATCGAAGCTTCGGCGATTGCGCCGACAGTAACGTGGGGAACATCGCCGGAGGATACGATACCCATTACAGGCACTGTGCCAGATCCCAAGGATGCGAAAGACGACGCGAAGCGGCAAGCGATGAAGCGTGCGTTGGATTACATGGATTTTCATCCCGGTATGAGGGTCGAGGGCGTTAAAGTCGATAAGGTTTTCATCGGCTCGTGCACCAACGGACGTATCGAGGATTTGCGCGAGGCGGCGGAAATCGCTAAGGGCAAGCGCGTTGCTCCGCATGTTCAGGCTCTGGTTGTGCCGGGCTCCGGCCTTGTGAAGCAACAGGCCGAGCAAGAAGGCCTCGACAAGATTTTCGTCGAAGCGGGCTTTGAATGGCGCGAGGCGGGATGCTCGATGTGCCTTGCCATGAACGACGACAGGCTTGGGCCGGGCGAACGCTGCGCCTCGACTTCAAACCGTAACTTCGAAGGTCGCCAAGGCCGCGATGGGCGTACGCATCTTATGGGTCCGGCCATGGCAGCCGCCGCAGCAATAATGGGCGAATTGACGGACGTGAGGAGGATGAAATGAACAAGGCCGATGCTTCCTGTACGTTAGTGAAACCCGGGGTGAATTTGAGTCGTCACGCTTATGCCGGTTTCTGGCGGCGTTTTGGGGCGGCCGTTGTGGATTGTCTCGTGCTACTTTTTGCCGTCGTCCTGTTGATTGTCCCGTTGAGCCTTATTCTTGGGCTGAGTTCCATTATCGTATGGCCCATCTCGTCGGCGCTTGGCATTCTTCCGGCTCTGTTGCTGCCGGTTCTGGATCTTAAGATTCAGGTCTTGGCGTGGCTGTATTTCGCGCTGATGGAAAGTTCAAGTTGGCAGGCGACGATCGGCAAGAAGCTTTTCAGCGTCCGCGTGATCACAGCAGAGGGCAAGCCCTTATCCTTTGGGCGCGCGACAGGCCGCCATTTCGGTAAATATCTTTCCGTGATTATATGGATGCTCGGGTTCGTTCTTGCGGCGTTTACCCCAAAGAAACAGGCGTTGCACGACATAATCGCCGAGACGGTGGTAGTGAAAGCAAAATAATGCCAAAGTTTGAGAAACTCACGGGCGTTGCGGCGCCATTGCCGATGATCAATGTCGATACGGACACGATCATCCCGAAGCAATTCCTGAAAACGACGAAGCGTACGGGATTGGGCAAGGCGCTTTTTTTTGAATGGCGTTACACGAACGAGGGCAAGGAAATACCGGAGTTCGTTTTGAACAAGCCGCAATGGCGCGACGCGCTGATACTCGTTGCGGGCGCGAACTTTGGTTGTGGGTCGAGCCGTGAACATGCGGTATGGGCGCTCATAGATTATGGTATCCGTTGCGTTATTGCGCCGAGCTTTGCCGACATTTTCTTTAACAACTGTTTCAAGAACGGTTTGTTGCCTGTTGTGTTGCCAAAGGAGCAGGTCGAAAAGGTATTGGATGTTATCACCCGCCAGCCGACGCGGTTGACCGTGGATTTGGAAGCCGAACACGTGCGCGGACCGGAAGGCATGACGTATTCGTTTGCCGTAAATCCGTTTCGCCGCCAATGCTTGTTGAAGGGCATGGACGATATCAGCTTGATCGAGCAGTACATGGAAGACATTGAGGCCTTTGAGAGAAAGCGCAGAGCTGCCCAGCCTTGGGCCTAGAACTTTTTATAACGCTTTTTTACGGGCGAGGGCGTCTTGCCCTCGGATATGCTTGAATCGTTCCGTGGCGTCGGTGATCGTCGAACGGATGCCGGGCTCCAGCATCGAATGACCTGCGTCGGGGACGACGTGATATTCGGCCTCGGGCCAGTGGCGGTGCAATTCGTCGGCCGTGACGATGGGGCAAATCATGTCGTACCGGCCTTGCACGATGACGGCGGGAATATGGCGTATTTTATGGATGTCTTTAAGGAGCTTGTCGTCCGGCGTGAATAAGTTGTTTTTAAAATAATGCGCTTCCAGAATAGGGAGAGCCGAACGGGGGTCATCTTTGTCCGTCAGGGCGCGTTCAGCGATCGTCGGGTAAAACGTCGAACAGGAAGATTCGTAGTGTAGCCACAGGCGCAAAGCTTCCCGCTTCAGGGCGTCGTCGGGCCCTGAAAATATCCGGTGATAGGCGGAAAGAAGATCGTTACGGAATTCGGGGGCGATAAATCCGGCGAAGGCCGACCAGGCTTCAGGAAAGATTTGTCGCAGGCCGTAAAGGAACCAGTCGATTTCGCTTTGGCGCATGAGGCATATGCTGCGCAAGATAAGGCCGAGGCATTTGTCAGGATGTTGTTGGGCATAGGCGATGGCCAGCGCGCTGCCCCATGATCCACCCATGACGTGCCATTTACGGATGTTGCGGCTTTGCCTAAGGAACTCGATGTCCGCAATGAGATGTTCGGTTGTGTTGTTTTGCGTTTCGTAAAGAGGTGTGGATCTTTGCGCGCCGCGTTGATCGAAGAGAACGATTCGCCATGCTGTTGGATCGAATAAGCGCCGCGCGGACGGCGACGCGCCTTCGCCGGGGCCTCCATGCAAAAAGACGGCGGGAACGCCCTGCGGATTGCCGCACTCCTCCCAATACAGGGTATGAATACCGTCCACGCGCAACATGCCGGAGGCATACGGCTCAATTGACGGAAAAAGATCACGGAGAGCCATGAAGAAGAAGCCCTCAAAAAGGTGGGGCTACCTCACTAGCGCGGATATGTGCCTGCTTGCAAGCGTAAGCATAGCCATGTCCAGATTACCGGCCGCCTTAATCTCGTCGAACAAAAGATCAATTTTTTCAAGGCTTAGGGCGTTACTGTTCATCCAACCCATGAGCAACTCTTCTTTGCTGCAGGTTTTTGTCTTTTTGCCGGTTGAAGAAAGGACATTATGCGTTAGCTTGCGCTGGCTATCCAGAACATCGCTGAGCAAGGCGGCAGAAGCTTCCCGCTTCCACGACGTATCCGGCCCGCTCATGTGCGCGACACGTTCGCGCAGCCATTCGAGGTGCAGGCGCTCGCCAAGGCCGAAGAACACGGCCGTTGCGTTATCGAGACTGCAACCCGAGTGTGCGGCAAGTCGGGTCAGTTCGGGAGCGATGGACAAGTAGGGCATGATCGCTATGCGTTGCGCCAACATCGCGGGAACGCCGTTGCCGATAAGCTCGGTTTCCATCTTGCGGCTGGATTCGCCAAGCGCTGTCGGGTTATTGGCAAACCATGAGGAGAGTTTCCGGATGCCATCTCTAAAACGGGCGATGGCAGGCTCAAGCTTTTTGGGGACCTCGTTCTGATTGAGGAACCATGGCACGACATAATCCATCATGCGGTTGATGGTCAGGAGCATGGCCGTCTGCATGGCCGCAGGGGCTTTGTTGTCAAGGCTTTCTATGTCTTTCCACAGGGGATGCAGGTCGAACGCGGCGCGCGCCAGATGATAGGCCCGCGCGATGTCCGCGACCCCTTTGCCTGTTTGGTCGGCCACCGTAAACACGAAGTGGCTTCCGACACGATTGATGAGGCTGTTCGTCAGGCGCGTGGACACGATCTCGCGGCATAGCTGGTGATGACGTATGCCGTCTTCGAACTTCTTTTTAAGGTTTTCAGGGAAATAATACAGAAGATCGTTGCGAAGGAAGGGATCGTCCGGCAAGTCCGACGCAAGAAGCTTTTCGTACAGCCAGATTTTGGCGTATGAAAGAAGGATGGCTAGCTCAGGACGTGTAAGGCCTCTGCCAATACGCTGACGCTCGGCGATTTCAGGATCGTCGGGCATGTATTCGATGGCGCGATTCAAGAGTCCCGATTTCTCCAGAAAACGGATGCTCTGCGCATGGACAGGCAGCAATTCGGCCGCACGGCTTTCGGCCACCGTCAAAGCCTGCGTCTGCCTGTAATTGTCGCGCAAGACAAGAAACGCGACCTCATCCGTCATGCTGGCCAGCAGCTTGTTGCGCGCCGTCAGTGAGATGTTTCCGGATTTCACGGGTTTTGTAAGCAGGATTTTTATGTTGACTTCGCGATCCGATGTGGCGACCCCTGCCGAGTTGTCAATAAAGTCGGTGTTGATGCGTCCGCCCTTAAGCGCGAATTCGATGCGCCCCAACTGCGTCATGCCTAAATTCGCGCCTTCGCCGACAACGCTTGCCCGAAGTTCATGGCCGTTGATGCGAATGGAGTCGTTGTTCCTGTCGCGGACGTCGGCATGGGTCTCATCCGAGCTTTTAACGTAAGTCCCGATACCGCCGAAGTAAATAAGCTCGACATTAGCGCGCAACATGGTCTGAATAAGATCGTTGGGCGTCGTCGTGTCGTGCGTCAGGCCAAAAGCTTTTTTGATTTCGGGTGTCAGTTTGATGGTTTTGTCGCTCCGCGCATAGATGGCGCCGCCTTTCGACATTTTGGTTTTGTCATAATCCATCCAGCTGCTGCGCGGGAGTTTGAAAAGGCGGCTTCGCTCGGCGTAGCCGATGGCCGAATCCGGATCGGGATCGCAGAAAATGTGACGATGGTCGAAAGCGCCGACAAGCCTTATATGTTTGGACAAAAGCATGCCGTTGCCGAAGACGTCGCCCGACATGTCGCCGATGCCGATGACCGTAAAATCCGTCGTTTGTATGTCTTTCCCGAGTTCGCGGAAATGGCGCTTGACGCCTTCCCATACGCCGCGCGCGGTGATGCCCATTTCCTTATGGTCGTATCCGACGGACCCCCCCGAGGCGAAGGCGTCGTCAAGCCAGAAGTTATATTCCTGAGATATGCCGTTGGCGATATCGGAAAATTTGGCCGTGCCTTTATCGGCGGCCACGACGAGATAGGGGTCGTCATCGTCGTGACGCACGACATGAGGCGGGGGAACAATCTTGCCGTTTAAGCGATTGTCGGTGATGTCAAGCAAACCTCGGATGAAAAGGCGATAACAGGCGATGCCCTCGGCTTGAAGCTTGTCCGCGTCCTGTGGGGGCTGTTTGACGATAAATCCCCCCTTGGAGCCGACAGGAACAATGACCGTATTCTTGACCACCTGGGCTTTCATGAGACCAAGAATTTCGTTGCGGAAATCATCGCGGCGGTCGGACCAGCGGATTCCGCCCCGCGCCACTTTGCCGGCACGCAGATGGATGGCCTCGACACGCGGACTGTACACGAAAACTTCATACTGCGGCTTGGGAAGCGGCATGAATTCAATCGCGCGGCTGTCGAACTTGATGGAAAGGTAGGGTTTTACGGTGCTGTCCAGATTGCGCTGGAAGTAGTTCGTTCGCAAAGAGGATTCGATCAGGTTCAGATAGCGCCGTATGATACGGTCTTCTTCGAGGACGGTAATGGATTCGATCTCTTGCGTAATTTTAGCAAGGAGTCGCGCCATGAGCTTATGGCGATCTCCCTTCAGGTCAGGATCGTGTCGCGTGACGAAGAGTTCGGCCATAAGCTGCGTCGTTTGTGGATGGGCCAAAAGCGTAGCCGCCATCATTTCCTGTTCGTAAGGGATGCGGAGCTGCCGCAAATAACGCGCCATGGCGCGCAACATAGTGACTTGGCGCCAGTCAAGTCCCGTGCGCAGCGTGAGGGCGTTGAAGACGTCATTTTCAAGCTCGCCTGCGTAAAGCTTCACGAAGGCTTCTTCGAAAAGAGGTTTGATGGCGTCGAAGTCGGCGGTTCGTTGATGGCTGTTCGCGCACACAAATTCATGGATATAGATTTTTGAGCAGCCGTCGCAGGGGACGACTTCGTAGGGGCCTCCCATATGCCGCGCCTTAAGGCCCATGTTTTCGATAAGCGGTAATACATCCGACAAGACGAGCGGTTGTTCGGGTTGGAACAATTTGAGCCGGAGCAGACCGCTATCATCCATAGCCATGAGGTCAACGACGAAACGGTTTTCGTGCAAGACGCGCTCCATGGACTCGATATCATGGACGGCATCAGCGGTGCTCGTCGAGTCTTTGTAGGGGTGGGGGAAGGCTTCGCCATAACGGAGGAAAAGGCGATATGCCGCGTGGTCGTCAAAGGCAAGGAGCAGATTATCGCGAAGATGGTCAGGCCATGAACGGCAGATTTCACAAATTTCCGCTTCGAGAACCGCAAGATCGGGGATTTTCAGGTCAGGCTGAATCTCGATAGTCATGAAAACGCGGGCCAGAGGGCTGTCGTCGATGCGGATATTTAACAACGACATGTTTCCTTTAAAGGCGGTTTCAAGACGTTTCTGAATCTTTTGGCGCGTCTCGGTGTCGTAACGTTCGCGCGGGACATAGATCAAGCACGTCATAAAGCGACCGAAAGGATCCTTGCGCGCGAAAAGCGCGACGCGGGCGCGGTCTTGCAGCTGGACGATGCTCAAGGCGTGCTTAAGGAGATCATCGGATTCTGTCTGGAAAAGTTCGTCGCGCGGGTAATTGTCGAGTATGTGCAGCAAGGCCCGACCGTCGTGACTGTTTAGGTCGAAGCGCGAGCGTTCGATGATGGACTGGATTTTACGGCGCAAATAGGGAACTTTAAGCGAGCTTTGCAAATAAGAGGCCGACGTGAAGAGCCCCACGAACATGTGTTCGCCGGTCACATTGCCGTGTTCGTCAAATCGTTGAATGAAAACAGCATCCATGGGCACGGCGCGATGTACGCGGCTGCGCGCGTTCGTTTTTGCCATGACGACAAGGCGCTTTTGTTTCAGGATGCGGACGACTTCGGGAGGTTGCGTTCTCAGGTCGCGCAAGCGTCCGAAGATTCGTTCGTCCTCGTTGCGCAATACTCCCAATCCCGAATGGGGAACGATCTTCCATTTGATATCGCCGTTTTGACGAACGAGATCCAGTTTGCGATAGCCGAGGAAGGTGTAGTTTTTATCGCCAAGCCATTCGAGGAAGAATTTTGTTTCTTCTCTTTCGTCCTCGGTGATGCCTTTTGGGGGGTTTTTATCGATTTCCTGAATAAGGGCGTGGGTCTTGTCCAGCATTTTCGGCCAGTCGGAAACTACCGTCCGGACATCCGCAAGAAGGGCGCGAAGGCCGTTTTCAATGTCGGCCATTTCATCCGGATCCAAAAGGCGGTCGACATGTATATGCATGAGGGATTCAGGAGAGCCTTTTTCGCCCTTCGCGTCCGTAAGGGCGCCATCGTTATCGCGGCGTATCTGCATGATGGGATGGATCGACAAGTGAACGGTCAAGCCGTGGCGCTGGAGTTCTGCGGTGACCGAGTCGACAAGAAAGGGCATGTCGTCGTTCACGATTTCAAGTACGGAGCGCTTGAAAGACCAGCCGTTTTTTTCAAGAGTCGGGTTGAAGAAGCGTAAGTTTATTTTTCCAGGGCGCCGCTTTTGCGCAAGCTGCCATATGGACGCGGCCATGCATTGACGAACGGCCTCTGGCAGGGACGCCAGATCATCGCTGGAAACGTTTTCGAAGAAAAGGCGCGTAAAAGATGCGGGCGCCGTAGGAGGGGAGGCGTATGTTCCTGAGACGGAGGAGCGGCTGACGGGTTTCTTATTAAAGCTGGCGCGAACCATAAAAAAGACTCCCTGAAAAATTGGTATTTATGGGGCGAAACCTTAGTCGTGCAGTCCGACATCGTCAATGAAGGAAAGGCAATGTTAATAATGTTTTGCAGGTGCGAAACGGGCCTGAAACAAAAAAGGTAGCCTTGCTATATAAAAAAGAGATAAATAAGGCCGAGGAAACCAAAAATTAGGTATCCCATAGTATAGTACATTTTACGCGATCAACGAATTATCGTCTATGCGCCCTTAGCTCAGCTGGATAGAGCAGCTGCCTTCTAAGCAGCAGGTCAGAAGTTCGAATCTTCTAGGGCGCGCCAACTAGGTATGGATCTGTGTACAGCGGCATTGGGGTCGATCATGCCGTTGGCCGCAATCAGGTCGGCCATCGTTTTATTCTCACCCGTAAGCTTCAGCAAATCGTCGTGGACGCGGATTTCATTGACCGTGACCTTGAGGTAGGCGCGGGTGAACACAATGGACAATCCAACAGGGAACATAATGAACAAATTGGACCTAACGACGGGCTTTTAAGTTGGCCTTTAAGTTGGCCTTTAGCGCCTTGGCTATCCCTTCATCAAACTTATCGCCGCCTTCCTTGCGGCGGGGGTGATTTCGGCGCCGGAGAGCATGCGGGCGATTTCTTCAATGCGAG
>CAZYPX010000083.1:0-8354 GCA_964649675.1 uncultured Rhodospirillaceae bacterium | reverse complement strand
ATGTTTATGGTGCCCCCGGTCGGATTTGAACCAACGACCTACTGATTACAAATCAGTTGCTCTACCAGCTGAGCTACAGGGGCGGTCTCTTGCAGGCACTTTCATAGCGCAGAGCAAGCCGCTTGTCATCACCCCGAACAGGCATTAAGCCTTAACTATGCGCTTGCCTTTATTAATTTCCCTTTTTCTTTGCCTGACGTTGTCCGCCTGCGGCAAGTCTGTGCCCACAAAACCCATTTTTGAGCCGCCCGCTACGCCCGGCGGGCGCATGTGCATCCACCAGTGCAACGAATCACGCGAACGCTGCCGCCAGAAATGCGCCCTTGAACAACGAGCCTGCACCACGGCAATGCAGGCGCAGACCATAAAGGATTATGAGGATTACGCGCAGGAACAAATACGCATGCGTCTGCCGCTCGATTTGCGCCCCAGTGATTTCGAAAGGCCCCAGAAATGCGCGCCGTTGTCCTGTCTTGAGGATTGCGAACATCCCTACACCTCATGTTATGAGAGCTGCGGCGGCAAAATCGTCGCCACGGAAAGCTGTAAATATTTCTGTTTTTGAGGAACAATGAACGGATCTCCCCGCCCCTACCGCGAACGCCAGACAAAGATCGTCGCCACGATCGGCCCGGCCACGTCCACGAAAGACAACATCCGCGCGCTGTTCGAGGCCGGCGTGGACGTGTTCCGCCTGAATTTCAGCCACGGCACGCTCGACGACCACCGCCAACGCATTGCCTGGATACGCGAAGTCGAGCAAGAGGTTGGGCGACCCATCGCCGTTTTGGGCGATTTGCAAGGGCCCAAGCTGCGCCTTGGCACGTTTGCCAGCGGCCCCATAACCTTGAAAGAAGGGCAGGAGTTCCGCCTTGATCTCGACCCCAAACCCGGCGACGCCACGCGCGTATCCATGCCGCATCCAGAAATCTTCGCGGCGCTGGTTCCCGGAAGCCAGTTGCTGCTGGACGACGGCAAGGTGCGCTTGCGCGTCGCTCACTGCGGAGCGGATTACGCCAGCACCATCGTTATAGCCGGACAAGCGCTTTCCGACCGCAAAGGCGTCAACGTCGTCGATGTCATGCTGCCTCTTTCGCCCATCACGCCGAAAGACAAGAAAGACCTTGAGGGGGCGCTCGATATGGGCGTTGACTGGATAGCCCTGTCTTTCGTGCAAAGGCCTCAGGACATCGCCGAACTCCGCAAGATGACGGGGTCACGCGTGGCCGTTTTGGCCAAGCTCGAAAAGCCGACCGCCATCCGCTACCTGACGCAAATTCTCGAATCCGCCGACGGCGTGATGGTGGCACGCGGCGATTTGGGCGTCGAGATGCCGCCGGAAGACGTGCCGCGACTGCAAAAACTCATCGTGCGGGAAGCACGCCGCGCGGGCAAACCCGTGATCGTCGCCACGCAAATGCTTGAATCGATGATTTCTTCGCCCACCCCGACCCGCGCCGAGGCTTCGGACGTAGCCACCGCCGTGTACGAAGGGGCCGATGCCGTCATGCTCTCTGCCGAAACGGCCAGCGGCCAATACCCGCTGGAAGCCGTTCGGATCATGGATCGCATTATCCGCCATACGCAGACCGACCCGAATTATTATTCAGGCCTCACGATTCTGCATCCCGACCTGCAAAACACCGCGGCTGACGCCATAACTTCGGCCGCCAAGCAAGTCGTCAGCACGATAGGCGCCGCAGCCATCGTGACCTACACGACCTCGGGCTCGACGACTCTGCGCGCCTCCCGCGAACGTCCGCATGTGCCTGTCGTCGGCCTGACCTCAAGGCTCGAAACCGCGCGGCGGCTGACGCTGTCGTTCGGCGTGCACGCAGTCCACACCGAGGACGTGGTCAGCCTGTCCGAAATGGTGGAAAAAGCCGTTAAAATCGTGCTGCGCGACGGCATTGCCAGCGCAGGGCAACGGGTCGCCATCACGGCCGGCGTGCCGTTCGGCACGCCCGGCAACACAAACGTCCTGCGCATCGCGTGGATCGAGGAAGGGGCGAAGGTTTAACCTATGCGCATCTTGTTTTTCGGCGACATCGTGGGGAGAAGCGGCCGCGACGGAATAAAAAAACATCTTCCCGCTTTGAAAGAACGGCTGAGTCCGGATGTCATCGTCTTGAACGCCGAAAACGCCGCGTCCGGCCTTGGAGTGACCGACAAGCTGGCTCAGGAATTTTACGCCATGGGAGCAACGTGCCTGACAACCGGCAACCATGTTTGGGCGCAGAAAGAGATTGTCGGAGCCATTGACAGCGACCCAAGGCTTTTGCGCCCGCTTAATTTCGTTGAAGGCACGCCCGGCCATGGAAGCTATCTCCACGCTCTTCCCGATGGCCGCAAAATTCTCATCGTCAGCGTTCTTGCGCGCCTTTTCATGGCGCACATGGTGGACGATCCTTTTGCCGTCACCGAAAGGCTCGTTTCCCTATACCGGCTCGGCCAGACAGCCCATGCTATCGTCATCGATTTTCACGGCGAAGCAACCTCCGAAAAAATGGCGTTCGCGCATTATTTCGACGGCCGTGTTTCCGCAGTCATAGGCACGCACACGCATATTCCAACCGCCGATGAGCATATTCTGCCCAAAGGCACGGCCTATCAGACAGACGCCGGCATGTGCGGCGATTATGATAGCGTCATCGGCGTGAAAAAGGATCTGGCTGTCTGGCGGTTCATCCGCAACGTGCCGGGCGAGCGTTTTGCGCCCGCCGAAGGCGAGGCCACGCTTTGCGGCACGTTCCTCGTCACGGATGACTCCACAGGCCTTGCGCGAAGCCTACAAAGGATTCAGGTCGGCGGAGCGCTTCGCGAAATTTTGCCGGATTAATTTAATTGCCGGCGCAACTGGCCAACCATCAGTTCGGCTTGCTGCACGTGGGAAGCTTCCCCTGAAAGATCGCATACGATTTCAAGCGCCGTAATCGCCGAGCGCAAATTGCCGCGTTCGGCTTGCATATACCCGAGTTCACGCCACAAATCGTGGCGGCGCGGCGCAATGAGGATCATGCTCTGAAGCGTATTCACGGCCGCCTCGGCCATATCCATCCCCAGCTGGCGGCGTTTTATGTTTTGCAATAGCTTGAGAAGAACGTCGCGCTTGGAAAGCGGCACGTAACAGTCCGTCAAACGATCAATGGCGTCGAATCCGCAAGATTGCACGAGAGCCCTCAACTCCTCCGGCCGACACGTCTTTCCCGAGCGAAAGGGATCCAGAACGGCCCGGCCATCCTGCCCGGAGATTCTGAGCAAAAAGCTTCCCGGAAAAGCAAGCGGCGCCATCGGCCATCCCAGTGCTTCGGCCACATGGAGATAAAGAATCCCAAGAGCGATGCCACTCCCCAAACGGCGATCAACGACATGCATCAAGTTCACATTTCGCAAATCGCCGGAGTCTTCGCCTCGGTATTTGTGTTTTACGACAAGAACGCGGCGCAAAAAACGCAGCCGGTCATCAAGCTTGACCGCCGAACCTTCTGCCCGCACGCCCTCCACCAATTCGTCAAGATGACGCCGGTAAGAATCGACGCGCCTGTCGGGAAGCTCGAGCGAGGCCAACGCAATCGCCGCTTCCGCCAGATCGAAGCGATCGTCGGGCTGTCCGCCCACACGACGCAAAATGCTTATGGCTTCTGTCTGAGTCGACATGTTTCGCATACTAATGCCTTAACGGCTCCCATGCACCGGAAATATGCACTGGCCATCGCCATGGAACGACAAGCATGGCGTCAAACCTGCGGGCGTAAGCGGCGTAACGCGAATGACGGGAAAGAAATGCCGCCGCCGCGCGTTCGAGGCGCGCCTGCTGGCGCTGTGTTATGGCCTCGCTTCCTTGCACGAGTGTGCGGCGCGCCTTGACCTCGATAAAAAGAAGGATTTTGCCCCGCGTCGCGATAATGTCGATCTCTCCCAGTCTGGATCGATAGCGCGACGCTACGATCCTATGGCCGCGCAGGCGCAGCGAAAGACGGCATAACGCCTCGGCCCACAAGCCTTTTCCGTAAGCCGTAGGCCGAACGCGCAAGACTATACCTCCTCCTTCGCCTGCTTCATGTATTCGGCTTCCTCCGTCGTGGTGGAGCGTCCGAGCGCGGCGTTGCGATGAGGAAAGCGCCCGAAGCATTGTATGATTTTTTGGCGTTCTTCGGCCTCATCAATCCAGAAAATCTCTTTCGTCCGTTCGCGAATGTAATATACGGCAAGTCGTTGTTCGCCGGCGTTTTCCGTAAAGCTGAACGGCAAATAGAAAAAAAGCTTAAACTGCCGGTCGATGCGGTCATCGAAGTGTTTAACGATTCCCGCACGCGCCAAATCAAGCGCTCGGGCGTCCATCGCATACGCCCGGGCCGTGCCACGGAACATGCGTCGCGGAAAAACGCTCAAAAGAAGCAAAAGGGCCAGCATGCCCTCCGGCGTGTCTTCCCATGCGCGAAACTCCCCTCGCACTGCCGTTTCGTAAACGTCGAGAAAACGGGAGCGTATGGTCTCGTCAAACGCCGCATCAGGCTTAAACCATTGCGACGATGGCGTTTCCATAAACCAGAAATTCAGTATGTCCTCAGGTCCCAGTGACATGCTCTGCAAGATACGCAGGAAATCTTACCGAACTCTTAAGCCTTTGACGGCCTTATTTTGTCGGCCACGTCCGTATGTTGCCTAAATCCACATGCACATGATTGCTGCTGGGATAATAGGAAACCCCTCCTCGCTGCATAGTCTTGGCAACCTCGGCTATGGCTCTGCCATCCACGCCTTCCACACGGAAATCCACGGCCCAACCATGCATATGCAGGCTCTCGCGCGCCACCTGGTTGCTGGCCGAAGCCAAAGCGGCGTTTGTTTCGGGACTGCGGTATCCCGATAAAACCTCGAATTCGACGGACGGCGGCAACATAAGGCGAGAGCGAATGTCCACAAGAAAATCGATTAACTCGGGATCGATGTTACCGATCTTGCCGTTTCTGCGGTCCCGAAAAATGCGATTGATGGCGGCCATTTTGCGCGAATCGTACCGGCCGTTTTTGTAGTATGTTCCGCCCAGGCGTTCACCACTTCTTTTATGCACAAGTATGATCGAGCGCTCCGCGACGTTGTCGGGACGCGTTTTCGCGCCACCATATTGTTTGACAAGCTTCCCTGCAGGCGCGCCGCCGGAACAGGCGGCCAATATAAAGATCACGACAAAAACTAAGGGGACTTTAAGACGTTTCATGGCTGCAACCATGTCGGATTCAAACGATAGCCGCCGCCCTCCACCAGAAACGGATCGCCGAGTTTTTTTGCGGCGGCTATAGGGCCAAGCTTGCGCCGCAGACGATAGATATGCGTTTCAAGCGTATGGGTGTCCACGCCTTCCTCATAGCGCCAAACGTTGGCCAATATTTCAGCGCGATCTACAGCCTTATCCGCGCGGCTTAAGAACTCAAGAAGCCCTGCCTCCATGCCCGTAAGCCTGATCGCGCCTTGCGTCGCCGGACAGCGCAACAACCTCTCGGCAGGAACAAAAACCCAAGAACCGATGTCCATGCCCGCTTCGCGTGCCTGAACGGCGGCCATTCTGCCGAAAAAAACCAACCGTGCCGCAAGATGGCTTAAACGCACGGGCTTGACGAAAACCTCGGTGAAAAAAGCGCAGCCAAAGTCCTTGTCCGCGCAAGCTAAAACGAAAAAAAGGGCATCGGGAAATTCTTTTTTAACATGAACCATAAAATCCGCCGGCAAGCCCTCAAGCGCGGAATCGTCAATAAGGACTAAATGGGGCTGGCGTTCACGCCATAACTCTCGGGCTTGCGCAAGCGAAACGCTTGCCACAAGACTTTCCGGCCTTTCTGCAGAAACGCTCATACCTTGCATGTGCTCAAACAGCATGCGGCCAAGAACGGCTTTGGGGCTAATGAAATCACAAACAAGCATCGGCAAACTTATATCATCGCCGGCCAAAGATGAAAAACACTTAAGGCGCGCTGTTTTCCGCTAGATAGTCCAGCCTTTTTTGGGCAGCAGGCGGCAAAGGTTTGGGCAATTGGCGATACAGACTCAAGGCCTCCGCGTCTCGACCCGCGCGGTCATAAAGCACGGCCGCGCTGAGGCGATAACCGTTATTTGACGGTTCAACGTCCATAGCGCGTTGCAACGAAGCCATGGCGGCCTGATTATCTCCCGTTCGCATATAGGTACGCGCTAATGCGGCATACGGAGCCCCTTCACGCGGGTTCTGTTCGATAATTTTTTTGATTTGCTCCTCGGCTTCATCCGCAGGCAACCGCTCAAGGAAAGCAAGCCGACTATCCCAACCAACCTGATTGTCAGGGCTTTGTTTGGGATCGGCGCTTAGCTCAAGAGATTCTTCGTTTTTGCTCCGCTTTGTTTCTCCCGCACTTCCCTGACCTGCTGTTTCCTCGATTTTAACGTGCTTCGCGGGCGTCTTGACAACTCTCGAGGGCGCGGCGGTCGTTTTTTCTTTTTCCTGAATAGAACGAGCGGGCGGCTGATCATCGGCGTTTGTCGTAACTTTGCTGTCTTCCGACAAAGCGATGCCGGACGGCTCGTTGTTGACGTTTTTACCTCGGAGAGAGCGCTTTTTGCCCGTTGTCTCGGCAACGCGAAAAGGCGCCGCAACCCCAACCTCGCGAGACGTCTTCAGTTCAGCCGCTTTCAGCCCTGCATTTTTCGATACCAAAACGCACAAACCCGCCGCCAAACCGATCATAAAAAGGGCCGCGACAAGGCTTATCCTCACGAAGCGTGAAGGAGAGGGTTTATTCGGCAAAAAGAGCGGCGGTGTCCCAACGGAAAAACTTAAGGGGCGTCGTTCCCGCCCAATACCGCAGAGACCCGATAAAGGTTCCGTCATAGGGAGTGTCCCATACCCGCTTTTGTAGCGAAAAGCAAAACCCTCTTTGTTTTTCATATAAAACAGCTAGTTAGAGGTATGATCGCGACAGATCGACATATTCTTGCGCACGAGCGCCGAACTCCACCATTTCGGCTGGCGTGATTTCGCGCATAAATTTTGCGGGGCTACCGGCCCACAATTGCCCCGACGGCACCGTTTTACCAGGCGTCAATAACGCGCCAGCGCCCAAAACGGCTTTGGTTTCCATTTTCGCGCCATCCATAAGCGTCGCCTTCATTCCCACAAAACCTCCATTTTCAACGGTACAATCATGCAAAAGAGCCATGTGACCGACCGTAACGCCATCGCCGATATGCGTGCCTTGGCCTCCCGCCGTGACATGGATGACGGAACCATCCTGAATGTTTGTCCGCGCTCCAATGCGAATGGCGTGCATATCGCCCCGTAAAACGCAACCGAACCAAATTGAGGACTCGGGCCCGATCTCGACATCGCCGATGACGAGCGCGTCCGGCGCAATAAAGACGGATGGATCAATTCTGGGCCGGATGTTGCGATAAGGAAGTACGGGCATGATAAGCTGCAACGCTAGAAATGGACACAAGGTTCAGGATTTATACTAAATCCCAAACCCCATGTCCCGTGTTGCAAAAAAAAAATTAACGCTTGCTGTACTGGAAGCGACGGCGAGCCTTGGCGCGACCGTACTTTTTGCGCTCGACAACGCGCGGATCGCGCGTAAGGAATTTGGCAACTTTCAAGGGCTTGCGCAAATCTGGCTCGAACAGCGTCAAGGCCTTGGAAATACCATGCTTAACGGCGCCGGCCTGACCGGACAAACCTCCGCCGTCAACAAGGCACTCCACGTCGAACTGGTTCGCGCGGTTGGCCACATCGAACGGCTGCTTGACGATCATCTGCAGAACGGGGCGCGCAAAATACGTTTTCACATCGCGCCCATTTACGGTGATCTTGCCGTTTCCGGCCTTGATCCAGACGCGGGCCACCGCGTTTTTGCGTTTGCCGGTGGCATAAGCGCGGCCATAGCCGTCAACCTTGCGCTCATATTTCGGAGCCTCGTTTGCGGCTTGGGGCGCGGAAACCACAGGCGCCTCGGCTTGAACGGCCTTAGTTTCTTTCACAGCCGCCTTGATGCCCGACAAGGATGTTTTGCGCGGCTTTTTCGTGTTCGTTGTGCTGGGAGGCTTTGCCATGATTATTTGACCCTCTTGTTCTTCGGATTGGCCTGAGCAAAGTCAATCTTGGTGGGCGATTGAGCCGCATGCGGATGCTCCGGCCCCTTATAAACCTTGAGATAGCCCATCTGCCTGCGGCCAAGGGGTCCGCGCGGCATCATGCGCTCGACGGCCTTTTCGATAAGACGTTCAGGAAAGTGGCCCGAAAGGGTCTGGCGCGGCGTTCTTTCCTTGATCCCTCCCGGATGGCCCGTATGATAGAAAAACTTTTTGTCCGCCATTTTCTTGCCGGT
>CAZYPX010000082.1:0-8557 GCA_964649675.1 uncultured Rhodospirillaceae bacterium | reverse complement strand
CCCTGCCAAAAGATTCAACTTTCCTGTGGTACATAAACGGGGAGCAGGTCAGATCATTTCGACTCCCTTATCGGCTTTGATAAAGTAGTGAAGCGAATTAATGGCCGAAACAAGCCCTCTATGCTGTTCGTCAATGATGGGGATGCCCAAATCGTTGTCTGGGTGCCATATGATGTAGAGATCGTTGCTCATGCAGAAAATCCGGCAGCGTTTCACATATTTATTACTGACCTAGTCTGGAATAATCCAATGCCTTTTTTAATTTTTCATTAATCTTTAAAGCCTTGGAAACGTTTTTCTTCCGTCGGAAACAATATATGACTATAAATTCATAACGATCTGAAACACCCGTTCCCCGTTGGTTCCTAACATAAGCTTATGTCTCCTCGCCCTTTACTCCGGCCACAACGCCGTCGCGCTACGAGTTCACGGTGGCTTCCCGAATCCTTTCGGGAAGCGATTGTCATTTTCTTCAGGCGCATTCGGGCCGTCTTTTTTTTCCTTTTGGCGGGGGTGTGGAGCCTCATCGTTCTTACCTACGACTCGTCTGATCCCTCGTTCAACACGGCATCCACTTCAGCCGCCTATAAAAACTGGCTAGGTTCATTGGGTAGCCACGCTGCCGATATCGCATGGCAAACGGTTGGGCTTTCTTCACTCATTCTTGTTGTGGTTTTCGCAAGTTGGGGGTGGCTTATATGGACAGGCCGCGCGTTGGAGCGAACCGTATGGCGGCTTGTCGCTTTGTTCTTGGCTCTTCTGGCTTTCGCATTCGGTTTGGCGGCTTTACAAACATTCGTCGGTTCTGCCTCCAACATTAGATGGGGAGGATCCATCGGCCACGTCATGAGCTTGTGGGCAACGCAACGGCTTCCCGGTAAAAACGGCGCTCTGATTTTATCGCCGCTAGTGGCGCTTTTCGGTTTGGGCTGCATTTATGTGTCTGCAGCTTTGATGCTGAAAGAATGGCATTCCTTCTGGGGTCTGTTGCGTGATAATTACGATCGCGCCTTACACTCCTTAAAAGAATTCGTCCACCGGCGCATCGAGCTATGGAGATATGGCGAACTTGACGATGATGATCTCGACGAAATCGAAGAGACTGCAGACAAAAAAAACGCGCCCGAAATTCCGGCTAAAAAAACCGATAAAGGCGCATCAACGTCACAGAAGCGCGCACGTCCAAACCTGATTCAGCGGCCCGCCGCTTCCGCGCGGCAGGCGAGCCTTGCCCTCAGGCCGGAAGGCTCGATGCCTTTGCCGCCCCTTGAGCTTCTTCATTGGCCGGATTCCTCTGAAAACGTGCGTCCCGAAATCTCCGAGGAGGCTCTTGAAAAGAACGCGCGGCTTCTCGAGACTGTGCTTGAGGATTTTGGCGTTTACGGAAACATCACCAAGGTCAGCCCTGGACCGGTGGTAACGCTTTACGAACTGGAGCCTTCCCCGGGCACGCGTTCTTCGCGCATCATTTCCCTTGCAGACGATATCGCCCGTAATATGAGCGCTGCTTCCGTTCGTGTGGCAGTTGTCCCCGGCCGCAACGTAATTGGAATCGAGCTTCCCAATAAACACCGCGAAATCGTCTATCTTCGTGAATTGCTATGCAGCGACGTCTTCACAAAATACAAAGGTTCCCTACCTCTCGTTCTGGGCAAGGACATATCGGGCAATCCCGTTATCAGCGATTTGGTGCGCATGCCCCACCTTTTGATCGCCGGCACGACGGGATCGGGTAAATCCGTGTCCATCAACACGTTGATCCTATCACTGATCTATCGTTTGCCCCCTGAAAAATGCCGTTTCATCATGATCGACCCCAAGGTTCTTGAGCTTTCGGTCTATGAAGGCATCCCCCACTTGCTGGCTCCGGTGGTTACAGAGCCTAAAAAAGCCATTTTGGCCTTGAAATGGACTGTGCGCGAAATGGAGGAGCGTTATCGCGCCATGACCAAACTCGGAGCTCGCAACATCGACGGCTACAACCAAAGGCTGCGCGATGCGGCAAAGAACAACGAAAATTTAACGAGGACCATTCAAACGGGATTCAATCGCGAAACGGGACAACCCGTTTATGAGGAACAACCGCTCGATCTGACCCCCCTCCCCTATATTGTCTTGATCGTGGACGAGATGGCGGACCTTATGATCGTGGCAGGAAAAGACATCGAAAGCGCCGTGCAAAGATTGGCGCAGATGGCCCGTGCCGCAGGCATTTATCTTATCATGGCGACCCAGCGCCCGTCCGTTGACGTTATTACCGGTACCATCAAGGCCAATTTCCCGACCCGTGTAAGCTTTCAGGTAACCTCTAAAATCGATAGCCGCACGATACTCGGCGAACAGGGAGCCGAACAGCTTCTGGGGCACGGCGACATGCTTTACATGGCCGGTGGAGGCCGCGTGACGCGCGTTCACGGACCTTTCGTAAGCGATGGCGAAGTTGAATCCATCGTCGCGTTCTTGAAAAAACAGGGCGAACCCGATTATTTGCTGGAGGTGACGGAAGAGGATGAAACCGCCTATGCCGAAGGCGAAAGCCAGGGAAGTAACGGCGATAACGATCTATACGACAAAGCTGTTGACATCGTCCTTCGCGAACGCAAGGCTTCGACCAGCTTCATTCAGCGCCAACTCCAGATCGGCTACAATCGCGCCGCGAACATTATAGAGCGGATGGAACGCGACGGCATCGTGAGTCAGGCAAACCGTGTCGGCAAGAGAGAGATTTTGGGCCGAAAATCCGACAATTCATAAAAAAGCCCTGATATGAGAGCTTATTATTCAAGTTCTTATCAATCAGAAACCTTTAACTTTGTAACTTGTACCTTGAGGCATGCATGTTGACTTTCCCCCTGATCAAGACATTGCTGGTTTCGTTTGCGGTTGTATTTATGTCCGGTTTACCGGTTTTAGCCGATCAATCGCCCGATGGTTCCGCAACCGGATTCTGGCTCACCCAAGATAAGGACGGAGTCGTTGAGATTTACCCTTGCGAGGGCTATCTGTGCGGCCGTTTTCACTGGCTTAAAGAAGACAGCCTGCAAAACCCATCGCTTGACGATAAAAACCCCAATCCCGCGCTTAGAACCCGCCCATTGTGCGGCATGCAATTTCTTGGCGGCTTTGAACCCCAAAGCCAAGGAAGCTATACAGGCGGCTGGATCTATAGCCCGCGCCATGGCAGCAAGTTCAGCGCCAGAATAAGCCTGAAAAACCCCGATTTGCTCGAACTCCACGGATATATGTTCATCCCCTTTCTCGGAGATAGCCAATTGTGGACCAGGGCCGGCACGCATCCACGATGTGAAACAGCCCTCACGGAATAATCTGCATACAGACAAAAGTGGCCCCGAACTCAGAAATGCCGCTCTCAGTAGAGGGGGAATGCCCGTAAGGAAAATCTCTGGTTCTCGATAGAACCGATGCGAAACGGCGTTGAATCTTTGATAACCTGATTGTGGTTCAAGGTTAGAGGGGGTTAGAGGCGCTTTCCGACGACAAGAGTTAACAGTTGGTGCCTGATTGGCAAGAAGGCTTTTTGGTCTTTCGCAGGCGTTAGCATGCCGATTATTCTGGAGATGTTCGAACGATTTGCGGCGCGCGTTTTAGTCGTCAAGCAAACGATCCGCGTCAGCCGTGAGAAAACCGAGGCCCTTATCATCGACGCAACCGAACAGCCGATCCACCGACCACAAAGCAAACAGAGATGCTGGTATTTCAAGCCTCTGGAATACATAAAGCTTTCCGATTTATGTTGAAATGCCGCGCGAAGTCCCCATATCATAACCGATAACCGTTTTAACCATCCGCATGAGGTAAGACTATGGTCGATCCGTTCTTCCGCTCCAACGTCGCCGGGCGCGAAACCGCCGCTGGCGTGACTTTCGACGCGGGACTGCGCGCGCACATGCTCCGCGTGTTCAACTACATGGCTGGCGGCCTTGCCGTCACGGGCCTGATCGCCTTCATCGTGGCAAACACGGCGTTGTCCGGCATCATCTTCGGCACCCCCTTGAAATGGGTCGCCATATTCTCACCGCTTGTGTTCATGATCTATATGAACGTTAAAATGATGTCGATCAGCGCGGCCCGCGCCCAGACCCTTTTCTGGCTTTTCTGCGGCACGATGGGCCTGTCGATGGGCGCGATCTTTATGGTCTTCACCGAGGCCAGCATCGCCCGCGCCTTCTTCATCACCGCCGCAACATTCGGCACGATGAGCCTGTGGGGCTATACCACCAAGGCCGATCTTTCCAGCCTTGGCTCGTTCCTGATGATGGGCGTCATCGGCCTTTTGATCGCCTCCGTGATCAATCTGTTCATGGGATCGGCGATGTTGCAGTGGGTCGTCTCGGTTCTGGGGGTGGCCATCTTTACGGGACTGACGGCCTATGACGTTCAAAATATCAAGCAAATGTACGCCGAAGGCTGGGGTTCGGAAGCCAACAACAAAATGGCGGTGATGGGATCGCTCAGGCTTTACCTGAACTTCATTAACGCTTTCCAGTTCCTGCTCAGCCTGATGGGCGAACGCAGGTAACACGAAAATAGAAAGGACAAAGCCCGCTTGCCGATCGCCATTTACGGCGGTCGGCGGCGGGTTTTTTCATGCGCCGCAGCGCGCGTCAGGCGAACAGCAAGGACGACAGGCGTTTACGTCCCGAAACCGTCAAAGGATCCGTGTTGCCAAAGCTTTCGAACAACTTGACCAGTTGTTTGCGCGCCGCGTCGTCGTTCCATTTGCGGTCGCGCCGCACGATTTCCAAAAGCTCGTCCACCGCCGCTTCGCGCGCGCCCGCCGCGAAATGCGCCATCGCCAAATCAAACCGCGCCTGATGGTCGGCAGGGTTTTTCTCGACGACAGCCTTTAACTCGTCCAAAGCGCCCAAAGATCCGCTTGTCTGTTCGGCAAGCTCCAGAGCCGCGCGCACGCTGTCAAAGGCTTTGTCCTTGCCTATTGGCTCGGGCGCGTTCGCCAGCCCTTCCCGCGCCTTATCCGTCTCGCCACGCGCCAGATAGCAGCGCAAAACGCCAGCATAGGCTTGAGCGTTTT
The DNA here is from genome assembly GCA_964649675.1 of uncultured Rhodospirillaceae bacterium. Taxonomy (GTDB): domain Bacteria; phylum Pseudomonadota; class Alphaproteobacteria; order UBA9219; family UBA9219; genus CAZVCG01. Next base: position 3,504 of record CAZYPX010000082.1, on the reverse strand, counting down.
CATGATCCTCGGCCAGAATGTCGGCATAGATGGCCTCAGCTGTGGCGTTGTCGCCCTGAGCAAGAAAATCAGCCGCCTGATTCAGGGCCTCGTCGTAATTCTCGGGCCCGTTTTGCAAAGCCCGCCCCAAGGCCTTCACCATTTTGTCGATCCATGACTTGATCTGGGATTCCGGCAACGCGCCCATAAAACCGTCAACCGGCTGCCCTTGAAAAAAGGCAAAAACGGCGGGAATGGATTGCACGCGCATCTGCTGCGCGATCTGGGGGTTTTTGTCGATGTCGATTTTGGCGAGGCGCACCGCGCCTTTGTACGACTTTGCGACCTTTTCCAACGTCGGTCCCAATTGCTTGCAAGGGCCACACCACGGCGCCCAAAAATCGACGATCACAAGGCTTGCCCGCGAAGCCTCGATCACGTCTTTCATGAAGGTGGCCATAGACACGTCTTTGACAATATCGCCGTCAGGCGCGCCCTGCGCAGGCGCCGGATTGGAGGTCGAACCGATAATATCCATAGAAAAAAGCCCGTTCACTGTCGCATTTTCTGATAAGGCGGCATACTGCCCCTTCAAGGCCTAATGTGCAAACACAAAGGGGAAAAGCAAAGAAAAACGGCTCGTTAAACGGGGCTTGCAAACCGTGGCAGGGGTTGTATATTCCCACTTCTTGGAGACGCGGGCGTAGCTCAGTGGTAGAGCACGACCTTGCCAAGGTCGGGGTCGCGAGTTCGAGCCTCGTCGCCCGCTCCATTTTCTACAAAGGTTTAGCCGATTTCCTCTCGCAAAAATCTGCCGAAAAAACATTACATCTGTAATGTTTCGGACTTCCTTTTTGATAAAATTAAGAGATTTTACCGCACGGTAGAGATAGTCCGGCGCATGTTTGCCATAGACCGTCTCCACTGTCTTTTCGCTGTCTCCAAGCGATGTTGCTACCTCGTCTGGAGCAACGCCATCCATGACCATCCACGTGGCTGCTGTGTGGCTTAGAACGTGCTATTATGAAAGGGGCATATGGCATCTATCGTTAAAAACCCCATAAACGACTAAGCCCGCCTTTTCCATACAGTGGAAACAGGCGGGCTTTAAATCTTGTGTGTGTATTCAGTGTGTGTGTGATGTGTGTAGGTTTGGGTGGGTGGCTATTTCACATGTCAGCCCACCTCCGCTGCGCTTTTCGCATAGCCACGACATCTGACGCAGTTGTTTTGAAAAATTTCCCGTCCAACGGATCGAGATACTTATGCTGGATCCGGCCATCCTCCTTCATGACCCCACTTGTTCCGATGATTGAAAAAACACAATGTTCGGATTTTTCTTTTTGGCAGCCTCCTTTCCCGACGTAGATCGCAAAATGGGTCCTTTCGGCTCCAACGGAATTAATAAGTGTGGCCACACCTTCCGTTTTTGCCCCCTCGTCATTAGGCTGCGCTGTGTTATACGTGGCTGGTGAGCTCCCCAGCCACGCCAACACTGCACTAACGCTTATGATGAGTTTATTCCCAATCACACCACGACGCCTTTGTTACAGAGCTATAGTGAGAAAACGCGTACTGATCCTAAGTGACCTGATGTTTACCGTCTTGTTACACTCTTTAACGCAACTGATAGATTTCCCTATCGAAACAATATAGGGGAATGCGTTAAAAAAGCGTTAACGCAACCTATGGCTGGGGCATGCCAACCGGAGCGATCAGCGAGCCGGAAAGGCCGCTCATCACAACCCAAACGATCAAACTTGCCACGATGACCCCCCCGTATAGGGCAGCGCCTTGCTTTCCGGCACGTTCATGAGCCTTGGAAGACCTACGTACAGCAAATAGACGGAGTAAAGGCCAAGAAGGCCAAGCACCGACAATGCCGGAATGAGGGAGAAAACCCCCGCAAGCCATGCTGCTGTCATGGAATAGACAGATACCTTGAAAGCTTGATTCATGTTTTTTTCGCCCTCGAACGGCTTGGCGAGAGCGTCGATCACGAAGGCCATAACCACAACCCCGACAAGACCTAAAACGTAACTTGAAAGGCCATAAATCAAGGCGTTCATGAAAGGAACGTTCAGGGCGCGGCCAGGGAACGGATACCCGAAGAACACAAGCCCAAGGAATCCGCATACGGCAGGTATAGCCGCAAGAACAACGGCATAGCCCAAGAAAATTTCTTTCGGAGTCGCGGTTTCAGACGCGATTTTATCCCACTCTTGAGCAGGTTTAAGAATGATGTTTTTCACGCGTTCCAAAATAGCGACGCAGTCGATTCCACACATGGCGGCCCCTTTCGTGTCAAAGATAGACGACGAAACAAGACTATAAATGAAATAGTTACTGACGGATTAACGATTCGGGGGAAAAAGCAATGGGAGTTTTTTTCGATATCAGGACGGATTGTTCCCGTCGCGATTGATCATGTCTTCTACGATCCGGCTTGCCGGAGACACGCTGTCTATCACGCTATCGTGGTGATCTTCCCGATGTTGTTGACGTTCAAACCTATGCCATGCGCGTTCATGAAAAAAGAACGCGAAGGTTTGGATGCAAGGCTCCAAAAGACCAATGGCAAGAGCTATACGCCAGCTTCCGCTCAGCGCGTAGGCGACCAAAATGGCTATGCCCATATGCATAAGCGCGTAACTGGCCGTTTTTAAAAGCGTCTTTTTCAACATTCCTGAGAAAACGTCTTGTTTGTCGTAGAGGTGGTGGACAGGGGAGGATTCGAACCTCCGTACGCTCGCGCGGGCAGATTTACAGTCTGCTGCCATTAACCACTCGGCCACCTGTCCTGAAGGCGCATCATGAAAGTCCGCCACGTAACGGAATTTACTTGCGCTTGTCAATGCTAGACGTTCAAGATGCGCACATGAAACGAAAAAACTCAAGATCTTCAAGCAAGGGACGGGGCTCCAACGACAATAAAAGGCCCTTTGAACGGCGTGAACGAGACCAGCAGCCCCATGGGGCAAAATATGCGCCAAAACATACGCCGAAGCATGGCGCAAAGCACAAACCCCAACGCGACCATAAGCCGGAGCATAAGCCCGCTTTTGCGGCTCAAAACAAGCCCAAAAAGCCCTTTTTCAAGCCCAAGCCTGCCAAACCCCAAGCCGCTGAAAACCTGCGCCCTAGCCCCCAAGGCGTGCTTATTTGGGGCGTTCACGCGGTGCATGAAGCGTGGCTGAACCCCAAGCGGGCCTGCCATCGTTTATGGCTCACCGAAGGCGGTCGCGACACCCTCGCCGGAGCCATGGCCGCCGCCGTTTTGGAGAGCCTCCCCCGCCCTACCCCCAAGATCGTGGGGAGACAGGAACTCGACCGCCTCCTACCCCCGCACAGCGTCCATCAAGGCCTCGTATTAGAGGCCGATCCCCTCCCCGAAACGCCCCTGCACGCTTTGCTGAAAGTCACGCAACAACCTGACTTACTGGTCGTTTTGGATCAAGTGACGGACCCGCACAACGTCGGGGCGATCTTGCGTTCGGCGGCGGCTTTCGGGGCCAGCGCCGTCAT
>CAZYPX010000081.1:0-8591 GCA_964649675.1 uncultured Rhodospirillaceae bacterium | reverse complement strand
TGGCCTGACGCTTCTCGCGCTCGATACGGCGGCGAATGGACGCCAAAGAGCGGCGGCGGCCGCCGGTCTCGTCATCCGACAAAGCTTGCGCCACGGTCAGTTTTCCGGAACGCCGACGGTCGGCACTGCCCCGACGCGGCGGAACGGGAACGCGGTTTCCTTTGCCTCGCCGCGCACCCTCTTCGCCTTCGTCGGCCAGCTGCCCGCGCCGCACCAAAGCCGCATCTTTGTTGCCGGTGATGTCGCCGATCTGGGTCGCGCTGCGCATGCGATCGGTTTCACCGGCCCGCCCAGAAGCGAGCTTACGCGCTTGAGCTCTTTGCTCGTCTTCAATCTTGCGGCGCTCGTTTTCGGCGCGCTCTTGATCCTGAATGAGCTGAAGTTCCTCAATTTCGCGAAGACGCAGCCTTTCGCGTTCCGTCAACAAAGGCTCTTCGTGTTCGGAAAGGGTCTGCTCGGAAACAAGCGGAAGTCCGTCCGCCGCGCCCTCGGGGCGTTCGCGTTTTTGTTCGCTTTCTAGCGCCGCGCCGCGCAACGCGCGAAGCCGCGCCTCGCGTTCCTCTTGCGTAAGCTGACGAATGACCGCGCTTGTCGCGCGTCCGCGCTCGTTCACGCTGACCGTCGTTCCGGGCTCGGGTCCGCGCACCGTCGCCTGAGCGGACTTGACGTCGACCGAAGACGACGCGTCGCGCTTGCGCTTGACCTCCACGGCCACGGTCTTCGACCGGCCATGCGAAAAGCTTTGGCGCACGGATCCGGCGGCCCCGCCTTCGGTCTTGACGGGCTTTTTAAGCTCCAGCGTCGGCTTTTTCGCGCCTAGGCTCAGTATCTTTTTCGGCTCTTTCTCGGTCATGTCTTCCCGCCATTCATGGCTTCATTATTAACAAAATCGCCCGCTTCCCCGACGCCTTGCCGACGCGCCAGCTCCTTGCGCAGCAGCGCCGTCAAACGGTGCGGCCGCAAACCGACGGCAGGCGTACGCCCACGGCCCAAGGCTTGCCCAAGAAAATCAGCCGAAAATCCGCAACGGACGATTTCGGCCGACCCAAGCTTTTTCAGGACATCGCTTCCGGCATCGGCGGACACAAGAGCCCACGCCAAACGCCCCTTATGAAGTTCTTCTTCGATAGGATTCTGTCCCACGACTGCGGCGCCAGCCTTGCGGACTAACCCCAAAACATCGCAACAGCGGCGTGACAAAAGGTTCTGCACCTGCCGCAAAAGATCGGACGCAATAAAAACCGGCTTGCGCGCCGCGCGCGCAAAAAGCTTTTTCGCGACGGCCTGATTCAACGCTCCGGCATCAGCGCTTACCCACAGGCCGCGCCCCGGCAATCGCTCCGCCACGTCGGGAACGACGTTCCCCGAGGGATCGACGACAAAGCGGATCAGGCTTTCTTTCGGCTTAGTCTCGCCGGTCACGAGGCATTTACGAACGCTCTCTTCGTCTTTGGAGGCGCGCGATTCCGCCGTCCGCATGGCAGCGGGGACGCCGCGCGAACCTTTTTCGTCGTGTGCCGTGGCCAAAGCCGTGTTCATGAGCCGTTCCGTACCTCATTGTTGCGGTTGATCGGGAGCGGCGGGGGATTCGTCCGCAAACCAGTGCGCGCGCGCGGCCATAATGATCTCGTTGGCCTTGCTTTCCGTCAGGTCGTCGCCTCCGATAATGTCGCGCAGCTCGTCGCTCGCAAGATCGCCCACGTCGTCCAGCGTTTTGACGTCCTTTTCGCCAAGCTTGATGGCCATTTCCGGCGTCATCCCGGGCAGGCCCAAAACTTCGTCCGTCACGCCGAGTTCAACGCGGCGCATCTCGAGCTTTGCGGCGGTTTCCGCGAGCCACGAACGGGCGCGTTGCTGTAATTCGCCAGCCACTTCGATGTCAAAACCTTCGATCTCGGCCAACTCGTCGGTCGGCGTCTCGGCGATCTGCTCGACGCGCGTAAAGCCCTCGCTCACCAGCAGGTGCGCGATAACGTCGTCAACCGAAAGCGCTTCGATGAAGAGAGACGTGCGCGTCTTAAGCTCTTCCTGACGACGTTCGGATTCTTCCTTTTCGGTCAGGATGTCGATGTCCCAACCCGTGAGCATCGACGCAAGACGGACATTCTGCCCACGGCGCCCAATGGCAAGCGAAAGCTGTTCGTCAGGAACGACCACATCCATGCGTTGGGAGTCTTCGTCAAGGACGACCTTGCTGACCTCGGCGGGCGCGAGCGCGTTGACCACGAACGTCGCGGGATCCATGGACCAGGGGATAATGTCGATCTTTTCGCCCTGCAGTTCGCCGACGACGGCCTGCACGCGACTTCCGCGCATGCCGACGCACGCGCCGACGGGATCGATGGAGCTGTCGTTCGACACGACGGCGATCTTGGCGCGGCTGCCCGGATCGCGGGCCACGGATTTGATCTCGATGATGCCGTCATAGATTTCGGGCACTTCCTGCGCGAACAGCTTGGCCATAAACAACGGATGCGTGCGCGAGAGAAAAATCTGGGGGCCGCGCTGCTCTTCGCGCACATCGTAGATGTAAGCGCGCACGCGATCGCCGTTCTTGAAATGCTCGCGGGGCAGCGACTCGTCGCGGCGCAAAATCGCCTCGGCGCGGCCGAGCTCGACGGTGACGTTGCCGTACTCCACGCGCTTGACGGTGCCGCTGACAATTTCGCCGACGCGGTCGCGGTATTCCACAAACTGGCGATGACGTTCGGCCTCGCGGACCTTTTGCACGATGACCTGCTTCGCGGTTTGCGCCGCGATGCGGCCAAGGTCGATGGGCGGCAGGTCGTCAATGATAAACTCGCCGATCTTGATGTCGGGATTGCTCTTCTTCGCGGCCTTAAGCGTTATTTGCGTAAACTCGTTTTCGACGGGCTCGGCCACTTCCAGATACCGTTGCAGACGGACTTCGCCGGATTTCCGGTCGATGAAAGCCCTGATGTCGTGTTCATACCCGTATTTCGCGCGGCCGGCTTTTTGATAAGCCTGCTCCATCGCGACAAGAACTTCGTCGCGTTCAATGCCTTTTTCGCGGGCCACGGCGTCGGCAACTTGCAACAATTCCATGTTCAAACCTCATCCATCACGTCACGGTTCCGGCGTAACGCCCTAAAAACCGTTGCGCTAGCGTTATTTTTGCGCCAATGGGCGCAAATCTTCAACCTCCTTGGCAACAAAAAAGGCGGGCTTTTGGCCCACCCGTCAAGCGCTTCGGATTAGGAGGCATCTTAGCGTTTTTTGGCTGGAAATCAAGGCCTATTACGGTTTTCAGGCTCCGCCCCGTAAGCGTCCGTCTTTTCAAAAACTTGGTACAAAGCTTTTAATTGTTTGAAAAGGATGGCTTTTTGCTCTTTTCATCATTGCGGCGCTTATTTAATGGCCAACAAATCAGGTGAAACGGGAAGTTTATAAGAGCCTATGAGGGAGTCCCGGCAAACGGCCTCGGCAGCCCTGCCGTTAGAATCCTGTCGCGCAACAAAGGGTTTCCCGCCCATTCCGGCGCATAACATCGGCGACGCGTATTTGGCGCGGAAAAGAACGATTTCTTCCTCGGCTTTGGCAAAAGCCTTGAAGATCGGGTCAACAAGAGGCGCCGTTTTCGGGAAGCGCGCCAGACAAAAAACGCCGAACACGCCGAACGCGATCAGCGTCCAGGCCCTTGCTTTTCTTTTCGGGGCGGACGCATCAGCCGCGCCTATCCTTCCATGCTGTAAGTCGTCCATATAATGTCCGGCCTTTATTACGTTACCTTCGACATCCATAGACCACCGCCGCCCCGCTCAACAAGAGCGCGAATACTTTCACCGCCGCCCCCGCGTGTCGAAGCACGGTTTTTCAGGGATTTTTGGTCTTTTCTTCGGTCAAGGGCGATTCCGGGCCGCTTGAAAGCCGCGCCTCGGCGATGCGGCGAACCGGAACGCGCACGCTTCCGGTTGATGTCGCCACCTCAAGTTCGGCATCCCGATCGCGGCCGGTAACGCGGACGATCTTTCCCGAAAAACGTTGCCGGCCTTCCATGGGAGCCTGCAGGTCGATGACGGCAAACCGCCCCGCGAAACGCTCAAAGTCCTCATGGCGCACCAAGGGCCGATCGTGTTCGGGCGTCGTGACTTCCAGCGTATAGGTCTCTTGGGGCACGCCCCTCGATTCAAGCTCCGCCGTGGCGATGCGGCTGATGGCCACGCAATCGTGGACCGTCATCGGCTTTGCGTCCGAACGTTCCGCCATGACCTGCACGATCACATACTTGCCGCCGGATGTCAGTTTAATCTGCGCAAGGAGATACCCGTCCTTGTTCAAGGACGGAGCTAAAAGCCTTGTCAATGCGGCTTCAAGCGACTGCGTTTCGTTCATGTTTGCGCACCACGAAGATCAACGGCGGACAACCCAAGCGACCTTACTTCAACCTACGCGCTATTTCTCGAACGTAACCCTTTTTCCTGACAAGCGAATCGGGAAGAATAGACTCTTTCGAGAAATCAAAGGCCCTTTTGGGTTCCTGTCAACCGAATCGGCAACCGATTCGCGGCGCGGCATCGAACTACGCGCACTGCGGAAAGGCACGCGCCCCGTTTTCAAGCATCACAAGCGCCGCATTTCGGCGAGGAACTTATCGACCTCGGCGCGCATGGTCTCCGACTGCAGGGACAGTTCGCGCGCGGCGCTCAAAACGTCCGAAGCCGATTTGCCCGTTTCGCGCGTCGCGATGCTTTGTTCCTCGATGGCCGAGGCTATCGATGTCGTGACCACGTCGATGCGCCCCATCATCTGCGCGAGCGCGGCTATCTTGCCGGCGGCGTCCTCGGCCTCGGTCTGCATTTGCCCCACCTGCTGCGAAATTTCCTCCGTCGCCTTGGCGGTCTGGTTGGCCAGCGTCTTGACTTCGCCCGCGACGACGGCGAACCCCTTCCCCTGCTCGCCCGCCCGCGCGGCTTCGATGGTCGCGTTGAGCGCCAACAAGTTGGTTTGGCCAGCCACGCTCCCGATCACATCGACGACCGCGCCGACATCCTTGCTTTTTTGCGCCAAACTCTCCGTCGTGTCGTTGGCCTGCTTCGCCTGCGCCGCGCCTTGCGTGGCGACTTGCGTCGATTCCGCCACTTGCTTGCTGATTTCGTTGATGGCCGCCGAAAGCTGCTGCGACGCCGACGACAGGTTTTCCGCCGTTGCCTGCATTTCCGTCGCGGCGGACGAAACGGCGTTGACGACGCCTTTGACGCTGGCCTCGAAAGCGTCGGCCATTTTGTTGACCACGGCCTTTTGCTCTTTTTCGGCAGCGGCCTTGACGGCGGCCTGTTCCGCCCGCAGCCGCTCGGCCTCGACCATGTTCTTTCTGAAAACTTCCAACGCGCCGGCCATCTCCCCAATTTCGTCGCCGCGCCCCACGTCGGGAATGACGATCGACGTATCGCCATCAGCCAAAAGCCGCATCGCATGGCACATGCGCGTGATGGGCCGCGAAATGCCGCGTCCGATGAAAAACGCCGCGCCACAGCCGAGAAGAACGCCGACGGTCGTCAAGATCCACAAAACATGAAGCTCCATCTCTATGAGGCTTTTCGTCTCCTGCTCGACGCTTGCCAGCTCCTTGATGGCGCTGTCGCGGATGTCGCGCGCCAGCATGGCGATGTCATCGGCGGCCAGCCCCATTTCGTCGAGAAGCTTCCTTATTTTCTGGTTGACGTCCGAAGACGTGTCGCCCTGTCTGCTTTCGCGGCGCCACGCGGCGATTTTCCCGAAATCTTTTATATAGATTTCGGACTTCTGCGCGATCTCGGCGAGTTTTTTGCGCCGGTCAGGGTTTTCGATAGCGCGGTCGGCTTCGTCCAGACTTCCCTTCAACAGCTCAAGACGTTTGGTGGCTTCCTCGTGATTGCGATCGCCGGCCATAAGCCCATACTCGCGCACGAACCGCCGCGCGGCCAAAAAATTGCGATCAATGTCGCGCGCAACGTTCACGACCCTGACACGATGGCTGTAGGCGTCAACGTTCGCGTCGATTTGCACAAGCGACCAATAGGCCATTCCCGCAACCGCGCCAAAAAGAAGAAGCACGACCGCAAAGCCTAAACCTATTCTGACGGATATGCGCAATCTGGACAACGGCGAGGCCGCCTCGCCGTTCGAAAAGAAAGACATCGTCCCTTCGCGTGAAATCGGGAAATTCATGGCCGCCTCCATTCAAGGCTTCCATGTGATAGGATTTCGGTTACCAAATCCTTTGTCTTGAATATGCGTCCGTATGTATTTTTACGTTCGCCGCGCCCATCAATCGCGAAAGGCCCGCGCGCGCATGAGCGTCAAGACGCGCGCCTCCCGCGCCCCGCTTTCGAGCAGCGTCGCGCAGCACGCGTTGACGGTCGCACCGGTCGTCAGAACGTCGTCGATCAAGACGACGGTTTTGCCTTCCACCGACGCGCGGCGCTTCGGATTGACAACGAACGCGCCCTCGACGTTTTCAAGCCTTTCCCGTTTTTTAAGTCCGCCTTGGCTCGGCGTGGCGCGCACGCGCCTTAAAACATCGACGGCCACGGGCAAACCTCCGGTTTTCGCCACGCCTTGGGCCAGCAAAGCCGCCTGATTATAGCGGCGGCGGAACAGGCGCAGCCAATGCAGCGGCACGGGAACAAGCACGTCCGCGCCTTTTAATACCCCCGCTCCCGCGCGACGCATCCACGCCGCCATCGCGGGCACATGGTGCAAGCGGTCGCCGTGCTTGAAGCCAAGAACGAGCCTTTTGCTGCGATCGTCGTAAAGAAGGGCGCTGCGCGCTTGCGCAAACAACGGCGGCTTGTCGAGGCAGGACGCGCACAAAGCGTCGTCGCCCATCGGAACGTCGAAAGGCAGACCGCAACGCGCGCACATAGGCGCATCGATGAAGTGCATATCTTTCCAGCACGCGGCGCACAAAGCCTGATGCGCGCCGGTCCTTTCGTGGCACAGGAGGCATAACGGCGGCAACAGCGCGTCCAACGCTTTTTGGGCAACCGTCAAAGGGGCGCGGATAAACAAGGGCCTTTCCTTTTCACCGTGTCCGTGTCTGTGCTCGCGCCGCGCGCGGGCCGTCAGGTTATAGTTAGCCGATTCTACGGCAAATCATGTAACGGGATTCGCGTCCGGCCTTTTTGCCCTTTTCCTCATAGCGCGTCCCCACCCAATCGGCCGGAGGTTCCGTTCCGTCGTACTCAAGCGAAAACGCCCCATGGCGCTCAACATGCTCCCTCATCCATGCGGCAAGACCGGCGACGTCGGTCGCCAGACGCAACTGGCCGCCCAGCCTTAACGTCCGCGCCAAACGGTCAAGGTTTTCCTCGCAAATAAACCGCCTCTCGTGATGCCGCTTTTTCGGCCAGGGATCGGGGTAGAGCACAAAACACCTGTCGAGCGCCCGATCCGGCAAACGGTCAAGCAGCGCGCGCGCATCGTGGGGATGCACGCGAACGTTGCCCAGCTTCCCTTGCTCAACATGGACTAGAATTTTTGCGACGCCGTTTTCGAATATCTCGCAGCCGATAAAGCCTATATCCGGATAACGCGCCGCCATGGCCGCCAGATGCTCTCCGCCGCCAAAGCCTACCTCCATCCAGACCTTTTCGTAGGCGCGTCCAAAAAGCGTGGACACGTCGAGGAAACCCTCATCCGGAATCGCAACACGCACGCGGGGTAAAACTTCCCGCATCAAGGCGCTTTTGAGCGCGCTCAAAGGCCGACCCTTACGGCGGCCATAAAGCCGAAGCGATGAAGATTCGGCCGTCAGAGATTAAACGCCCGCTTAAGATCGCCGACGAGCGTGAGGCGCTCCCACGAGAAGTGGCCATCGTCCTCAGGCGTGCGCCCGAAGTGGCCGAACGACGACGTTTTCTTATAGATGGGACGGTTCAGCCCCAAATGATCCCTGATCGCGCGCGGCGAAAGCTTGACGATTTCGCGCAACACATCGACCAGCTTGCTGTCGTCGATGTGGTTGGTGCCGTGCGTTGAGGCATAGACCGCCAAAGGCTCCGAAACGCCGATCGCGTAGGCCAGCTGAATCGTGCAGCGGTCCGCTATGCCGGCGGCCACGACGTTCTTGGCCATGTAGCGGGCCATGTAGGCCGCCGAACGGTCTACCTTCGACGGATCCTTGCCCGAAAAGGCTCCGCCGCCATGAGGCGCAGCCCCGCCGTAGGTATCGACGATGATCTTGCGGCCCGTCAATCCGGTGTCGCCGTCAGGCCCGCCGATAACGAAACGGCCGGTGGGATTCACGTAAAAGTGCTCTTCGTCGCACATCCAGCCTTCGGGCAACGCCTGAAGGACGTAGGGACGGACGATTTCGCGCACATCGGCCTGATCGGCCTTTTCGTCGTGCTGGGTCGAAACGACGATGCGCGCGGCGCGCACAGGCTTGCCGTCGACGTATTCCAGCGTGACTTGGCTCTTGGAATCCGGCCCCAGCATAGGCAGCTTGCCCGCATGGCGGTCTTCCGAGATAAGGCGCAGGATATCGTGGGAATAGGTGATGGGCGCGGGCATAAGCGACGGCGTTTCGTTGCACGCGTAACCGAACATGATGCCTTGGTCGCCGGCGCCTTCGTCCTTGGTTTCGTGGC
>CAZYPX010000080.1:0-8681 GCA_964649675.1 uncultured Rhodospirillaceae bacterium | reverse complement strand
AACACCTGGCCGCGCTCGACTTCCTCGCGCTTCGTGCCGCGAAGCAGCGCGCCGATGTTGTCGCCCGCCTCGCCCTGATCGAGCAGCTTGCGGAACATTTCAACGCCCGTCACAACGGTCTTTTGCGTAGCCTTGAGGCCGACGATTTCGACTTCTTCGTTGACCTTGACGACACCGCGCTCGACACGGCCCGTAACCACAGTGCCGCGGCCGGAGATCGAGAACACGTCTTCAATCGGCATCAGGAACGGCTTGTCCTTCGGACGGTCGGGCTGCGGCACGAACGCATCGACTGCTTCCATAAGCTTGAGAATCGACTCTTCGCCCATCGCCTTGTCGCCGTCTTCGAGAGCGACGCGGGCCGAACCGCGAATGATCGGGGTCTTGTCGCCGGGGAATTGGTACTTCGTCAGAAGATCGCGGATTTCCATTTCCACGAGTTCGGCGAGTTCCGGATCGGCCAAGTCCATCTTGTTCATATAGACGACAATGGCGGGAACGCCGACCTGGCGGGCGAGCAGGATATGCTCGCGGGTTTGGGGCATAGGGCCTGCGTCGGCTGCGACCACGAGGATCGCGCCGTCCATCTGAGCGGCACCTGTAATCATGTTCTTGACGTAGTCGGCGTGGCCGGGGCAATCGACGTGAGCGTAGTGGCGATTGTCGGTTTCGTATTCGACGTGGGCCGTCGAAATCGTGATGCCGCGCGCGCGCTCTTCCGGCGCCTTGTCGATCTGGTCGTAGGCGGTGAAAGTTGCGCCGCCCTTTGCAGCCAACACCTTCGTGATCGCCGCCGTCAACGTCGTCTTGCCATGGTCGACGTGACCGATGGTACCGATGTTGCAGTGTGGTTTGTTACGTTCAAACTTTGCCTTCGCCATGTTTATCTCCGTTCGTTGAAGGTCTGGTTACAACTCTTAACTCAATTAACCCGCTAATTTTGCTTTGACTTCCGCCGCTATTTGCGCCGGAACTTGTTCGTAGTGATCGAATTCCATCGTGAACAGCGCGCGTCCTTGCGTCATCGAACGCAAACGGTTCACGTAACCAAACATCGTAGCCAAAGGCACCATGGCGTTCACGACCGACGCGTTGCCGCGCGTGTCCATGCCCTGAATCTGGCCGCGGCGGCTGTTCAAGTCGCCGATGACGTCGCCCATATGCTGTTCCGGCGTCACAACCTCAACCTTCATGATCGGCTCGAGCAACACAGGACCCGCCTTTTGCATGCCTTCCTTGAAAGCTGCGCGCGCGGCGATTTCAAACGCCAGCGCAGACGAGTCGACATCGTGGTAAGCCCCGTCGATCAACGTCGCCTTGAAATCGATGGTAGGAAAGCCCGCCATCACGCCGTTTTCCAGCGACCCTTCAAGGCCCTTTTCGACACCCGGGATGTATTCCTTCGGCACCGAACCACCGACAATCTTGCTTTCGAACAGATAGCCCTCGCCCGGTTTCTGCGGTTCGAATTCGATGATGACGCGCGCGAACTGACCCGAACCGCCGGATTGCTTCTTGTGCGTGTAATCGACCGTATACTTGCGCGTGATCGTTTCGCGGTAGGCCACCTGCGGATCGCCCACAACGACGTCCACATTGTACGGCGCGCGACGCAAAATATCGATTTTGATGTCAAGATGAAGTTCGCCCATGCCCTTGATGACCGTTTGCCCCGTCTCGTGATTGACGGCCAAACGGAACGAAGGGTCTTCCTGCACAAGGCGCAACAGCGCGTTCGTCATCTTGTCCTGATCGGCCTTCGATTTCGGCTCGATGGCCATTTCGATGACGGGATCGGGAAATTCCATTCTTTCAAGAACGATGGGCTTTGCTGTGTCGCACAACGTGTCGCCTGTCTTGGTGTCCTTAAGGGCCGCCAGCGCGACGATATCGCCCGCATAAGCTTCCTTGATTTCCTCGCGGGTGTTGGCGTGCATGAGCAGCATGCGTCCGATGCGCTCCTTGTTGCCGCTGATCGAGTTCAGCACATAGCTGCCGGCCTGCAACTTCCCCGCGTAAACGCGGGTAAAGGTCAGCGAGCCGACGAAAGGATCCGTCATGATCTTGAACGCAAGCGCGGCCATCGGCTCATCATCGCTTGGAGCGCGTTCCATCGGCTCCTTGGAATCGATCTTGAAGCCAGGCGTCACGCCGATATCGATCGGGGATGGCAGATAGTCGACGACCGCGTCGAGCATGGGTTGAACGCCTTTATTCTTGAAGGCGGAGCCGGCCAGAACAGGGATGAACTTCATTTTGATCGTGCCCTTGCGGATGCACTTATCAAGCACTTCCACGGACGGCTCTTCGCCGTTCAGGTAAGCTTCCATCGCCGTGTCGTCCATTTCGACGGCGGTTTCAATGAGGTGCTTGCGGTATTCTTCAGCCTTCGCCTTTATGTCGGCGGGAATTTCTTCGTCGTGGAATTTCGCGCCGAGGGCTTCGTTTTCCCAGATGACGGCCTTCATGCGGCGCAGATCGACGATGCCTTTAAATTCGGCCTCGGAACCAATCGGTAAATTCAGGACGAGCGGGTTCGCGCCCAAACGATCCTTGAGCATGTCGACACAGCGGTAAAAGTTCGCGCCGATACGGTCCATCTTGTTGACGAACACCATGCGCGGCACGTGATACTTGTCGCCTTGACGCCAGACAGTCTCCGTTTGCGGCTCAACGCCGGCGACGGCGTCCAGCACCGTGACAGCGCCGTCGAGAACGCGCAGCGAGCGCTCAACTTCAATGGTGAAGTCCACATGGCCAGGGGTGTCAATGATGTTGATGCGATGGTCGCGCCAGAACGTCGTGGTGGCGGCAGACGTAATTGTGATGCCGCGTTCCTGTTCCTGTTCCATCCAGTCCATCGTGGCAGTGCCTTCGTGCACTTCGCCGATCTTGTACGATTTACCGGTGTAATACAGGATGCGTTCGGTCGTCGTCGTCTTGCCCGCGTCAATGTGGGCCATGATGCCGATGTTACGATAACGCTCGATAGGATGACTGCGGGGCATAGGATTCTCTTACCAACGATAGTGTGAAAAGGCTTTATTGGCTTCGGCCATGCGATGCGTGTCCTCGCGCTTTTTGACTGCGGCGCCGTTGTCGTTCGACGCGGCCAGCAATTCCGCAGCCAGACGGTCCATCATCGTCGTTTCCGATCGGGCGCGAGCCGCCGTGATGATCCAGCGCATAGCGAGCGCGATGCCGCGGTCGGGACGAACTTCGACAGGCACCTGATATGTAGCGCCGCCGACGCGGCGGGAACGCACTTCAAGGTGCGGGCGAACCTTGTCGAGAGCCTGCTTGAAAACGTCAAGCGCAGCCATTTTGGATTTGGCCTGAATTTTTTCCAACGCGCCGTAAACGGTACGCTCGGCGACCGATTTCTTGCCGTGCATCATCAGCACGTTCATGAATTTCGTGATAAGAAGCTCCCCGAACTTCGGATCGGGAAGAACTTCTCTTTTCTCTGCGCGACGACGACGTGCCATGACTCTATCCTCTTATTTGGGTCGCTTCGCGCCGTACAACGAGCGGCGCTTTTTGCGGTCTTTCACGCCCTGCGTGTCGAGCGTGCCGCGAATGATGTGGTAACGCACGCCCGGCAAGTCCTTCACGCGACCGCCGCGGATCATGACGACGCTGTGCTCTTGCAGGTTGTGCCCTTCGCCGGGAATGTAGGCGATAACTTCGTGGCCGTTGGTCAAACGAACGCGCGCGACTTTACGCAAGGCCGAGTTCGGCTTTTTCGGCGTCGTGGTGTAAACGCGCGTGCACACTCCGCGTTTTTGCGGGCATTCCTGCAACGCCGGAACTTTGTCGCGGCTCTTGAGCGGGTTGCGTTTCTTACGCACCAATTGATTGATCGTAGGCATCGCCTCTCCGTTTTTTCGTTTGTTCCGCCCTTAAGATGCGAAACGTCAAAATCTCAACAACACAAAGCCCACGTCAGAGCGCCGAAGCATCTCCGTGTGGGAATTCACCTGACGCCGGACGATTCCGTTGGCAACAACCAACCGTTGCATCGCCTCAAGCTATAGAGCTTTCGCAGCATCCGGGACCGCGTCTAGCGCGCTGTGATTAACGGGCGCTCGCGGCCCGAAATCAGACTTTCGTCCGGCATCTACCGCCGGCCCCGAAAAGGCAGGCGCATACATAGGTTATTAACCGGCGGCCCGTCAAGCACAGATTAAAAAAATCTTAAGCAAAAACGCGGGCCAAAATAGGGCGGGGTTTTGAGATCTATTAACGACTAAAAAAGCGTTTTGCGCATAACTTAGCAAGCTCGAACGATCAAGGTTTTGCATGTCTCGCAACGTCCGCGCCCACACAACGCCGCGCCTATATGTCAACGATGGGCTTGAAAGCGCCCAACATATAGTTCTTTCGCAAGAACAGACACACTATATAGCGCACGTCCTGCGCCTTGGCGAAGGCGAAACCGTACGCGTTTTCAACGGCCGCGACGGCGAATGGTGCGCCGAAACGATGGCGAATGAAAAAATAAAGAAAAAACAAAGTCTTACGCTTTGTCTTCGCGAAATGTTGCGACCACAGATCTTTGAAAAGCCCTTGTTCCTGTTTTGCGCCCCTATCAAAAAAGCCCATTTCGACTTCATGATCGCCAAAGCCACGGAACTGGGCGTAACTCATATTCAGCCTATACTTACCGCTCGAACCCAGATCCGCGACGTTAACCCGGAGCGGTGCCGCGCCATAGCGATTGAAGCCTCCGAGCAATCAGAGCGAATGAGCGTCCCCACCATCGCCTCGCCTATAACCATTGAAAAAATAAAGCTTTTTTGGCCACAAGACACCCTGCCCGTCGTCTGCGCCGAATGGGGCAACGCCTTGCCCGTAAGCAAGGCTTTCCTCAACCCCGGCCTTAAAAGCCACCAACAAGCCGCTGTCATAACAGGGCCAGAGGGAGGGTTTGCCGCAGACGAACTCCCCGCCCTTACGGCCCTGCCCAATGCCCAAGTCGTCCGGCTCGGTCCACGCATCCTCCGCGCCGATACGGCAGCGCTGGCGGCCTTGACCTGCTGGCAGGCGCTCTGTGGCGACTGGCTGTAAATACTTTTGTGGTAATATCGGACCATGGCTAAAAAGTCGAAAAAGAACCGCTCCTCGCTCTTCTCGCTCCTGCTAAGGGATTTGAAGGAACGGCCCGATTCCGTCGAAAAACTGAAGCTGGATAAAAAAAGCGGCCCTCCTTTCCTGCTCGGCTCGGATAAGGTTCAGGACAAGCCGCGCAACAGGGCGCTTCTTTCGTTTCTCCTCAGGGAAGCTCCCCGACGCCCCACGCCCGAAGAAATTCGAGCGCGCGACAAAAAAAACGCGTGCCGCCTCGCCAGCGAAGAAGGCGATGAGGAGGACGAGGAGGACGATCTTGAATATGTTCCGCTCAAACCGCAAACGGGGAAAAACATGATCGAAAAACGTTTTGAAACTTTGCCTTCACGGACTCTAGAAAACGATTATCAAAAGCGTGTCAGCGGCGGGAATCCGGGCACCCAAGGCGACACATCCAAAAATCGCATAACAGCCGACAACTACCAGCAAATGTATCTTGAACAAAAAGCCGAGGAAGAAGCCCACACGGCGAAAAAAACTCAGGAAGCCTTGAAAGCGGGCGGAGGCTCGTCACCGCAGAGTCAGGCCGAACAGCAAAGGGTTCTCAACCTCAAATACCGCGCGCGCGATTTGCAAATGCAGATCGAGCATTGGAAAAACCAACGTGGCCAAGGAACGTATGATGACGTAACGGTGAACACGAACCTTACCAAGCTCGAATACGAGCTGAACAGCATTCCCCCGATGTACTGGAGAATGTAGGGAACGCGGGGATCACCCCACAGCCGCGCCGCCAACGGTCATATTTTCGAGTCGCAACGTCGGCTGGCCGATGCCCACAGGCACGCTTTGTCCGTTTTTGCCGCATGTGCCGATGCCTTTGTCGAGTTCCAGATTGTTCCCGATCATGGATACTTTTTTCAGTACATCAAAACCCGTGCCGACGAGCGCTGCTCCCTTGAGCGGACGGCCAAGTTTGCCGTTTTCAATCTCGTACGCCTCCGTGGCCGAAAACACGAACTTGCCTGATGTTATATCCACCTGTCCGCCCCCGAAGTCGGCGGCGTAGATGCCCTTTTTCACCGAGGCGATGATGTCGTCGTGGCTCATCGTGCCGGGGAGCATGAGCGTGTTCGTCATGCGCGGATAGGGTTGCGCGGCAAAGCTTTCGCGCCGTCCGTTGCCCGTGGATTTCACGCCCATGAGGCGCGCGTTCAAACGGTCTTGCATCAAACCGACAAGAACGCCGTCTTCAATGAGCGTTGTGCATTGCGAGGGTGTGCCCTCGTCGTCGATCGTGATCGACCCGCGACGGTTTTCAAGCGTGCCGTCATCAACAATCGTCACGCCTTTGGCCGCGACTTGCTGGCCCATGAGGCCCGCGAACGCCGAAGTTTTCTTGCGGTTGAAATCGCCCTCAAGCCCGTGGCCGACCGCTTCATGCAACAGCACGGCGGGCCAGCCGGGCCCGACGACCACCGTCATCTCGCCCGCAGGCGCGTCGACGGAATCCAGATTCACAAGCGCCTTGCGCAACGCTTCGTCGGCAATCGACTTCCATTCCTTGGGATCGAAGCACCGCGCGTAGTCGAGCCTGCCGCCCGCGCCCGCGCCGCCCGCTTCCAGACGTTCGCCCTGTTTCGTCACCACCGACACGTTGAGCCGCACGAGCGGACGAATGTCCGCCGCGCGCCAGCCGCCCGCGCCGATGATCTGGATCGCCTGATAGCTGCCCCCGAGCGAGACGCTCACCTGATGCACGCGGGGATCGCGATCGCGCACATAGGCGTCGATCTCGCGCACGAGGCGCACTTTTTCCTCAAAACTCTTGCCCGGCATGGGGTTGAGGTCGCCATAGATCTGGCGGTTCGTGCCCTGCGGCGCGAGCGCCATCGTGCCCGCATGGCCGCTGCGCACGGCTTTGACCGTTTCCGCCGCGCGGCGGATGGCTTTTTCGTCGAGCGTCGAGGCGTGCGCGTAACCCACCGTCTCGCCAACCACGCCGCGCAGGCCAAAGCCTTGCGCCGAGTCAAAGCTCGCGCTTTTCAATTTGCCATCGTCCCACACGAAGCTTTCGGATTGGCTGAACTCAAGAAACAATTCGCCGTCATCCATGCCGGCCAGCGCGTCTTGCACGATTTTCTCGACCGCTCCGCGGTCCATGCCGGATTGATCGAAGAAAAGCTTATCGGTTTCGGGAAGAGAGGGCATGAAAGACTCCAATAATGAATGCCATAATAGTAATGGCTCATTAGTCGTGTCGATACAACTTCTTACGCATCTTAAAGCAAGGCATTTCCCTATTACAGGGAAGGGCATGCGTGCAAGCCTCGCCTATTTCATACCCATGCGTACGATAGAAATCTACGGCATTAAGCGACGTTTCGCCTTTCAATTCTGCAACGCCCTTTATAATGGCTTGTTCTTCGATCTCCTTGAGCAGACGTTCACCCAACCTTGGACCATTGCCTGGAGTCACATAGACTGATTTCAGCAAACCTTGCGAAGGAACTGCAGAGGCAAAACCGACAATTTTGCCCTCTCGTTCGGCAACCACAGTCACGTCGCTTTGTTTTTCCTCAACGCTTAGCGATTTATCATCGGTAAAACGCGTCATGGCGTCTGCCCATGCGGTCATTTGCTCTTTGGAATAATGCGCCGACGCTTTACCAAATATCGCTTCGTGGTGCGCGTGCACAATACCTTCCCAGTCTTCAGATGTAGCAAGACGGATAATTGCGGGAGATTGCATCAAAAACTCACCCTTCCCCCAAAATCTCCTTCACCTTGCTCGCCAATTGCTTGAGCGTGAAGGGCTTGCCGAGGAAGTGGATGGTTTCGCCGGAGGTGAACTGTTCGCGCAGGCGGTCTTCGGTATAGCCGGAGACGAACACCACTTTCATTGTCGGCCATCGTTCGCGCATGTGCTTGTAAAGCGTCGGCCCGTCCATTTGCGGCATGACGACGTCGGTGATGGTGAGGTCGATTTTATCGCCGTCTTTTTCCAGCAACGCCAACGCTTCTTCGCCGCTGCGCGCCTCGAACACGTTGTAGCCTTTATTGCGCAACGCGCGCGCCGAGAACACGCGCACGGCGTCTTCGTCTTCCACCAGCAGGATTGTGCCCGCGCCCGTAAGATCGGGCCCGGGCTTTTCATCGCGCGCCTCTTCGGCGGCCCGCGTTTCCTGCGCCTTTTCGTGTTCGCCCAGCGCGGGGATGAACACCGTGAACGTCGAGCCATGGCCCACGCGGCTTTCCACGCTCACGAAGCCATCTGTTTGCCGCACGACGCCGTACACGGTGGCCAAGCCGAGGCCCGTGCCCGCGCCGATTTCCTTGGTCGAGAAGAACGGCTCGAACAGTCGCGAAAGGTTTTCTTTCGGAATGCCTATGCCCGTATCCGCGACCTCGATCGCCACGTAATCTCCCGACGGCATTTCGTCCTGCCCGCGCAGGACTGGTTCCTTCTGGTGTATGTTGCGCGTACGGATCGTGACTGTGCCGCCGTTCGGCATCGCGTCGCGCGCGTTGACGACAAGGTTGATGATGACCTGCTCTAGCTGCCCCTGGTCGACCCTTACAAGACCCAAGTCGCGTCCGTGAATCATCTC
>CAZYPX010000079.1:0-8721 GCA_964649675.1 uncultured Rhodospirillaceae bacterium | reverse complement strand
CTATAGCGCGGAACGTTCGGTGCGCGCTTGTTCAGCGTGGCGCTGATCAGCTCAATAAGCTGCCATTTGTTGACGGGGCATCCGCGCAGCTCGAAGTCGACGGTCACGTGATCGCGGATGGCCGTGGACGTTTTGAGCGTGCTGATGTACTCGGGATGCGCATAAACCGCGCGCGTAAATTCCTCCACATCGGCGAAATTCCTGAGCGCCTGAATCCCTCCCGCCGTCGCGCACGCCCCGATGCTGACCAGAACCTTGGACTGGTCGCGGATCTTGCGGATACGCTCGGCGTCGTGGGCCGTCGTGATCGAACCTTCGACAAGCGAAATGTCGTACGGCCCCTCGATCTCAGCCCGCGTGATTTCAAGGAAGTAGGCGATTTCAATCTCGGCCACGACATCGAGAAGCTCGTCCTCGCAGTCGGCGATGCTGAGCTGGCATCCGTCGCACGAAGCGAACTTCCACACCGCCACCTTCGGACGGGCGCGCCTCGCCTGGCCGTTGGCCGGCTTGTCGCTTTTTTTGCTGCTGGTCGCAACCGACATGTCAAAGCTCCTTGATGCTGAGGGCCGATACAACTTGATCGTACCTGAAAACGGGGCCGTCGCGACACACGAACGTTTCGCCCCATTGGCAATGGCCGCACAAACCGACGCCGCATTTCATGTTGCGCTCCATCGACAGGAAAACGCTGTCCATCGAAACGCCGCGATCCAGAAGCGCCTTGCATGCGTAGTGCATCATGATTTCCGGTCCGCACGTGAACGCCACCGTATTGGTCTTGTCGAAACCGCCCGCGGCCACAAGCTTTGTCACGACGCCGACCTTGCCTTTCCAGTCGCCCGTGGCGCGGTCAACCGTCACCTGAACGTCTAGATCGAAGCGCGTGCGCCATTGCGCCACCTCTTCGTGAAAGAGGATGTCCTCGGGCGTGCGCGCGCCGTAAAAAATCGCGATGTTGTTGAAACGGTGCCGCTCGTTGAGCGCCTGATAAATCGCCGGACGCAACGGCGCAAGCCCTATGCCGCCCGCGATGAAGACAAGATCCTTGCCTTCCGCCACGGACACCGGCCAAAAGGTGCCGAACGGCCCGCGCACGCCAATCGTCTGGCCGGGCTGAAGGTCGTCGAGCGCTTGCGAAACTTTGCCGACCGCGCGCGTGGTGTGCACAAGAGCCGTGGGCCGCGAAGGATCGCCGCTGATGCTGATGGGAATTTCGCCCACGCCGAAGACGTAGAGCATATTGAACTGGCCCGGAGCGAAATGGAATTTGGCCCCGTCCTGCGGCTTAAGAACCATCGTGAACGTGTCCGAAAGCTCGCGCTTGATCTCCACAACGTTGAAGATACGCGGCAGCATGGGATCGATCGCGGACACATTGATGGTCCCTTTCGTATGGCACTTACCACCACAACACGCTGATTGGCTCATGTAGGCTTCCCCTTCGTTCACTCGCAAACGCTGCCGCCGAAACGGTCACCGCCCGCTGTATTTTATGGCTTTGGCCTCTTCCGTGATGTCGATACCGACAGGGCACCACGTTATGCAACGCCCGCACCCCACGCATCCCGACGTTCCGAACTGATCGTGCCAATAGGACAGTTTGTGCGTCATCCATTGGCGATAGCGCGACCGCGACTCCGTTCGCATGCTGCCGCCGTGGATATAGCTGAAGTCGATCGAAAAACAGGAATCCCAGCGGCGCCACCTTTCGGCGTGATCGCCCGTGAGATCCGTCGTGTCCTCCACGGTGTTGCAAAAGCACGTCGGGCACGCCAGCGTGCAGTTGCCGCACGTCAGGCAGCGTTCGGCCACCGATTCCCAGCGCGGATGCTCGAGATTGCGTTCCAGAATCTTGTCGATATCGGGCGCCATCACGCGCCCCATCTGGCGGCGCGCGCGCGACGTGATCATGTCGGCCGCGTGAACATCGGAATCCGTGGCCCTGTGGTGCGGCACCTTGTCCAGAATATGCGCGCCGCGATCGCTGCCGGCCTCGACAAGAAAAGCATGGCGGCGGCTGTCGAGCAGCTCCGTCATCACGATGTCGTAACCCTGCCCCGCCTCGGCTTTCGGCCCGCCGCCCATCGAACAGCAAAAACATGTTTTTCCAGCGCGGCTGCAATTGACCGCGACGATAAGCGCCTTGCTGCGCCGCGCCACGTAGCCCGAATCGGCATAGGTGTCCTGATGCGGAACGCCTTTTTTGTCGTAGCCGAACACTTTGTCCTGAATGCGCAGGGCGGCCAGCTCGCACGGGCGCACGCCGAAAAAGGCGTATGCCGGCTCCGCGCCGTTTGGCGCCGTTATCTTGAACCCGTCGCCCTGTCGATCAGCCGACCATATTTTCTGATCGGGAGGAAACAGGTAGCGCTTCCAGCTTGTCGGTCCGCATACATATTCGAAGTAGGCACCCGGCGTGCCAGGAACGAGCCTGTACTTGCCCCCGTCCTGCTCGTCGGACAGGCCGACCGGCAAATCCTTGGGCGAATCGATGGGTTCGTAAACGACCGCGCCATCGCGCACTTTGGGGCCAATCGTTTGGTAACCGTTCTTGGCGAGCACGGTCATGAGTTCGGCGATTCCGGCCTCGTCAAGGAGCGCCCTGCCCCCGACGGCGAACGGCACATCTTTGGTCTTGGCACCCGCCGCAGATTCCGTATGTCCTTTATGCATTCAAAGCCTCTTCCCTAAGCCGAAGTTACCGTTCAGCGCACACGTAGCTTTTGAGCTTTTCCCTCAATAGGTTCCTTGGTTAATTTAAGGGATAATAGAGCAGGTATTGAGAAAGCGTTAAAGCTTTTTTTGCTCCATGCCGCACTTCGTCATAAAAAGGCGCGACATCTATTTTTTCACAGACTATCGCATTGATATGTCACAACGCGCGCGGATTCCCCGCAAACGTCCGTCATAAAAATTTTTAGAGGGCACCGCCGAATCGCGTCCGCAAAACGACACGCCTTACCTCATTTAAGCGCGCGCCATGCCTCTTTTGAAAGGCTTGTCTCCGTGGATACGACCGCTTACAAGCGTCTGCTGTTATTCGAAACATCCATACTGTCTTATCGATACACACGAGAATCATCATGAAAAAGCTAAACGCAAAAAGCTTATTACGCTTGCCCTTCGCAATCACGCTTATGGTCGGCCTAACCGCCGCACCGGTCGCCGCAAGCGATGACGATGGGCGAATACTGCAAAATCAACACGCCGGACGTTTCCGTCGTCGAGCCAGGCAAGGCAGAATTTGAAGTCGTGTATAACCATACAAGCGCCAAACGAAGCTGGGACAACGACTCGAACGGCTTCGACCGCGGGTTTACGCGCGAACACGCCGCTAGCATGACGCTTACTGTGGGCCTTTTGAAAAATCTCGACGCAAACATTTCCGCGCCGTACCGCTGGATCAAGGACAAGGACAACGATTACGACGACGCGGACGGCATCGACGGACCCGTTAACGGCAACGGATTCGGCGACATAAGCTTCAGCGGCCGTTACCGTTTCTTCGCAAGCGAAAGCCTCGGCATGAAGGCCGGATACATCGGCGGCTTTACCGCCCCCACAGGCAGCCGCAACAGCCGCAAGCAAATCGGCACAGGTCAGGAGTACTGGTCATGGGATCAGCAGCTCGTCGCCGTAAAAAGCTGGGTGCCATGGACCGCGAACGGCGCCATCGGCTTTGCGCTTCCGTTCGGCGACCGGAGAGGCGACGCGCGCGGCGCGTTCACCGCCGACATCGCCGGCGGTTATCAACTCAAGGACTGGATCATTCCCGTTTTCGAACTGAACTATGCGCGCGAATTCCTCGCCGACGACAACGACGAGCAATCGCTTGCGATGACAGCAGGATTTGTTATGCCTGTACACGATCTCCTCAGCGTCAACGCGGGTATTCAGCAAACCTTGTGGGGGCGCAATTCAGATAAAAGCACAACCTTTATCCTCTCCGCAAAAACCTTCTTTTAGCGCCGCTTTTTGCCGACGTCTTCCAAGCCGAAAAGCCGGTAAAACTCCGGCTTTTCCTGCCATCGTTCGTCGGCTTTGACGTTCAGGAACAGGTGGACATTGCGTCCCAGCGAACGCGCGATTTCCTCGCGCGCCTTCTGGCCGATCAATTTGATCTGCGCGCCGTTCTTGCCGAGAACGATCGCGCGGTGGTTGGGCCGCAACACGACGATCGTTTGGTGTATCGCCACAGAGCCGTCCTTGCGCTCTTCCCACGTTTCCGGCAACACGGCGGCGGCGTACGGCAGCTCTTCGTGCAACTGATGAAAAATTTGCTCGCGCGTGATTTCCGCTGCCCACAACCGTTCCGGCAAATCCGTAAGCTGATCTTCAGGAAACATCCACGGCCCTTTAGGCATTTTGCCGATCAGGTATTTTTTTAAATCCTCCACGCCGTCGCCCGTAAGCGCGGAGACCATGAAGATTTCGTCGAACGCGCCGGTGTCGTTCATCTTTTGCGTCATCGGCAAAAGCTTTGCGCGGTTCGCCTTGTCCACCTTGTTCAACACGAGGGCCGCCTTGCGCTTTCGTTTGAGCAAAACGTCGATGATCGCCTGCGTCTTTTGATCGGGCTGGCGCATCGCCGCGTCGGCCAGCAACAAAATTACGTCGGCGCCTTCCAGACTTTCCCACGCCTCCTGCACCATTGCCTTGTCCAAACGGCCCTTCGGCAAAAAAATTCCGGGTGTGTCGATCAAAGCGGCCTGCGTGACGCCCTCGGTCAAAACGCCGAGAATCCGTCGGCGCGTCGTCTGCGCCTTGGCGCTGACGATGGAGACCTTTTCACCAACTAACTGATTGAGAAGAGTCGATTTTCCGGCGTTCGGCGCACCAAGAATGGCGGCAAAACCGGCGCAAGTCGCGGACGATGCGTTAATCATGTTTATGTCTTTTCCCTTGTATATTACACGTAAATAATATGCGGTTATTGACTTCGCTTCATGCCGCATGTTAAAGAATCATTAGCATTTTTAAAAGCATTATGCAGGGTAATACTTCTCGAATCGTCCTTTTTAAGGAGATATTGAAGTGGACCATGGGTTGAACCGCGAAAATCAAGAACGCCCCGTCCTTTCCATCATATCCGGCGGAAAAGACTCGCCCCCCCCCGACCCCCACCAAGAAAAAGAAAAACACAGGCGAGTTAAACTCGTCATCGTCGCCGACGACGAGGAGGTCAAGGATATTCGCGCCGATCTGTCGGATTTCAAAAACGCAATCCCCGACCGCATTAACGCGGCGCGCGAAATCATGGACACATACTATAATGATCCGGATACTTTTAAACTTGATCATGCCATACGCCTGATCCACATCGCCGGAGGCATAGAGCGGCACGCCCGAAGCACGGACGACATTCGCCTTTCCATCGAAGCGGCCAAGCTTGCCCACCGCGCCTTGCCGAAAGCCGTGGCCTCGGACAAGGACGTTCAGAATCTTGCAAAACAATACGGAGACAAGGCCTATGCCAATGCGCACAAGCACTTTGAATCCGTGTTGGACGCGCTGTATGACACTGAACGCAAGAAAGAACCGAATCTGAGCATATACGAATTTCGCAAAAGAAACAGAACGCCTGAAAATTATGCCGAGCACATCGCGAATTTCGCATCGCTTAAAATCGTCAATTCCGTCATTCGCATGTACCAGGGACATGTGTACGAGCGCTTGTTGCGTTGCGTCGATCCCATAGGCCAGCACAACAGGGAGGAGGCGCTTGGGCTTTCCCGTTTTGTCACCGAAGAGTCCGCGATCACCATATCTCTTCACGGGTCGTCGCAGACACTGGCCACCCACAGGTATTTCGCCCTTGCCCAAATGAACAGGTACAACCCACTGGCGAGCACGAAAGACGATCTTGCCAACATAAACGGCGAGGAAATAGCGCGCGCGGTCGATTACGACGGTTTTGTCGTGCGGCGGGCGGAACCTGGCTCCATCGTTCGTCAAGAAGCCCGCAAAAACCTGACCGCGCGGATTTACGCCCTTGCCGATCGCGATCTGGATTTGGCCGTGGCCGTGGCCGAAAAAGTTCAACGCCAGCACGCAACGCGTGGCTGTTCGTTCGAATCGCACATGAACGACGTTCTGCAGGATTTGCATTTCCGCGTGCCGCGCACCGAAAGCTCAGGGTGGCGCGACGCTCAAAGCGCGGCGTGGGCGAACCAGAACGCCATGGCCGCAGGGCCACGCTGAAGCGCGGCGTTCGCGCCTCACTTTTTCGCGATAGAATCGAGCAGATTGCGCGCAGCCGCCTTTTCCGCCAAGCGTTTCGACGATCCTTCGGCGCATGCGAGCTCATAGCCTTTCACTGAAACTTCGATGACGAATTTCGGCTCGTGCGCCGGGCCTGAACGTTCGACAACCTTGTAAACCGGCAACGGCAAGCCCTGCCCTTGCGCCCATTCCTGAAGCGCCGTTTTCGGGTCGGCTGGCGCAGGTTCGGACGCTTCCGCGCCGCGCCAGTAATCGTGGATGAACGCACGGGCCGCGTCGAGGCCTCCGTCAAGATACAACGCGCCAATCACGGCCTCCATCGCGTCCGACAACGTGGCGACGTTCTTGCGCGATGACGTGACGTCTTCGCTGTGCGCGACTTTTAAATGATGACCCAACCCGATCTCAAGCGCCACCGCCTTTAACGCGTCGCGATTGACGAGTGCGGCGTGGCGCTTCGCCAGTTCGCCCTCGTTCGCATCGGGAAAAAGGCTGAACAGCCATTCGGCCACCACAAGGCCAAGCACGCGGTCGCCGAGAAATTCGAGCCGTTCGTAGGGCGAAGATTTTTTCTTTTTGCTTTGACGCATCCCCGTCAGCGACGGATGGGTCAGGGCCTCGCGCAACAGGGAAGCATCGGCAAAGTCATGCCGCAGACGCTGGCTCAAGTCCTTGATGTTCGTCGCCGTCGGCATGCCGCCCTGTCCCGTCAGTTGATTTTCATGAACAAACGGTCCCACCGAACGGCCCACGGCCATTTCCAGAACTGCCAAAAACGAGCGCCCTCATCGAGCGAGAAAAACAGGATCTCGGCACGGCCCACGAGATTGTCCTGCGGAACGTAGTCAACCCCCCCGCGCGGCGCGCGGCTGTCTTGCGAATTGTCGCGGTTGTCGCCCAGCATGAAGTAGTGGCCCGGCGGCACCGTGAAAACATCCGTGTTATCAAGCGTAAGATCGTCGCCTTCCTCGCGGATGACGTGCTGGCGGCCGTTCGGCAGCGTTTCCAGATAATCGACAGCATACGAAGGCGGTTTCAGGTGTTGCAGCGCCACAGGCTCGGCCAGCCTGCGCCGCTCGACCGCAACGCCGTTGATGTAAAGGAGACCGTTGCGCACCTGGATTTTGTCGCCAGGCAGTCCCACGACGCGTTTGATGTAATCCGTCCTATTGTCCTTGGGCCATTTGAAGACCGCCACATCGCCGCGCTCGGGCTCGCGCCCGAGAAAACGGCCTTTGGCCGGCAAAAGGCCGTACAGCGACGAACGACTGCTGTAGCCATAAGAATATTTCGACACAAAGAGATAATCGCCCACGAGCAGCCCCGGCACCATCGAGCTGGACGGAATGTTGAAAGGCTCGAAACCGAACATGCGAATCATCAAGGCGATCACGATCGCCCAAAACACGGTTTTCACGGTTTCATCGAACCTTTCATCGGTGGGAACGAACGCTTTGTCATGGGGATCAAGGTTCGACATGGGCACTGACGGCTTTCGGGCTTTTTTACATGCTCTTCGCATTAAAGCATAGCGCCTGCCACGGCAAGAGCGGGGCCGAGAAAAGTTTCGCAGGGCAAGCGGAAGAAAAGCCTAGAGACGAACGGCCTCGATCACCACGAACGCCTGCGCCAGAGGCATGTCGTCGGTTATCGTAAGATGAATGACGGCCTTCATGCCGACGGGTGTCATGGCCTCAAGACGCGTCAACGCGCCGCCGCCCAGCTTCATCGTCGGCTGGCCCGACGGCAGATTGGCCACGCCCATGTCCTTGAAAAAGACCCCGCCATAGATTCCCGTGCCCAAAGCCTTGGCGCACGCCTCCTTGGCCGCAAACCTTTTGGCATACGTGGCCGCACGGGTCGCCCGTTGATCGGCCTTGGCCTGTTCTTCCGGCGTAAAGACGCGCCGGACGAAACGTTCGCCATAGCGTTCAAGCGCTTTTTCAATCCGCCTGATGTCGATCAGATCGCTGCCGATGCCCAATATCACGTCGTATCCCGCATTATGCTTTTTGCTTCGCCCTTGCGGACTAACCTTTTGAATTAACGCCAAAGCGCCTGCAAAAACCTGTTTGCCGCCGCCACGATAACGGCTAACGTTCCTGTTCGGCAAGCCCGGAATTGTTGAGCGCACGATGGCCCTATCGCATTCAAAAAACAGCGAATTTTCGCCCCTGGCCCCTCATGGCGGCGGTGAGGAGACAGGCGCGACGCCCCTTATGGCGCAATACCTGAGCATCAAGGCGCAGAACCCCGACAGCATCCTTTTTTTCCGCATGGGCGATTTTTACGAAATGTTTTTCGAGGACGCCGTGGAAGCCTCGCGCGCGCTCGACATCGCCCTCACACGCCGCGGGCAGCACAAGGGACAGGACATACCCATGTGCGGCGTCCCTTTCCACGCCTATGAAAACTATCTGGCGCGTCTAATCCGGCAAGGTTTCCGCGTCGCCATCTGCGAGCAGACCGAAGACCCCGCCGCCGCCAAAAAACGCG
>CAZYPX010000078.1:0-8747 GCA_964649675.1 uncultured Rhodospirillaceae bacterium | reverse complement strand
ATATTGTGCGTCGCAGCAAGAGCTACGGTATTTTAGCAAAAATGCAAGGAAAAAGGCCGTTTTTCACCCCTTCGTTCACTGGTCTTTTTATTTATTATGTTATGATAATAAGTAATAGTTTTTCAGGCGGCGTATAAGGACATAAAAAATGAACATGCGCCTGACGATTTTTTTTGTTTGCTTGTGGGGACTCCCGCTTTCCCCGAACGCGGCCTGTGCCGCGCGCCAAAGCTTGACCGCCAACATCGCGTTCGATTCCATCATAATGGTCACGGACAAGACGGACATAAACTTCGGCAACGTTCTCGCCGAACAGCCAGGCGCCTACACGATATCGACATCCGGCGACGTGACCGCGACGGGCAGCGGCTTGTGGCTTGGCGGATCCACAAGCCCGGGCAGCATGACCATCATCGGTTCGTCGACGCAATCGATCAACATTGCCGTGGACAACTACGTCGCCGACAATGGGGCGATGCCCGGAAGCGCGGTATGCAGCTATGACGGAGGAACGCCCGCCCCCTGTTCCTTGTCGAATCTGCCCCCGCCCGCCGCAGGCAAGGTTTTGGCCCTTGGCCTCACCATGTACGTTGACGGCACGCAAGGCATAGGCACAACAGCCTCGCCTTCGTTCGAAGTTATCGTCAATTATAATTAGGGCATGGCTGAAACCGTTTTTATGTATGACTCAAATAATTCGCTTTAATTAATCATCGAAATAATTCGAAAAAGACGACGCTGCATCCCCGTCACGAACCGCCGCGCGGCAGCTTGGTTCCCACCGCCGCGCGCTCGCGCAGGACTTCATGGCGGAACGCGAAGAGTTTGGCCGGACGTCCGCGCGTCTCGCTTGTCGTAACTTTTGTCTCTTCGACAAGCCCCTGCCCTTGCACGAGACGGCGGAAGTTTTGCTTGTGCAGGCGCAAGCCCGCCAAAGCCTCGACCGTGTTCTGCAACTGTAACAACGTAAAACGCTCGGGCATGAGTTCGAACACGACGGGACGGTATTTGATCTTGGCGCGCAACCGCGCAATGCCCGTCGCCAGAATGCGGCGGTGATCCTGCGGCATGGAAAGACCGGGGACAAGCGCTTGCGTTTTAATCTTCGCCCCCTCACCTGAAAAGCCCATGCCTTTCTTTCGTAACGCAAAGCTTTTGCCTCCCTTCCCTTCAGAGGCGAGAGGATGACGTTGCGCTTCCTCGATCAAGCCCGCCTCCCACAGAAGTTCATAACGTTGAAGCACAAGTTCTTCGTTCCATGCGCGGGGATCTTTGGGAAAATTGATAGCGATGCGGTTATCGCGCGATTTGCGCGTTATGGAGTCGGGCGAAGCGGCCTTCCATCGCTCCAGCCCTTTCATGATGGCCGCCGTCGCCTTGGGCACGCCTGTACGGCGGTCTTCCCAAGGGAAATAGTCATACCACGGAAAAACCTTGAGACCGGCGGCTTCCCTCTCGCCGTCCATCGGCGCAGGCCTTCGCACCAACGCAAGGTAACCTATGGATACGGCGCGCGTCCTGCCCGCCGCGCGGTCTTTATCGGCGAACGTATAAAGCTGTTCGACATAGCCGAGCCGAAGGCCGATGCGGGCATCCACCCATGCGCGAAGGCCTTGCTCCAGCGTGCGGTGCTGCGTGCCGAAGGGACCGGACGGCAGGGCGCGATCGGGCAAAAGCATAACCAGCGGCGCGTTGTCCGCGACGGCCACGATGACGGCGCTGAGTTCGATTCCGACGTTTTCGGCTTTTTTCACATTCATAAGACCTTAGCCTTCTTAACCTTTTGGCAACCCGTTTGACACATTATGCTCATTGTGACTATATAAAAGCCGTGCCAGGGAAACTTAAAGCCGAGGCACATTTTTTATCGCCACTTAATGCTCAGTTGGAGCATAATTATGGACGCGTTCAGTTCGGTAAGTCAAGCCCTCCACGCCACCGCCGCGATTTACGCGAAGGTGAAGAACGTCATCCCGCCCGAGGAGTGGGCCGCGTTCGCCGCCGACGTTCTGGATATCCAGCGCCTGAAAAAAGAGCGTAACGCGATCATCCTCGCCCACAATTATATGACGCCCGAAATCTTTCACGGCGTGGCCGACATCATGGGGGACTCGCTCGCCCTCGCCCGCGAGGCCGCCAAGACGCAAGCCGATGTGATCGTCGTCGCGGGCGTGCATTTTATGGCCGAGACGGCGAAACTCATCAATCCCTCGCGCACCGTGTTGACGCCAGACATTAAGGCCGGGTGTTCGCTGGCGGATTCCGTGACTCCCGAAGACGTGATCACACTGAAGAAAAAGCATCCGGACGTTCCGATCGTCACTTATGTGAATACCTCCGCCGCCGTCAAGGCCGTTTCGGATATTTGCTGCACCTCCGGCAACGCGAAGAAGATCGTGGAGTCGCTTGGCGCCCCGGAAGTCATCATGATCCCCGACGAATATCTCGCGCTCAACGTTGCCGCGCAAACGAACGTGAAGATCATCCCTTGGCGCGGGCGTTGCGAAGTGCATGAACGGTTTTCGGCGGAGGAAATCCAAACTTACCGCGACCAGCACAAAGGGTTGAGCGTTCTGGCCCATCCCGAATGCCCGCCGGACGTAATCAAGATTTCCGATTACGCAGGATCGACGGCGCAGATGATCGACTGGATCGAAGCCAAGCGGCCCGCCAAAGCCTTGCTGATGACCGAATGTTCGATGAGCGACAATATCGCCGCGCAGCATCCGGAAATCGATTTTGTGCGGCCTTGCCAGATGTGCCCGCACATGAAGCTGATCACCTTGAAAAAGATCCGCGCGTCGCTCGAGACGATGACGCATGAAATCACGATCCCCGACGCCATCGCCGCCGACGCGCGTAAGGCCGTCGAGCGAATGATTGAGGTAAAATGAGCCAGCCGCCCGTCATCATAGGTTCCGGAATCGCCGGGTTGACCGTGGCTTTGGCGATGGCGCCGCGACCCGCGATCGTGCTGACGCGCGCGTTGATCGAGCAGGAAAGCAGCAGCGTTTTAGCGCAAGGCGGCATCGCCGCCGCCATGGGGCCGGACGATAAGCCCGAACTTCACGCGCAGGATACGATAGCGGCAGGCGCGGGGCTGTGCGATCCGGCCATCGTGCGCATGGTGACGCAAGCCGCGCCTTCGGCCATCAAGCAATTGATCGATTGGGGCGTGGCGTTCGACAAGAACGCCTCCGGCGCCATCGACCGGCACCTTGAAGGCGGGCACAGCCGCCGCCGCGTCGTTCATGCCGACGGCGACGGCACGGGGGCGGCCGTAACGAAGGCCTTGGCAGCGCGCGCTTTGAAAACTCCCTCGATCACTGTGATCGACGGCGCTATGGCCACGGCGATTACGACCGGAACGCACGGCATAACGGGCGTGACTTTCACGCGCGGCGCCACGACGGAGCATATCGCGACGGATCATGTCGTGCTGGCGACGGGTGGCATCGGCGCGTTGTGGCCGCACACAACCAATCCGCATGGTTCGTGGGGACAGGGCCTTTTGCTGGCGGCGCGCGCGGGCGCGGCGTTGCGCGATCTTGAGTTTGTGCAGTTTCATCCTACAGGCATCGATGTTGGCCTCGACCCGATGCCGCTGGCCAGCGAATCGTTGCGCGGCGAAGGCGCTGTGTTGATCAACGACCGCGGCGAGCGTTTCATGAACAGCTCAAAGCACGACGAACTCGCGCCGCGCGACATCGTGGCGCGCGCGATCTGGGCACAGTTGCAGCAGGGGCGGCGCGTGTTTTTGGACGCGCGGATGATCCCCGATTTTGCGCAACGTTTTCCGACGATTTACAAATTGTGCATGGACGCGGGGGTTGACCCGACGCGCCAGCCTGTCCCCGCACGTCCGGCCGCGCACTATCACATGGGCGGCGTGGCGACGGACGGGCAGGGGCAAACGAGCGTGAACGGCCTGTGGGCTTGCGGTGAAGTCGCAGCCACGGGATTGCACGGCGCGAACCGCCTCGCCAGCAACTCGCTCCTCGAAGCGGTGGTGTTCGGGTTGAGGGTTGCGGATGGAATAGAAAAATGCCCTTCCCGCGCAAACGGGAATCCGGCGGCGCATGTCCACGCGCCGAATGAATCCACGAACGGCCATGACTCTGAATGGCGGTTAGATTCTTTAACGGCTTTCGGCCGCGCGCAACTGGATCCCCGCTTTCGCGGGAATGACACGTCTGGAACCATCCGCGCCATTATGGAAAAATACGTCGGCGTGTTGAGGGACAAAGATGGCTTGGACAAAGCGGTCGCGCAACTCACACCGCTCGCCGCGCATTCGGGCATGGCGCTTGTAGCGTTGATGATCACCGCTGCCGCGCTTCACCGCGAGGAAAGCCGCGGCGCGCATTGCCGGACGGATTTTCCGGCACAAGACGCAACGCTTTTGCGTCATTCCGGCGACGTGTCCGCCGGAATGACGGCGTATCCTAATCGACAGGTAACCCATGCCTCTCTCCCCTCTTCCCACTGAAATGCTCGATCCGTTGGTACGGCTTGCTCTGGCGGAAGACCTTGGCCGCGCAGGCGACATAACGACCGACGCCATTATCCCTGCCGCGCAAAAAGGGAAAGCGCACATCGTCGCGAGAAAAGAAGGCGTGATCGCGGGAATGGAATGCGCGCGCTTGGCGTTTCAATTGTTGGACAGCGGCGTGCAGTTTACGGCAAAGAAATACGACGGCGATACTGTGCAGGCGGGCGAGACTTTGGCCGCCGTCGAAGGACCGATGCGCGCGATTTTAACGGGCGAGCGCGTCGCGCTGAACTTTTTGGGGCATTTGAGCGGCATCGCCACAGCGACGCGGTCATTGGTGGACGCGGTGAAGCCCCACAAAGCGCGCATCGCCTGCACACGCAAGACGACGCCGGGCCTGCGCGCGCTCGAAAAATACGCCGTGCGCGCAGGCGGCGGCATGAATCATCGCATGGGTCTGGACGACGCGATTTTGATCAAGGACAACCATATCGCCGCCGTCGGCAGCATTCGCGCCGCCGTTAAAAAGGCTCGCGCCGCCGCCGGACATCTGGTGAAAATCGAACTTGAAGTGGATACGCTCGATCAGTTGCACGAGGCTTTGGGCCTGCCCATCGACGCCGTGCTTTTGGACAACATGGACGCGGCGATGCTTGCGCAAGCCGTGAAAGTGGTGAACGGCAAGTTCACGACGGAAGCCTCGGGCAACGTCACACCCTCCAACATCGGCGCGATAGCGGCCACAGGCGTGGACGTCATTTCATCCGGCTGGATCACCCACAGCGCGCCTGTTCTGGATCTGGGGTTGGATTATTCAGCGCCCTGAACCCTCGGCCCGACCTTTTCATGGTTCACGATCTTGTCGATGATGAACAGCGGGCGGTGTTTGGATTCGATATACATGCGGCCAAGGTATTCGCCGAACACGCCGAGGCTGATGAGTTGCACGCCGCCGATGACGAGCACGACGACCATCAACGACGTCCAGCCTTGGATGGTTTCGCCTATCATCCACGCGAAGAAAACATAGAACAGCAATAACAGCCCCGCGATGCCGATGGCCGCGCCCAAGTAAGACGCCATGCGCAACGGCACGACAGAAAAGCCCGTCACGGCGTCGATGGCGAAACGCACCATTTTGCCCAACGGATAATGTGTTTTGCCCGCAAAGCGCGGTTGGCGTTCATACGGCAACGCGACTTGCCGCAAACCAATCCAGCTCACCATGCCACGGATGTAGCGGCTGCGCTCAGGCATGTTGTTCAGAATGTCGACCGCGCGGCGGCTCATCAGGCGGAAATCGCCCGTATCCGCCGGAATGGAAATCTCGCCCAGTTTACCCAGAATGCGGTAGAAAAGCTTTGCTGTTGTACGCTTGAACCACGTTTCGCCGTTGCGTTGCGTGCGCTGGCCGTAAACGACATCCGCCCCCTGATTCATCAGGTCGAGCATCTTGCCCAGCAATTCAGGCGGGTCTTGCAGATCGGCGTCGATGACGAACACATGGTCGCCGCAGGCCACGGTCAGCCCCGCGCTGAGCGCCAGTTGATGCCCGTGGTTGCGCGACAAGCTGACGGCGACAATATGGCTGTCCTCTTCGGCCAACAGGTTCATCCTGGCCCATGTGGAATCCGTCGAGCCGTCGTTCACCAAGATGATTTCATAAGAATCGCCCGCCGCGCTGCGGCAAACGGCGGACAAACGCCGCCACAACTCGCGCAACCCTTCGGCTTCGTTGTAACACGGCACGACGGCGGAGAGGACGAGGTCTTTTTCCGCAGAACGGGTTTCATGCGATGCAAACAACTTTTTCATAAAAAAAGCGACCCCTCATCTGCAAAAACCAACGCTTTCTTGCGCCCTTGATTACATGTCAAACCAGCGGCGCAAGTAAGTCTAGGTTTTTGCCCCCTCTCCCGCAAGGGGAGAGGGCTTAGAGCGTTTTCTCAAACACAAACTCATTGCAGCCGAGGCCGCCGCCGCAGGTCGTCATACGCCGAAGTTCGAACCCGCGCGCGCGGTAAAAATCTAAAATCGTCTCGGGCTTGGCAACTTCAAACGGATAGCCTCCCACCCAATCGACGACATCGCGCCACGCGCCCATGCCGCGTTCCTTGCCGTACGCGCGCCATGACCGGAAAGGGTTGCCGGAAGTGAGCAGATCGCGCACGAAAGTCGGCGCCCACAGACGCGCGAACGCAGGCCAGAGCACAAGCCATTTAAACCCCGCCGGCATCGCGTTATAAAGACGTTTAACAGCAAGCCACATCCGGCTCGCGCAGCCCTGATCGTTGTAGATTGCGATGAACAGTTGCCCGCCCTTTGCCACGAGCGGCGCGACGTTCCCCAACGCACGCCACATCTCGCCCGTGTGGTGCAGCACGCCCCACGAATAGACGATGTCGAACGTTCCAAGACCTTTGAGATAATCGGCGTTCAGCGCTGACCCCTCCTCCACCTTCCATTTCGGATCGTCCGGAAAATGGCGGCGCTTTAACTCGGCGGTACAAGCGACGGATTCCGGATCGTAATCGAACGAATGAACCTCCGCGCCAAGCCCGCGCGCGGCGAGGCTAAACAAGCCGCTGCCCGAGCCGATGTCGAGAAAACGCTTGCCGGTTAAATCGTCCGTGCCGAGCATGTCGCGCAGCGACTGTTTGGCCTTGGCAATCCGCACCGTGTCAAGATTGGCGAGAAAACGCGCCCAGTTCGCGCCGAACGCGAATCTTTCTTTTTTCCTGAGTTCTTCTGCGTGGGTCATCCGGAATTCCTGAACGTAATGGGGCCGCACGTCAACATCTTCGTTGGATGCAGGACGACAGGCAGGACAAAGCGATTCTTGCCTTTTTTGGGGAAAAATACCCGTTCACACCGCAAAAAACGGGGTTTCCAAGGCTCTCAAGAAAGGCTAATGGAATGGGGTCGAAACCGGACGGCTAGCGGCGGAAGGGGATCGACAGGGGTGGCCGAGCCTGTCTGCCGAAGCTCAAAGAGCGAAGGCGGATGCCCCGCTCGCGTAGCGAGCGAAACCTGAGCTTCGACCACGAGGCTTTCTCGGTTGAGACATTGCTAAATGCGGAGGGGTGGCCGAGTGCCCCGCGCCTGTAGGGCGCAAAATAAAGCTTCGACCACGAGGCTTTCTCGGTTGAGACATTGCTAAATGCGGAGGGGTGGCCGAGTGGTTGAAGGCGATCGCCTGGAAAGCGGTTATACGGTGTTGAGCCGTATCGTGAGTTCGAATCTCATCCCCTCCGCCATTTAACGTCACGAAACCGGATTCTCCACTTTTTGATTGCCGCGCAAAAAGGCCAGTAATTTGACCGTTTTTGCTATTTACAACCGAACTAACGGTGCTGCCCTTATCTCTGAAAACAACGTTTTTCGGCTCTCTCTCGGCCTTTTCTCTCTGCGCAACTGAACCAAACGTCTTTAGTTCAGTTGCTATAACGTCAAAGGGTTAGCCCGAATTGCGCAAAATCGGTATGTGGTCTGCGCATGAGGCTCAAACGGCCATTTTCGTC
The DNA here is from genome assembly GCA_964649675.1 of uncultured Rhodospirillaceae bacterium. Lineage (GTDB taxonomy): Bacteria > Pseudomonadota > Alphaproteobacteria > UBA9219 > UBA9219 > CAZVCG01. The sequence continues at coordinate 734 of CAZYPX010000078.1, read as the reverse complement.
TGGTCTTCCCAGAGCAGTCCCGGCAGGTCGTAAAGGCGCTGGAGAGTCAAGTAGCGCGGCTGGGTGTTGGACAGAATTTCAGCGATGAGCTTCGGGGCTAGACAGGTCAGGCTCAGTTGCCGAAGAATGAAAGTGTCCGTCAGCTTGTTTTTACGCGCCAGATCCGCGATCCCTTCGCATTCCCCTTTCTCGATCTTCTGCCGCCAGAGGAAGGCGCGGACGATGGCGCGCTGCATGGTCGTTTGCGCAGGCTCCGGCTGCTTGGCCGGAACCGTTTCCCCGCCCGGGCCAACAAGGTATTTTCGGCCTGACAGACGGTTGGGTTTAAGCGGCAGATGAATAACAATCGTCTCGGCTTCCATCACGTTCTCCTGCAATCCACTGGGTCAGTCCGTTTTTCTTAAGATGAAGTTTGACGCCGTCCAGCCCAACTTCGATGCGGTCGATCAGCTCGGCCAAGAATTTCTGCTGTTCCTGAAAGAAAAGCTGATTCCATAGGACGTCAAAGTCTTGCAGCTTTTCACGAACAATGTCCTCGCGCTCGGATGCGCCGAGGGCGGCCATTTTCTCGTCCCTGATTTTCATATGCCTGCCGATAGCTGCGATCAGCTCCGGCGCCGAGAAAGCCTGTTGGATTTGGAACATGACGGCAAGCTCCAACTCTCCGGCGGGGATTGAGCGGATGCTGCAAGCCTCGCTCCCCTCTCTCAAGGCGCGGAGGCAAACATAATACC
>CAZYPX010000077.1:0-8754 GCA_964649675.1 uncultured Rhodospirillaceae bacterium | reverse complement strand
ACAAACCGGCCACATCGGCGCCTTCGTACACCAAGGTCTTTTCGGACGCGTTGGTCGCCGAAGCCGAACACGACGAAAAAATTCTGGCCATTACGGCCGCCATGCCCGCAGGCACGGGACTGGATCAGTTCGCCAGAAAATTTCCCGACCGCTTCTTCGACGTCGGCATCGCCGAACAGCACGCCGTGACCTTCTCCGCCGGCCTCGCCTGCGAAGGATTCAAGCCATTCTGCGCCATTTATTCGTCCTTTATGCAACGCGCCTATGATCAGGTCATGCACGACGCGGTTCTGCAAAGACTGCCTGTGCGTCTTATGATGGACCGCGCCGGACTTGTCGGCGCCGACGGAGCGACTCACGCAGGATCGTTCGATGTCGCCTTCCTCGGCTGTTTGCCGGATATCGTTGTCATGGCCCCTTCCGACGAAGCGGAATTGACCCATATGGTCGCCACGGCGGCGGCCATCGACGATCGCACGTCGGCCGTGCGTTACCCGCGCGGCGAAGGCATCGGCGTGACCATTCCCAAGCGCGGCGAGGTTCTTCCTGTCGGTAAAGGCCTCGTCGTCAAGGAAGGCGGAAAAATCGCGATTCTGAATCTCGGCACACGTATGGAGGAATGCCGCAAAGCCGCTGCGGAACTCGACGCGCGCGGCCTCAGCACGACGATTGCGGATATGCGGTTTGCAAAGCCTCTCGACATGGATCTGATAACGCGCCTTGCGCGCAACCACGAGGTTATCCTCACCATCGAGGAAGGCTCCATCGGCGGCTTCGGAAGCTTTGTGCTGCACCATTTGGCCAACCTTGGCTTCATGGACCACGGCCTCAAGATCCGCGCCATGACTTTACCCGACCGGTATCAGGAGCAGGACACCCCGTACAAACAGTACGAAACCGCCGAACTCAACGCCCGCCATATCGTCGCCAAGGCTTTGGAAGCCTTGGGCAAGGAAGAGGCAGCTCTTGCCGTGGCACGAGCATAATTCTGCCGAATTTCGCCTTTAGTTTCGTTTAAAGCTGACAGGCTCTCCGGCTTTCCATCCGGGGAGCCAAAGCAACAGGTTAACCAAGCTCCACGCCTTTGGAGCCATCGCAGGGTGAAAACACATGAAGCGCCTTATATCTTCAGCAATCTTTGCTTTTGTCTTTGCGCTGACATCTTCCCCGGGACTCTTGCGGGCCGAGACGCATAACGCGAGCCCATCCACTGTCGTGCGCGTTTTTTACGATGCCCTTCTCGACACGATGAAACAGGGCGAGAGTCTTGGCTTTGCGGGACGTTTCGCCAAACTTGATCCCGCCGTGAAGCAAGCGTTCAATCTTTCGCTCATGGCGCGCCTGTCCGCAGGTCCCGCATGGCAGGCGGCTTCGCCTGAATCGCAAAAGAACCTTGTCGAGGCCTTTTCGGCGTTCAGCGTCGCGAATTACGCAAGCCAATTCAAGAAATTCGGCGGCGAGCGGTTCGAGGTCTTAGGCGAAAAACCGGCGACCGGCGGCGGCACGATCGTCGAAACAAGGCTTGTCACGGGAGACGGAGAAACGGTCACCTTGAATTACCTCGTGAGGCCCGACGAAAAGAGCGTCTTGCGAATTGTGGACGTTTACCTCGACGCGTCGATCAGCCAATTGGCCATGCGCCGGTCAGAGTTCAGCTCCATTATCCGGCAAAGAGGGTTCGACGCGCTGATCGATTCCATAACCGACAAGAACAAACAAATGGGAATCTCGTAAAAAGGTTTAAGGCTGTGTCGGCCATATCAGGAAAATTCCTTCGTACTGCAGCCAGTTTTGGACTATCTCTCTGAAAACCGGACGGCCGGTTTCTGGATATCTTCTCGCCCCCATGCGCCAAATATCACGCACAGCTCTTGTCATCGCCATCGTCGCCGCAGTCAATATGGCTTTTTGGGCGCTCCTCAACCGAGGCGCCAACCAAGGCGTGTGGGGAGGCCTCATCTACAGCATGTCGTACAGCGGATGGCAGGCAGGTTCAGGGAACCGTTTTTCGGACGAAGAGATAGAGCGCGATATGGCCCTTTTGGCCGATCACACACGCAACCTCAGGCTTTACGGAGTCAGCGACGGCCTTGACCGCATCGTGACCATCGCCGCGAAAAACAAAATCGACATCATCGCCGGCGGATGGATAGGCCGCGATCAACAGGCGAACAAAGAGGAAATCGCCAAGCTGATCGACGTCGCTCTGGCCAACACCAACGTAAAGCGCGCCATCGTCGGCAACGAAAGCCTTTTGCGCGAGGACGTAAAACCGGACGAGCTGGTCGCGCTGATCGAGCGCGTCAAACGCCAGATCGACGTGCCCGTTTCCACGGCCGAGCCATGGCATATATGGCTCAAGCATCCCGAGCTGGCCCAAGCCGTCGATTTCATCGCGGTCCACATCCTGCCCTACTGGGAAGGCATACCGATCGACGGCGCCGTGGGCTATATCCTGTATCGGTACCAGCAGCTCAAAGCCGCCTTTCCCGACAAGCACATCTTCATCGGCGAGGTGGGGTGGCCAAGCGAAGGCCAATGGGTCAAAGGCGCCGAGCCATCCCTGATCAACGAAGCGCGCTTTATCCGCGAGTTCCTGAGCCTTGCCAGTGAAGAACGCATGGACTACTCGATCGTCGAAGCCATCGACGCGCCATGGAAGCGGCGCATCGAAGGCACCGTAGGCGCGCACTGGGGATTATGGAGCGCTGACCGCAAACCCAAGTTCGCCATGAGCGGCATCGTGCGGGAATCCGCCCGCTGGTATTGGGGAGCCCTGATCGCCACGTTTCTCGGCGTTTTCCCGATACAATGGTTCGTGCGGCGGCGGCGTGATCTCCGTTTTGCGGGACACGTTTTCTATGCGGCGCTTATTCAAGCTGTCTTTTCGCTGTTGCTCTGGGCCGTCATAGCCGCCATGGCTGAGAACATCATCACGTCAAGCACCGTCGCGTGGGTCGTTCTTATCGGATTCCAGATCGTGCTTTTGGCTCTGCTTATGGTGGACGGGCTGGAACTTACCGAGGTGATATGGGCCAACCGCCGGCGCGCCTTCGCCCCCTTATACGGCGCGTTGCCCGACAATCCTCCCAAGATCTCGATCCATGTGCCCTGCTACAACGAGCCGCCGCACATGGTCAAGCAGACCCTCGATGCGCTCGCCGCGCTCGACTACCCGAATTTCGAGGTTCTTGTCGTCGACAACAACACCAAGGATGAGGCCGTTTGGAAACCGTTGGAAGAGCATTGCGCCGTCCTTGGCCCGCGCTTTCGTTTTTTTCATCTGCCAACGTGGCCGGGATTCAAGGCAGGGGCGCTCAACTTCGCGCTGACGCAAACGGCCAAAGACGCGGAAATCGTAGGCGTAATCGACAGCGACTATGTCGTGTCGCACGACTGGCTTCACGTCACCGTGCCCTATTTCCAGAAACCGGAGGTCGCCTTCGTGCAAGCCCCGCAGGATTACCGCGACGGCCTCGAAAGCGGGTTTAAGCGGATGTGTTATTGGGAATACGCCGGATTCTTCCACATCGGCATGGTTCAACGCAACGAACGCAACGCCATCATCCAGCACGGCACGATGACGCTTATCCGGAAAAAAGCCCTGCAGGGCGTGAACGGATGGGCTGAATGGTGCATTTGCGAGGACGCCGAATTGGGGCTTCGTCTTTTCGAAAGCGGCCTCGAGGCCGTCTATCTTGAGCATTCGCTGGGGCGCGGTCTTATTCCCGACAGCTTCAGCGGCTACAAGACACAACGATTCCGCTGGGCCTACGGCGCTGTCCAGATTCTCAAGCGTCACTGGCGCGCCCTGAGCGAAGGCAGCGCTCCGGACGTTAAGCTCACGCGCGGACAGCGTTATCACTTCGTTTCCGGCTGGCTGCCCTGGTTCGCGGACGCGGCGCATATGGTCTTCGTTCTGGCCGCCGTTCTTTGGTCGATCCTTCTTCTTCTGAAATGGGTCGAGTTTCCCCCCACGGTCTTCCTTGTTCCGACGCTAAGTGTATTCGCGTTCAAGATCATCGCGGGCTTGTGGCTTTATCAGGCGCGGGTGAAATGCGGTTGGCGCGACCGCCTCGGCGCGGCGGTCGCCGGCATGTCGCTGACCCATGCCGTCGGACGGGCCGTCTGGCAGGGCCTGTTCACATCGGGCAAGCCTTTCTTCCGCACCCCGAAATGCGAAGACAAACCCGCAGCCATGCAGGGATTCCTGATGGCGCGCGAAGAAACGGCTTTGCTTGTCGCGCTTTTGTTATCCGCATCCCTCATTCTTCACGTGTTCGAGACGTCAAACCAAAAGGCCGTGTTGTGGTCAGGCATGCTTTTCGTCCAGACCCTGCCCTATTGGGCCGCGCTCGCCATGTCGATGACGAATGCCCTACCGTCACGAAAAACGCCAAGGACTGAAAGCCCGCCTTGAAGGAAAGCGCGCACAATGCCTTAATGTACGCGTCTTCATAAGGAAGCGCACATCCATGCCCATTTCGCGCGAAAAATTTCAGCGTATCCTGTCGTTATTCCACGCGCATGATTATGACGCTGCCGCAAAGGCCGTCGCCACCGCCTTGCGCGTCGCGCCCAAGGACCCGAACCTGCTTCATCTTGCAGCACGGATCGCCGAGACGCGCGGCGAGAAGGAACGCGCCCTTGTTTTGTACCGCCGCGCGCTCGACGCGAATCCAGGCTGGCCGGAAGCCCAATTCAATCTGGCCTCATTGCTCTTCGCGATGGAAAAACGCGACGATGCCATAAGTCTCATGCATGAGTTTTGCGCGACGCGACCGGATTTTCCGCCCGCGTGGGAAGCCTTCGCGCGCTTTCACCAATCCGCAGGCGACCTGCCTTTGGCGCTTAAATATTGGGAAAAAACGTTAAGCCTTGCCCCAAATAACCATGAAGCGCGCGCCCAAAGGATTTTGTTGAAGCGTCATATCTGCGCCTGGGACGACGCGCCTCAAGCCATCGACGGCCTGCCGCCACAGGCCGTCATGGTACTGGCCGATGACCCCGAACTCCAGAGAAAAGCGGCTATCGCCTATGCACAGAAAAGATTCAAGGGATTAAAGCCGTTTCCCAAACCAACATGGCGCGATCATGAACGCTTGCGCGTTGGCTATGTATCTTCGGACTTTCACGCCCATGCAACATCTTACCTGATGGCCGAGCTGTTCGAGATTCACGACAGGAAACGCTTTGAAGTTTTCGCCTATAGCTACGGCGTGGACGATGGCTCGGCCATGCGGAGGCGTCTTATAGACTCGGCGGAGCGGTTCACCGATATTCGCGATCTTACGGCGCATCAAGCCGCAGAGCGCATCCGGCACGACGAAATTGACGTGCTGATCGATCTCAAAGGACATACGCGCGGGTCGCGCCTCGACATCCTTGCCTACAAGCCCGCGCGGGTTCAGGTTCATTGGCTCGGGTATCCGGGCACCTTGGGAACAGATTTTATCGACTTTTTCGTGGGCGATCCGCTCACAATCCCCGAGGATCACGCAAGACATTTCACGGAACGCGTCGCGCGGACGCAAGGCTGTTACCAGATCAACGATCGGCAGCGGCCGGTCGCCACGACCCAACCGCGCGCAGCTTACGGCTTGCCGGAGGACGGCGTTATTCTTGCGAGCTTCAACCAGACCTATAAAATTACGCCGGAAATGTTCGCCCTTTGGTGCGGCATACTGCGCGAAGCGCCAAATACGCTTTTATGGCTTTACGAGTCCAATCCCCATGCCGCGCAAAACCTCCGCATGGCGGCGAGCAGCCTTGGCGTTGACGGCGCGCGCCTTGTCTTTGCTCCGGCGTTGCCGCTTGACCGGCATCTGGCACGCTATGCCCACGTGGATCTTGCCCTCGACACATATCCCGTCGGAGGCCATACGACGACGAGCGACGCTCTTTGGACCGCCACCCCTGTCATCACTTTGACGGGAGAAAGTTTTGTGGCGCGAGTGGCGGCTTCCCTCCTCCATGCCGCAGGGCTGGCCGATCTTGTCTGCGCAAACGAAGAGGCTTACCGCGCTAAAATTCTCGCCCTTATCGGCGATCATGGGACACGCCAAGCGTTACGCGCATCGCTTGTGGAAAAGCGCCTTTCGCTTCCGCTGTTCGACACGCCCGCTTTCCTTGTTGGATGGGAGAAGCTTCTGGAGGAAATGGCCGCTTCAGGACGAATAATCTAGCGCGCGCAAAGCCCGAGCGACTTTTTTGAAAAAATATCCACAGCTTTCGGCTTTATCCACAAGAATCGTTTTGGCCTTTTCTTTGACAGGGTTTTGAAAAGCCGCCAAGTTCATGCGCTAGTATACAACGTATTAACGGTTTATTTACGTGCGAACGCTTTTGGCCCGTCTTTCTCTTACCGTTTTCTTGGCCTTTGCCCTCAACGGTTGTTCATCCCTGTTTCCGCGCGACGTGATTGACCCTGCGGGAAGCCTGTCGCGGGCGGACTATCTGGCGCTCCGCGATCGCGGAGGGATTCCGGATTATGAAGATTCTGCGTTTCCGGACCTTGACGACGAAGATAAAACGGCTCTCCCTGCGCCTGTTCCTGAAGAGCCTGCCGCGCCAACGCTTCTGGCGCCGACCGGTCACGGCCTTCCCCCCATTCGCGTCAGCGTCAACGTCACGGAAAATGTGCCGGTGCGGGACGTATTGATCGAGCTTGGACGCGAGGGCAAGCTTAACCTCGAGCTCGACCCGCGCATAAAGGGTGGGATTATCTTCAGCGCGCACAAGCAGCCGCTTCCCGACGTAATCAGGCGCATCTGCGCGTTGGCGGGCCTTAGGTACAATACGGACGGGCATTTCCTGCGCGTGGAGCTGGACGAGCCTTACCAGCATACTTACGCCGTCGATTATTTGAGCCTTTCGCGCCGCGCGACCAGCGAAGTGACCATCGCCACGAACGTTTTCGACGTCGATATCGGCGGCGGCACAAACGCGCGCGCGGGCGGCGGAACGAACGACAACAACTCCATCGCCAAGATCGCGAGCTCGTCCACCGCCGATTTCTGGAGCGAGCTGGAAAAATCGCTGGAACAGGTTCTTTCGGCCTCGGGACGCTCACGCCCACTTTTGAAAAATGATTTTGCCGACCCATCGGCCAAAGACCAGCCGAAAGCGGCTTTCAGCATCGATCGTCAGGCTGGACTCGTCACCGTGTTCGGCAACGGGCAACAGCAGCAAGCCGTGGAAACGTATTTGGCCAAGCTTCAGCGCAAAGCCTCGGCGCAGGTTCTTATCGAGGCGCGTATCGTCGAAGTCGAACTGAACGACGCGTTCCAGAGCGGCATCAACTGGCGCACGTTGTTCGACAAGGGCGCTAACGCCGCAGCGCGTTTCGGCACGACGGGCGCAGGAGCGCCGTTCACCACAGCCACAACCGCGGCCGACGGCGTTTTTACGGCTTCGCTCAAAAACAGCGATTTCAACGGCATCCTGAACCTTGTCCGGACCTTCGGCACGACGCGCGTGCTGTCGTCTCCGCGCCTGACCGTTCTTAACAACCAGACCGCCGTTCTTAAAGTCGCGCGGAACGAGGTCTATTTCGTGACGTCGGCCCAGTTTCCGACCGTCGTCAGCACCACTGGCGTGCCCGTGTCCGGCACGCCTGTTTTTTCCAGCACGCCGCGCACAGTGCCGGTCGGTCTTGTCATGACCGTACAGCCTTCCATAGATCCGGAGCGCAAGCGCGTCACGATGAACTTGCGCCCCACGATTTCGAGGATCGTCAATCAGGTAAAGGATCCTTCTATCGGTCTGAACGCGGCGCAAGCAGGCGTCAGCAACCCTGTACAGTCGCAATTTCCCGTTCTGGCGGTGCGCGAGATGGACTCCATCGTGCAGATCAACAGCGGCGAAGTCGCTGTCATGGGCGGATTGATGCAGGACAGTTCGACGAACGAGGATAAAGGCGTTCCGCCGTTCGACGTCATACCGATTATTGGCAATCTGATGAAATCGCGCGACAACAACGCCACCACCAGTGAGCTTGTCATTCTTTTGCGGGCAACGGTTCTCGACGCCCCGCCGCCAGACCCAGCCGACGCCGATCTCTACCTGCTCTACAACCGCGACCCGCGGACGTTGCCTGTTCCCATCCTCTGACGACGGAGCTTTTCATGCGCCTGCCATCAACAAAACACCGCTACGGCTTCACGCTGGTCGAACTTTCGATTGTTCTGGTCATCATCGGGCTTATTATCGGCGGCGTCCTGACCGGTCAGCAGATCATCCAGAACGCGCGTATCACGAACGGCGTCAACGCCATTCAAGCCTATCAAGCCCAATTCCAGACGTACGCTCAAAACTACGGCGCTCTGCCGGGCGACGATCCGAGCGCCACGGTGCGCTTCCCTAACGCGAACCTTCCCGGCAACGGCAACGGCGACGGGGTTCTGGGCACGAGCAACTCGTTCGACGCGACGCAAACGACGCCTCCCGCAGGAGAAAGCCGTTTGGTATGGGCGCATCTGCGGGCCGCGGGCCTCGTAAAAAATCAGGTCACGAACAACAGCACGGCGGTGCAGCCTCCCAATCCGTTCAGCGGGCTTTTCGGTTTCCAGAACGGCGCGTTCGCCGGCGCTTTTACGACGACGGTTCTGTGCCTGAACAAACTGCCTTCTGGCGCGGCGCAAGCCATCGACGCGCGGCTTGACGACGGCGCCAGCAACGCAGGCGCGATTCAGGCTTCGGAAGAATCCGCGTCAGCGACAGGAAGTTCGAGCGCAGGCGAAGTCGCCTCGACCT
>CAZYPX010000076.1:0-8771 GCA_964649675.1 uncultured Rhodospirillaceae bacterium | reverse complement strand
GCGATATTGCCGATTTCACCGCCATCCGCAAGGCGGCCGAAGCGCTGGACAAAGTCTCCGAACTCAACACATCCATCACCCAGCAACTGACCCTTATCGGCGGCGGCACGTCGCAGCTCGAGGCGCTGGCCTCCGGCATCGTGGCGTCAAGCGGCAAGACGCTTCAGCAGCTCAGCGCGTTGAACGAGAAGTTCACGGTCACGCAGGAAACCACCGCTCAGGGCGCACAGCAGGTCGTCACGCGCATCGAGGAAGCCAACAACGCCTTCCTGCGCCAGAACAACACGCTGAACGAAGCCTCGCAGCACGCGGCGCTCGCCGTCCAGAAGGCCGGATCCGTGTTCGGCGAACAGGCCAGCAAAATCCTAGACACCACGCACCAGATCGAGCAAAGCGTGCGCGGCCTCAACGCGGCCACCGCATCCTTCTCCGAACAGTCGACGCAGATACGCGCGGCCATGGAGAATCACAACCAGCGTCTGGTCGCCAGCCTCAACGAAGCCGTTGGGCAACTCGACGGCGCGAGCCTGAAGATGCAGCAGTCCGTCTCCCTCGCCGCGCAAGGCGTGGATTCGGCCGCGACGCGTTTTAACGAAATGACAAAAACGGCATCGGGAAGCCTTGAGACGAGCAGCAACGAACTGCTCGACATCGCGGGCAAGGCCGAAACGACGTTGAACGCCCTCGGCGCGGGTATCGCCCAGCAGGTCGCCTCGCTCAACATCGTGAGCGAACAGCTTACCGAGCAGCACCGCACAATGACGGCCGCCAACGAAAACCAGCGCACGCAGCTCCTCGATCTGTTCGAGAAGCTTTCCGGCGCGCATGGCCAGGCTTCGGAAGTCGCGGAGCGCACCATAGCGCGCCTTGGCGACTCCCTGCAGCAGATCCACCGCCAGATCGGCGCGCTCAGCGACCAGTCGCAGACGGCCTTGGCCAACGTGCGCACGACGGGCGCCGGATTCAACGATCAGGCCACGATGATGCTGCAGCACGCGCAACAGGCCGAGCAGCAGGCCCGCACCATCCTTTCGGTCACGTCGGCCCTGCAGGATCAGGCGCGGCAGCTGCGCGAAGCCCTTCACGCGGAAGGCGAGCGCACCAGCGAAATCTTTGGGCAGCTTTTGGGCAAGCTCAGCGCCGGCAACACGGATTTGCGCGATCTCAGCTCCACGGCGGAAATCACGCTCACCAGCCTGCAGAACATCGTCGAACAGCAAACCGGCAGCCTCGGCGCCACGATGCAGCAGATCACCGACCGCCAGCGCAGCCTGACGACCGCCCTTGACTCCCAGCGCGACGTGCTCAACGGGCTTTTGAACCGCCTGACTCTGGCCCACGACGAAACGTCTTCGCTCGCGGAGCGCAGCGCGATCCGCATCAACGAAAGCGCGCAGGTCATCACAAGCCAGATGGAATCGATAGATTCCCAGGCGAAGACCACCCTTGCCAGCGTTCAAAGCGCAAGCTCGGGCTTCATCGAGGAAGCCGGTTCGCTCGGCCGCCACGCCGAACAGGCCGAACAGCTTACGCGCCTGTTGTGCGCCAGCGCCACGGCGTTGCAGGATCAGGCCAAGCTTGTGCGCGAATCCGTTCAGGGCGAAAGCGAAAGGCTCGGCGACATGCTGGGCACCATGCTCGACAAGATCGGAACGAGCAGCACGGCACTGCACGACATCAGCGCCTCGACTTCCGCGAAGCTGAACGGCGTGCACGTTCTCATCAACGAGCAAACCGCCACCCTGACCAGCACGGTTCAGCAAATCACCGAGCGTCAGCGCGCCCTCTCCACCGCGTTCGAGACGCAGCGCGAGACGATGAACGGCTTGTTGAACCGCCTGACCATGGCGCAGGACGAAACGGCCGCCTCGGCCGAGCGCAACGTCGCGCGTCTGACCGATTCCGCCCAGCAGATCACGAAGCAGATGGGCGCGATGGACGAAACGGCGCAAAGCGCGATCGCCAACGTGCGCGCCGTCGCCTCGGCCTTCGCGGAAGAAGCGGGATCCCTCGCCCTCCACGCCCAGCAGACGGAACAGCAGGCCAAGGGGCTTTTGTCCATCACCTCGGGCATGCAGGATCAGGCCCGCGACCTGCGCGAATCCATGCAGAGCGAATCCTCGCGCGTCATCGAGCATGTGAACACCGTCGTTTCGCAGCTCGACGCCACCAGCGAGAAGCTCAAGAACCAGAGCACGAGCGTCATCAACAGCATGGACAAATCGGTTCTCCAGATCACGACGCTGGCCAAGACCACCGACGAAGCCCTCGACAAGCACGCTAAAAACATCACCGAGCTTGCCGAAAAAGCCGAAGGCCGCGTTCTGGAAGCGGGCGACAAGATCCGTACGCATTTCAAGACGGCTCTTGAGGCCGCCGAGCAGACCGAAAAGCAGGCGCGAATCCTGGCCGACACGGCCGAGCACGCCACATCGCGTCTGGCCGCGCTCCGCAGCACGATGTCCGACAGCGACAAAGAGGGGCAAGCCGTTCTGGAAAGCGCGAGTTCCCGCATCGCGGAAATCCGCACGACGCTGCACAACGAGCTGCAGCAGGTCGCGATCATCTCGCAACTGGCCGTCCAGCAGATCAACGAAGCCGGCAAATCGCTCATGGATCAGAGCGACTCGCTACGATCCAATCTGGCGATGTCGGAATCGGCGTTGACGCAGGCCGCCGCCCTCGTGCGCGACGAGACCGTTCAGCTGCCTGCCGTTCTCGACCGCAGCACCCTTCAGCTCGAAGCGGCGCGCAAGGTCTTCCAGGGCGAGACGAAAGAGATCGGCTCGTCGCTGGTCAACACCGCCGACCGCTTTATCGCTGTCACGGGCTCGGCGCGCGACGCGATGATGGAGGAAATGCGGAATCTCGACTCCGTGGCGGGCAACGCCGAACAAACCCTGCGCAAGTTCAATCAGGCGCTCACGGATCAGGTCAACACCATCAAGGGAAGCTCCACTACGCTTACCTCGGAACAAAAGGCCATGATCGACAGCACGTCGCAATCGATCGCCCAGCTTATGGCGGCCAGCGACCGTCTGGTTCAGGTACGCACCAACGCGTTGCAAACGACCGAAAAGCTGGCGCGCGAGTTCGAATCCATCGAAACGATGGCCTCCTCGACCACCCACCGCATGGCGCAAGCGGGCGACACCCTCGGCAAGCAGGTCGCGCAACTCACGCAAATGGCCGACGGCGCCGAAAGCAAGCTCAACAGCGCCAGCCAAGGCTTCCGCGAACAGCTTGAGCGCATCCGTTCGGGCGTGCAGATGCAGATCGACGACATCAACCGCGGCCTTATGCAGATCACGGCGCAGCTCGAACGCACCGGATCGTCGCTGCGCACAGCCACGGCCGGAACGCTTACGGATATCGACAAAATCTCCAACCGCTTCGAGCATACGGGCAAGGAGTCGGCGGCCCAGATCACCGAGCGCACCGCGCGCATGCGCGCGGCCACCGAGGAAGTCGCTAAGCTTCTTGGCGGATTCGGCGACCAGATGGACGTTCTGCTCGACCGCCTGTCGCTGGCCGGCGACGGAATCAAGCGTCAGGAAAACGACCTTGTCGGCCGCTTGCAGACGGCTTTGACGCATCTGGGCGGAATCACCGAGAAACTGGAAACCAACCGCGTTCTGACCGCCGACGTCGCCGACGAAACGACAGCGCGTCTTGGCGAAGTCTCCTCGGCGGTCGAAAAGCATGTGAACCAGATCAAGGAGGGATCGGCGATCGTAAGCTCCGTCATGCAGGATCTCGACAAAGTGTACGGCGAAAAGGCCGAAGGCATGAAATCCGGAATCGTCGACGCCCAGAGCCAGGTCTTGGTCATGAGCAAATCGATCGAGGAAATGCAGCAACGCACCGACCGCATGCGCGTCGCGCTGAAGCTGCAAGGCGACGACCTTATGAACACGCTGGAGAACATTCTTCATCAGCTGGCCACAACCGGCGACGCCTTCAGCGACGCCGTCACGGACGTGTTGAAGAAGAAAGCCGGTTCGGAAGACCAGACGTTCACCTAAGCGCCGTTGACCGGCAAGGCCGATAGATGATCGCCGCATCACGTCCGCCGTCCTTTTGGACACAGGAGAAAGCCGTCGCCCTTCAAAAAACCGCGCGAGCGGCGGGCAAACGCATCCTCGCGCATCGCGACGACGCGACGGAAAACACGTCGCGGAAAGACGACGGTTCGCCCGTCACCGCCGCCGATCACGACTCCCAGCGCGTCATAGTGGAAAGTTTGAGCCTTTTGACGCCGGACATCCCTGTCGTCGCCGAAGAGCAGGGGGGGCGCCCTCCCCTCGACTCAGGAACCCCATTCTGGCTTGTCGATCCTTTGGACGGAACGCGCAACTATGTGGCGAACGGCAATGAGTTCACGGTCAATATCGCGCTTCTGGCGGAGGGAGCGCCCGTCGTCGGCATCATTTACGCGCCTGCGCTCGACGAGCTTTTTTATGGCGACGCGAACGGCGTTCTTTACGTCAAAGGCTGCTCGCAAACTTTCCTTAGCCCCTCGCCGCCGAAAAAATCCGGTCCGCCGAGGCTCGTGACAAGCCGTCACGACGCCAAGAACCTCGGGCTCGACCGATGGCAAGCCGATGGCGCAATCGCGAGCTGGCGGCCTTGTTCCAGCGCGTATAAATTCGGGCTTCTCGCGTCAGGGAACTATGAACTGTACCCGCGCGCGGGCGAAACCTGCGAATGGGACATAGCCGCCGGCGACGCGTTGCTCAGGGCTTTGGGTGGCGGCGTGGTGAACGCGGAGGGAGAGCCGATGGCCTATGGCAAGCCAGACTTCATCAACCCGTCCTTCCTTGCCTACGGACCTTCCTATGACAAAGAGAGCATGGGCGAATTCCTGACGCCTTTTTCGGCGGGGCTAGCTGCGGGGCAATAAGGGATCAGCGCCGTTTGACGGAAGGGCCGACCGTGAAGCGGACATAAGCCGTGCGCGTCGCGTCCGACCCCCTGACATCAATCCTCAAGGTTTCGCCGTCGCGTTCATAAGTGCGATCGTCGATCATTTTCCATCCCAGCTGAGGAAGGCTTTGGCCGTAGAAGTTATAGACATCCTCAAGCCTCACGGATCCCGTGGCGACAGTCTCGGCGATGCGCGAATCCCCTGAGGTGAAAAGAACGTCTTTGTCGTCCTGCAGGGCAAGGCCGGGCATCAAGGGCAAATCGTCAATGACGCGCGCGAATTGCGTCACCCTGTTCTTGCCGGCGGCGGAAGGAGAGGAAGAATTCGTCTCGGCGCGCAGCGGCCAAGAAAAAAGCGCCGTCAACGCCACAAGCCCGACAATCATAAAAAGCGAACGTCCGATCATGCTCGACAATCTAGCCCAGCCCCCGCGAGCTGTCACGTCCTAAGTTCGAGGAAACGGGCGCGGATTCCGGCTTTTCCGCGTTGAGAAACAAGCGTATAGTCGTATCTGGCTTCCTTTCGAGGAAACAGTACAGCGAACGAAGAAGACGTGAGGGCACAAAACGATGCGCTTGATATCGTGGATTATTACGCTTCTTATTCTGCTTGTCGTCTTGGCCTTTACCGTCAAGAACAACGCCGAGATCACGTTGACGTTCTGGCCGTTCGATACCGCCGCGACGATGCCCCTCCCCCTTTTGGTTTTCGCGCTCCTTTTCGTCGGCTTTTTCCTCGGAAGCCTGACGACGTGGTTCGGCTCCATTCCTGCGCGCCTTGAAGCGCGCCGTCTGCGCAAAGAAGTCGCGGCTTTGCAGAAAAAATTCGACGCCTGCCAGAGCGAACGCGACGCCCCCGTTCCCGATGTTCATGATTTCTCCCCCAAAAACAAATTACCGTGGTTTGGCCCCTGATGACGCTCCACAATCCCGTTTTCTGCGCTATCGACACCCCCGATGTGGCCCACGCGACCGCCTTGGCCTCGTCCATCAAGGCCAGCATCGGCGGCATCAAGCTTGGGCTTGAGTTTTTTATGGCTGCCGGCGCAACCGGTTATCGCCAGCTTTCCGATATTGGCCTGCCCGTCTTTCTGGACGTTAAGCTTCACGACATCCCAAACACCGTGAAAGGTGCGGTTCAATCGCTCCTACCTCTTTCGCCCGCTTACATCACGCTCCACACGTCCGGCGGGGCCGCCATGATGCGCGCGGCTGCCGATGCTGCGGCAAAAGCCACTGGCAACCGTCCGAAACTCTTGGGCGTTACGGTGCTGACCAGCCTAGACGCGAACGACATGAAAGATGTCGGACAAGACGCCGATGTAAGCGGGCAAGTCAAACGGCTCGCCCTTTTGGCGAAATCCAGCGGACTTGACGGCATTGTGTGCGCGCCGACGGAAATCTCCATGCTGCGCGAGGCTTGCGGACCCGATTTCATCCTGATGGTGCCCGGCATACGTCCACAATGGGCCGACAGCAATGACCAAAAACGCGTGATGACGCCGCAGGAAGCGATAAAGGCAGGCGCCACACATCTTGTCATCGGAAGACCCATCACAGGCGCGCAAGACCCAAGCGAAGCCGCCAGCCGCATCGTGGCCGAACTCGCGGCATGAGCGTCGCTGTCAAAATCTGCGGCATTAAAGACTTTGTCGCCCTTGAAGCCGCCATCGACGGCGGCGCCGGTTTTGCGGGGTTTGTTTTTATCGCAAACTCGCGCCGTCTTATAACGCCGGAACAAGCCTCCGTGCTTGCCCGCAAACTGCCGCCGCATATTCAAGCCGTCGGTTTATTTATTGATCCAACCGACGACGACATTGTGAACGTCATTCAACATGTCCCCCTTAAAATCATACAGCTCCATGGCCACGAAACGCCGGAACGCATGGCTGAAATCCGCAACCTCACAGGCCTTAAAGTGATGAAGGCCATCCATATCGCCGCCGAGGATGACTTCGCGAAAGTTCCGGCCTATGAAGCCGTGGCCGATATGCTGTTGTTTGATACGAAAATCGGCAACGCGCCAACTGGCGGCACAGGCCAATCGTTCGACTGGTCGCTTCTCAAAGGCAAAACATTCGCCAAACCTTGGATGCTGGCAGGCGGATTGAACATCGACAACGTGGCCGAGGCCGTTAAACGTACAGGGGCACAGGTTATCGATCTTTCATCAGGCGTGGAAGATGCCTATGGCCGAAAAGACGCCGCGAAAATACGCGCGCTTCTCGAATTGACCTCGGGGCTTTGACAGGCGGAGCATCCGCCAAATGACAGTTTTTGACTTGAACCGGCTTTCTGCTAGGCTCTTCTTCCATGAAAAAAACTTCACATACCCCCAATTCCTATCGCTCAGGCCCCGACGAATCCGGCCATTATGGCCTTTACGGCGGCCGCTTTGTCGCCGAAACGCTGATGCCGCTCGTCCTGAGCGTCGAAGAAGCCTACGCCAAGGCCAAGGCCGACCCTTCTTTCCAGCAAGAGCTTGATTACTACCTCAAATACTACGTAGGCCGCCCCTCACCCCTCACTTTCGCGCAGCGCATGACCGAAAAACTCGGCGGCGCGAAAATCTATTTCAAGCGGGAGGAGCTGAACCACACCGGCGCGCACAAAATCAACCATTGCATGGGCCAGATTTTGCTCGCCAAGCGCATGGGCAAAACGCGCATCATCGCCGAAACGGGCGCGGGCCAACATGGCGTGGCCACCGCCACCGTCGCCGCGTTGTTCAACCTGCCCTGCACCGTTTTCATGGGCGAACTCGACATCGAACGGCAAAAGCCGAACGTGTTCCGCATGAAGTTGCTGGGCGCGGAAGTGCGCCCCGTCACCACGGGTTCAAAATCGCTGAAAGACGCGATGAACGAAGCCCTGCGCGATTGGGTCGCCAACGTCGATAACACCTTTTACATCATCGGCTCGGTGGCCGGCCCACACCCCTACCCCATGATGGTGCGCGACTTTCAGGCCATCATAGGCCGCGAAACACGCGAGCAGATGCAGGAAGCCGAAGGCCGCCTGCCGGACTCGCTCGTCGCGTGCATCGGCGGCGGATCGAACGCGATGGGCCTGTTTTACGATTTCCTCGACGAGCCGAGCGTGAAAATGTACGGCGTCGAGGCCGAAGGGCTTGGCATCAAGACAGGCAAACATGCGGCCGCGATTTCCGGCGGCTCGCCCGGCATTTTGCACGGCAACCGCAGCTATTACCTGCAAACGCCGGACGGACAGATTCAAGAAGCGCATTCCATCTCGGCGGGACTCGATTATCCGGGCGTCGGCCCTGAACATTCCTGGCTCGCCGATACGGGACGCGTGACCTACGTCCCCGTCACGGACGACGAAGCCGTCGAAGCGTTTCAGGCATGCAGCAAGCTTGAGGGCATCATCCCCGCGCTCGAGCCCGCGCACGCGCTCGCCTATGTGAAAAAACTCGCCCCTACGCTGCCGAAAGATCACCTGATGGTCGTTAACGTCTCTGGCCGCGGCGACAAGGACATCTTTACCGTGGCGGATCGTCTGGGAGTAAAGATATGACCAATTTACCCTCCACCCGCATCGCCTCTAGATTTGCCAAGCTCAAGGCCGAGAAGCGGCCCGCCTTCGTCTCCTTCACCACGGCGGGCGATCCTGATCTTGAAACGTCAGCGAAAATCTTCGCCGGATTGCCCAAGGCTGGAGTCGACATCATCGAAGTCGGCATGCCGTTCAGCGACCCGATGGCCGACGGCCCCGCGATACAGGTAGCGAACGACCGCGCCTTCAAGGCAGGCATCACGATCCCGAAGATATTCGATCTCATACGCGGCTTCCGCAACGCCGATAACGAAACGCCCATCGTTCTG
>CAZYPX010000075.1:0-8970 GCA_964649675.1 uncultured Rhodospirillaceae bacterium | reverse complement strand
GGACAAGCTCGTCGAACGCGTGGCGGGCCGTTTCACCTGTTCGTCATGTGGGGAAGGGTATCACGACGCGTTCAAGGTGCCTCAGAAGTCCGGCGTATGCGATTCCTGCGGGGGAACGTCCTTTACCCGCCGCCCCGACGACAACGCCGAAACGATGAAAAACCGCCTTAAAGCCTATAACGAGCAAACGACGCCCATACTGCCGTATTACAGAGACAGAGGCGTTCTCAAGACCATCGACGGCATGGCTTCCATGCCGAATGTTTACGCTTCGTTAAAGAACTTGCTCGGTCTTGCGTAGACCAGAGCCGCTCACGCCGTCTTTTGCGCCTCCTTTAACCTTACGGCAAGGTATTTGTGCCATAAAAAAGGGCTTTAGGGGAATTATGCCTTTGATTTTTCAAAGGTTTCCGTATCCTTGTGAGGGAGAAAGCGCGTGAGTCAACTGGCACAGCTCAAGGTGTTGATAGCCGACGACCATTTTCTGGTTCGGCAATTCGTGCGTAACACCTTGCAAGAAGCGAAGATCAGCAACATACAAACGGCGGCCGACGGCAATGAGGCTATCGACCTTATCCAAAAAGCCGCAGAGGCTAAACAGGCCTATGATGTCGTGTTCCTCGACTGGAACATGCCCACGGTCTCGGGCATCGAGGTTTTGAACTATTTCCGTTCCAAACCCGAGTACGGCGACACGGCGTTCGTCATGCTGACGGCCGAATCCGAACAGCAAAACATCATGAAGGCGATCAAGGCCGGGGCCACGTCCTATATCATCAAGCCCGTTTCGCCGGCCGACCTCAGCAAAAAACTGTACGAGATACACGAGTGGATAAAAAGAAAAAGGCAAAAAGCCGATCAATCCGCAAGGATATAGTTTTTCAGTCGATACGAGAGGGAAACATGTCACATCAAATCTTGCCGCTTAGACTCGACGAGAGCTTGGCCAAGGAAATAAAAACGGCGGTGGCCACCGCTATGCAAAACACGTTTGAAGCCAAGGTTACGGCCGGCGACTACGAGATCGGCGAGGGTGTCGGGTCGTTGGTGGGCGATGTTTCCGGCGTCATCGGGATGGTGCAGAGTCGCCTTGAAGCGACCATGATCATTTGCTTTAATTTCGAGACCGTTCACGAAATCTTGCCCCAGGTTGTCGGAAGCTCCGTTTCCTTGACTCAGGAGATGACGGTCGATGCCGTCGGCGAGATTACGAATATGATTTTCGGGCAGATTAAAACCGAACTGAACAAGCGCGGCAACGCTCTCAAGCTTGGCATACCAAGCGTCGTGATCGGCCGCGGCCACTTCGTGAGCCAGTTTCATCGCGGTCGCTACATGATCGTTCCGTTTTATTTGGACGGCCACATGTTTCAGGTGCAAATAGCTCTTTATACGCCGGCTCAGGACGAGGTTGCCTAGCCCGGTCAATAAGGTCTCCTAATGTCCGAGGAAACTTCGCCTTCTGACGCCCTCGTTCTGCCCCGCACGGCAGTGAGCGAGGCTGTGCTGACGGAGGCTGTGCACCATGTTGATATCGTGCATACCTCGCTTGTCGGGATGACGGCTATCGTTCTGGTTCTTCTGGCTGCTTTGGCTTTGCCTGTTTTTGGGCTGGCTCCGGTTACGCAGCCTGTGGCCTTTGCCGTCATGGTCGTAGCCGCTTTTGTAGGCATCGCCGGGCTTTATTACTTGAATTACAGGGTTCATCAACATGTGACCAATCAGGCGCGCCTGACCGAAGTTTTGGTCAACAGTCTGGGGCAGGGGTTTCTCGTGTTCGGCAAGGACGGCGTTTGTGGAACCGTCTATTCACAGGCCTGTCTGGATCTTCTCGAAACCGTCCCTTCCGCCAAAAAAATCACGGATGTGTTGCGCGTGCCCGAAGAGCAACGCTCCGATTTTCAGGATTGGTTTGACATTTTGTTTCAACCGGATCACGCCTTGGGATTCGAGGACGTTATCCGTTTTTTCCCCTCTTTTTTTCCGCACAGCCAAAACCGTCGCGTGAGTTTGGTCTATCGTCCTATCTACCGTCGCGACGGGGCGTTGGTCAGCGTCGTCGTCATAGCCACAGACCAGACGGAAGAATATGCCGCGCGCGAAGCTGTCAAGAGGCAAGAGGCCTACGCCGACATGATTTGCCGCATCTTCAGGGAACGGAACAAGTTCCATGCGACGATGGACCACTTGCGCCAGTTTCTTGAGGAGACGGGAAAACGTCCCCAGACCCTTCAGGACGCATCGACTATCCTACGTCAACTTCATACGCTAAAAGCCACCGTTAAGCAGTTTAATCTCGTCGACTTGGCGGATGTCATACACAGCGTCGAGAACGATTTGCGGAGCCCTCTCGCCAGAGACGAGGACTCTTTCGCGAAACAGGCCCTAACCGGACGCCAACGCATTGCCGACATCTTTTTGCGCGTGAGCGATGAGGTGCGCGGGCTTGTCGGCGGCGAGCGCGAGTGGCGCGGCAATGTACGCGAGATCGAAGAAAAGGATTTGTTCTCCTTTGCCCTCGAAATGAAGCGGCAAGGGGCTGACCCGGTCTTGATCCAGCATTATCTGGATCGCGTGGCCGCCGTTCCCATTCGCGAATGCCTTCTTTCCTTTGAGCGAGAGCTGCAGGAACTGGCGGCCATGCTGGACAAGCAGGTAAGGCCCATAAGATATGCAGGCGACAACCCTCGCGTGTTGACGCTGCCGATGCAGGATTTCCTGTATTCTCTTACGCACATATGCCGCAACATCATGGATCACGGTATTGAGGCGCCGGTCACGCGCATGGCGCGCAGCAAAGACCCAGCGGGTCAGGTGACCATCGATACGTCCATCGTTCCGTGCGAGAACGGTTCACAGGAATGGTTGAGAATCGTTATAAGCGACGATGGAAACGGCATTGACCCTTCGCGCGTTCGGGCCAAGCTCGGAATGCTCGATCCCGAGGGCAGTTGGAGATTCGAGGACGATCAGACCATTATACAAAGAATTTTTTCGTGGGGCTTTTCCACCCGGGAGGAAGTCACATCGATTTCCGGACGCGGCGTAGGGCTTGAGGTCGTTGAGCGTGAAGTCAATCGTTTGGGGGGCTCAATTCACGTTACGTCCGAGCTCTATAAAGGGGCCAGTTTCGAAATCCGTATTCCTTATTGTCTTGACATATCGCTCGTTGAGCGCGCGAACGAGGGCTTTGATGGCGCTATTGATTCGTCGGCCGATGCGGATAATTGCTTAACTTGTTGAAAACAAAAGCAAAATATAGTTGTTTGATTTTAACGGTCAGGCTTGACTCGTTAGAGTGATCGCCTATACTGCGCCACTCGGCTTCTGGTGGGAGAGCCGGGTCCCTGTTTGCGTCTTGCGGCGAGAGAGCCTCGTACCGGTTTGTTTCCGCAGGCTTTAGGATGAACCGCCACGGCATGGAATGGCGTGCCCGGGTGGGGGTGGTTTTGGCGCAGGCTCGGTGCATATTCGCACGGAAACATCATTTTTGCATCGCGGTCGCTCGCGGTTGCACGGATAAACAAAGGAGAGGCTCGTGGCCCGTATTGCAGGCGTTAACATTCCGGCGGGAAAGCCGTTGCACATAGCGTTGCGTTATATTTATGGAATCGGTCCTACAAATGCCTTGGAAATCTGCGCGCGGGTCGGGCTGCCTCCTGAAAAACGCGTCAACCAATTGACCGAATCCGAGATTCTGAAAATCCGCGAAGATATCGACAAGCACTGCAAGGTCGAAGGCGATCTTCGCCGTGAAGTGGCCATGAACATCAAGCGCCTTATGGATCTGGGGTGCTATCGCGGGCTGCGCCACCGCAAAGGGTTGCCGGTTCGCGGACAGCGTACTCACACGAACGCCCGCACGCGCAAAGGCCCGGCGAAACCGATCGCCGGCAAGAAGATCGCGACCAAGAAGTAATTTGCAAACGGGAAGCGGCGGCGGGAGAAATCTTTTGCCGCAAAGATAAAGGCATAAAACGGTTACATAGGGATTACGGGGAAAGCACGACATGGCCACCGCCACAAAGACATCCGATAAGAAAGGCACCAAAACCTCCGCAGCGCGTATGCGCCGCAGCGAGCGCAAAAACATCGTCAGCGGCATCGCTCACGTGAACGCGAGCTTCAACAACACCATCGTGACGATCGCCGACGCGCAAGGCAACACGATCGCTTGGTCTTCCGCCGGCCTTTCTGGATTCAAGGGGTCGAGGAAGTCGACGCCTTACGCCGCTCAGGTGGCGGCCGAGGACGCAGGGCGCAAAGCCATGGAGCACGGCGTTCGCACGTTGGAGATAGAGGTGAAAGGCCCGGGATCCGGCCGAGAATCGGCGCTTCGCGCGCTTCAATCCGTCGGCTTCGTCATAACGTCGATACGCGACGTGACGCCGATACCGCACAACGGCGTGCGTCCCCGGAAAAAACGCCGCGTTTAATTTTATTTTGTTTCGCCATTAGGTTTTCTCGTACCAAAGGGGTCGGTCCGTGTTGCAGAAAAATTGGAAATCGCTCATACAAGCCAACAAGCAGGTCAGTCCATCCGAAGATCCGAAGCGTTTGGCCACGTTGGTCATCGAACCTCTTGAGCGGGGCTTCGGAACGACGCTTGGCAACGCTCTTCGCCGCATCCTTCTTTCGTCGCTGCAAGGCGCCGCCGTCACCGCGATCCAGATTGATGGGGTCTTGCACGAATTTTCGTCGATCCCTGGCGTGCGCGAGGACGTGACCGACATCATCCTGAACATCAAGGCTCTGGCACTGCGCATGCATGCTGAAGGCCCGCGCAAGGTGCGTTTGCGCGCCGAAGGTCCCGGCGAGGTTTTTGCCCGCCAGATCGAAACGTCGGCCGATGTGGAGATCATGAATCCGGATCTCGTCATATGCAATCTGGATCACAACGCTCGCCTTAACATGGAAATGACGCTTAACACGGGCAAGGGATACATTCCGGCTTCGGCCCTGCGCAAGGAAGACACGCCCATCGGCCTCATTCCGGTCGACGCTTTGTTCAGCCCTGTGCGCAAAGCGGCCTATAAGGTTGAGAACAGCCGTGTCGGTCAGGTCACCGACTATGACAAGCTGTCCCTGACGGTCGAAACCGATGGCTCCATCTCGCCTGAAGACGCCGTGGCTGTCGCCGCGCGCATTTTGCAGGATCAGCTTCAACTGTTTATCAATTTCGAAGAACCCCGACAGGCCCCCGTTCAGGAAACGGCGATGGGAGATTTGCCGTTTAACCGCAATTTGCTCCGCAAGGTGGATGAACTCGAACTTTCGGTGCGTTCGGCCAACTGCCTCAAGAACGATAACATCGTCTATATCGGCGATCTGGTTCAAAAGAGCGAATCGGAGATGCTGCGCACGCCCAACTTCGGACGCAAGAGCCTCAACGAAATAAAGGAAGTTCTTGCTCAAATGGGCTTGAACCTCGGCATGCAAATACCGAACTGGCCGCCCGAAAACATCGAGGAATTGGCCAAGAAGCTGGAAGATCCGTTCTGATAATTTTTGCCGCCGGACGCTGTGTCAGGTTCGGCGCGATGCAACCGGTTCCTGCATGAGCCCATGAGGGGAAATCACAGGGCCAAGCCATGAGAGGGAGACAAAGTCATGCGTCATAAAGTTGCCGGCCGTAAGCTCGGCGTCACCACAAGCCATCGCAAGGCGATGTTCTCGAACATGGCGGCGGCGGTTATCAAGCACGAGCAGATCAAAACGACTCTGCCCAAAGCCAAGGAACTGCGCTCTGTGGTGGAAAAACTCATTACGCTCGGCAAAAAGGGTGGACTGGCCAATCGCCGCCGCGCTTTCGCCGTTTTGCGCGACAACGAGATGGTGGCTAAGTTGTTTGACGTTCTCGCCAAACGCTATGCCAAGCGCGCGGGCGGCTATACGCGCGTTTTGAAAGCAGGTTCGCGTTACGGCGATGCGGCGCCGATGGCCATGATCGAGCTGGTCGATCGCGATCCCGAGGCCAAGGGCAAGAACAGCGGCCCCGTCGAGGAAGCGCCCCAGCAGACGAAAGAAGAGATGGACCAAGCGAACGTCTAAATAGACAAGAAACGAGTCTGGTGTCATAAAGGGTGCGTCACGCGGTGAATGCACCCTTTTTCACGTCAAGGATAGCCTCATGCCGAATTGTACGCTCTTGAAATTCATGGTTTTTATGTGTTTCGCCGCTTTTGTCCTTGCGGGGTGCGTTTCCGGCAGGCCGGAATCGTCTTCGTACGGCGCGCGCGCGGGCACGGCCGTCGGGGTCGAAACGGATCGGGAGTCGTGCATTCGGTCGTGCAACATGTCCTTCGAGCGGTGCAACGAGATGCTGACCTCAACGCGCAGCGATGTCGGCGCTCACCCTACATCGCGGCCTTTCGGCATTAAAGCCGAGTGTCAGGATTCCCTTAAGGCTTGCCTGGCTCGTTGCCGGGGCCGATAAAAACGAAAGCGCTCTTGCCTTTTTTAAGACCCGTTCCAATAGTAAATAAGTACTCTAAAACGTCTCCTCCTCACGGAGCAGATGTTTGAAACGTAGGGAATGGGGAAAACCATGAAGCGTTTGATTGCGCTTATCGTTGCCGTTGCGGTTGGGGGTGTGGCGTTAGCCGTGTCCGTATCGGCTCAAGCCGTTAAGGTTCCGCCAATCTCAGCCCAGCAAGTCACCTTAAGCTATGCCCCTGTTGTAAAAAGGGCCGCTCCGGCGGTCGTCAACATTTATACGAAAAAAACAGTCCGTCAGAGAATCATTTCCCCGTTTTTCGACGATCCTTTCTTTCAGCATTTTTTCGGTGGCGCGGGCCCGCAAGGCCTGATGAGGGAACGTCTGGAAAGCTCGTTGGGATCGGGGGTGATTGTCCGCCCTGACGGATTGATCGTGACTAACAATCATGTCATCGCGGGAGCCGAACAGATCAAGGTGGTTCTTGCCGACCGACGGGAGTTTGAAGCCCGTATCGTGACGGCGGACGAGCGCACGGATCTTGCCGTGATACGCCTGGAGGCCAAGGGCGAAACGTTGCCTTTTATTGAGCTTGGGGACTCCGATGATATCGAGGTCGGCGATCTTGTGCTTGCGATCGGCAACCCTTTCGGCGTCGGCCAGACGGTCACGAAGGGTATAATCTCCGCGCTGGCCCGAACGACGCTCGACATCAACGACATCAATTATTTTATCCAGACTGACGCGGCCATCAATCCCGGAAATTCTGGCGGGGCGCTGGTCGCGATGGACGGCAGGCTGGTGGGCATCAATTCCGCCATTTTTTCACGTAGCGGTGGCAGCATGGGCATCGGTTTTGCCATACCGTCGAACATCGTCCGAACGGTTGTCGCCGCTCACGAAGCCGGCAAGAAAACGGTCGTTCGTCCCTGGACGGGCATAAGCGGACAGGATGTGACGTCCGAAGTCGCGGCTTCCCTCGGTTTGCCGAACCCCTCGGGGGTCTTGGTCAACGCCCTCCATCCGGCCAGCGAAGCCAAACGCTCCGGCCTCAAAATCGGCGATGTCATAAGGGCGGTGAACGGGAGGACTGTCGAAGATCCCGCCGCGTTCCGTTACAGGATGGCGACCATGCCTCTTGGATCGTCTGCGGTGTTAAATGTTTTCAGAAACGGCCAAACGGTGACGGTCATGCTCCCCCTTATCGCGCCGCCGGAATATCCGCCGCGGAAGGAAACGCGAATTCGCGGCAACAATCCTTTGGCGGGGGCAGTCGTCGCCAATCTTTCCCCGGCCGTTAGTGAGGAACTCGGACTTAACGACGCCGAAAGCGGCGCTGTCGTCGTCAGTCTCGAGGACAATGCGGCTGCGGGCCGTTTTGGCCTCCGTCCCCGTGATATCGTGATGCGCGTCAACGATACGCCGGTGCAAAGCGTGGACGACATCGAGGCCGCCGTGCAGAAGGGCGGACGTAGCTGGCGCATCGCGTTGGGCCGGAACGGCAACGTCATCAATCTTATGGTCGGGGGATGATCGCGCGTCAGGAAAATCTTCCGTTCGGCGGGGCGCAAGGCCGCCCTTTGGCCGATCGTTTAAGGCCGAAGACGCTCGACGAGGTTGTCGGGCAGGATCACATTTTGGCGCCGCAGGCTCCCTTGGGACGCATGGTCGCTGCGAAACGTTTGGCGTCCCTGATTTTATGGGGTCCTCCGGGGTGCGGCAAAACCACCATCGCCCGTCTGTTGGCCGATGTCGTGGGGCTTGAGTTTGCCCTTGTTTCGGCCACGGCGTCCGGCGTCGGGGATTTGCGCAAGATTTTCGAAGCGGCGGAACAAAGGCGTTCGATGGGCAAGGGAACGCTGCTTTTTGTGGACGAGGTTCATCGCTTTAACCGCGCCCAGCAGGACGTGTTGCTGCCCTACGTCGAAGATGGCACTGTCGTTCTTGTCGGCGCGACGACGGAAAACCCTTCGTTCGAGCTTAACAGCGCTTTGCTGTCGCGTTGCCAAGCGCTGGTGCTGAACCGTTTGGATGACGTCGCGCTGGAAAAGCTATTGGAGCGCGCCGAAAAGCTTGAACAAAGGAAACTACCCCTCACGCCTGAGGCACGCGCGGCGTTAAAGGCGATGGCCGACGGCGATGGCCGTTATGCGCTTGTCATGGCCGAAGAGCTTTTTACGCTGCCTCCGGATCATGTCTGCGACGCAAAGGATCTGGCCACATTCGTCCAGCGTCGCGTGCCCCTATACGACAAGGCTCAGGAAAGCCACTACAATCTCATCAGCGCTTTGCACAAATCCCTGCGCGGGTCGGATTGCGATGCTGCGTTGTACTGGATGGCAAGGATGCTGGGGGGAGGGGAAGATCCCCGTTACATAGCCCGCCGTTTGGCGCGTTTCGCCGTGGAGGATGTTGGACTGGCCGATCCGCAGGCGCTTCAGGTGACACTGGCGGCATGGGAGGCTTACGAAAGGCTTGGAAGTCCTGAGGGCGAGCTGGCTGTGGTCCAGTCCGCCGGTTATCTGGCAACGGCG
>CAZYPX010000074.1:0-9000 GCA_964649675.1 uncultured Rhodospirillaceae bacterium | reverse complement strand
TAAAGGTTAACAGACTCTAATTCCTTCTGCCTCAGTTTTCGGGGAGAACGTCAAAGACGAAGCCTGACAACGAAGATATCAAGGAGGTCTATACAACAGCATGTAACATAAAAGGCCATGCAGAAATCTATAATTTTTCTCTAATTTCAAAAATATGTGTGTATATGATCGAGTGTTGTAACGCGGTTGACAGAGATATTCACATGCGTAAATCCATTATAGAATATCTCCTGAACGCCCTGGAGATCGCCATAAACAACAAAATCTCTGACGATGGAGGGCCTATAGGCGTTGAATTGACCTCTAACATGAACCAATTCCAGGCCAAAGCCACTTAATCGCTCAAGTTTTTGGAATCACTTAAAATACTGATAAATAATTGAAAAGCCATTTTAGACTTAACGCATCGCGCTAAAACTCCTTGTTTAATTTATTGAATTGGCGGTTAAGCATGTTTTTCTGCTTCTCATTGTCATTCCCTACTGCCCCTGCTATACCAGCCATTGATGACCCCGTTTTTCTAACCGATTGTGATTCCGATGAATTTTCGCATGTCAAAACGTCGAAGGATTTTCGAGGGCAACGGCAAGGTTCTTTTCGAGGGGCCGGAACCCGGCACTCTTGTGCAGTACTTCAAGGACGATGCCGCCTTCGGCAACAGCCAAAAGCGTGGCACGATCACCGGAAAGGGCGTTTTAAACAACCGTATTTCCGAATACCTGATGAGCCGCCTGAACGAAATCGGCGTTCCGACGCACTTTGTGCGACGTTTAAACATGCGCGAGCAGCTCATTCGGCAACTCGAAATCATCCCCATCGAAATCGTTGTTCACAACATGGCCGCAGGTCCTTTCTCTAAGCGTTTCGGAATCCCCGAGGGAACTGTTCTTCCGCGCTCTATCGTCGAATTTTTTTATAAAAACAAAGAGCTTGGCGATCCCTTCATTTCGGATGAGCATATCACGGCCTTCGGATGGGCCAGCCCGCACGAAATGGAAGAGATCATGTCCCAGACATTGCGGATCAACGATTATCTTTCTGGTCTGTTTTTCGGTATCGGCCTGAAGCTGGTGGACTTCCGTCTCGAGTTCGGCCGTCTTTACGATCGCGACGATATGCGTATCGTACTCGCCGACGAGATCAGCCCTGACAACTGCCGCCTGTGGGATGTCCGGACCAACGAAAAGATGGACATCGACCGCTTTCGCGAAGACCTTGGAAGGGTTGAACAAGCCTATCAGGAGGTGGCACGGCGCCTTGGACTGCTGGCCGACGAACCGGCTTCGAGCGAGTCCGCCGTTTGCAACATCGCTACGTTCACGGGGAAGAAAAAATGAAAGTACGGGTCGATATCATGCTGAAGGATGCTGTTCTTGACCCCCAAGGCAAAGCCATTGGCCATGCTTTGGAATCTCTGGGATTCGGCGGCATACGCGACGTTCGCATGGGCAAGACGGTTGTGGTCGAATTTGATGAAACCGACGAAACCAAGGCTAAGGATATGGCAAAGGCTATGGCCGAAAAGCTGCTGGCCAATCTTGTTATCGAGGATTATCGCATCTGCGTCATATGAGGCGTTTATGAATTTAAACCGCTTATTTTTTCTTTCTCTTTTTTCTCTTGTCTTGGCATTACCTGCGTGCAGTTCATCCCGCACGCCATCGTTGCAGCCTTTTCCATATGTAAAACTGTCTTTCGCTTCTCCGCCCGACACAATTTATGAGAAGCCTGTCCGTCCTGAAAACCCCATGCTTGAAGTATGGCGCCCGGGCTATTGGCTCTTTAACGGGACACATTTCATCTGGATACCCGGGCAGCTTATGCCCCGCCCAAGTCCGACATCCGTCTGGTCGCCCGATCGCTGGGAAAAGCGCGCGTATGGTTATGCGTTTATCGAAGGTTACTGGCAATAAGGATCGTTTTCGATGCCGACTATAGGGTATCTTATCGCCGTTTTTTTTCTTTGTCTGGCTGCGCCTATGCCGACAAAGGCGAGCACCGAAAGATATTACGTTCCTCCCCAGCAATTCAGCGCAGCCTTTCAGGTGATGGATATGGGCTTTGCGAACGTCATCGGTTTGTTTCAATCGGCAACCGGCATGTTCAGTTATGACGAGCCGTCGCAAACGATCAGCCGCATGAAACTGGCGATCGACGTCAACAGCATGATGACGGGAAATCAGGAAATACGCCGTGATCTCGCAAGACTTTTTGAAGGCAACCGCTATCCCGAGATCACGTTTTTGGCCGCATCCGACTCAACCTTCAAGGATGGCAAGGCCGAAATCAAAGGCACGCTGTTTATTCACGGTGTCGAGAAGCCTTTCACATTCGAAGCCACCAGAAATCAAGCCGGCAACAGCCCGCATGGCGGGGGGATGTGGAACCGTGAAGGGCCTGCCCTTGGTCTGTCCATGCGCGGGACATTCAAACGCGCGGACTTTGCCATGGGCGATCCGGCTGAATTACCGGGCCGTTTCGGCGAAACGATAACGCTTATGCTTGAAATGCAGGCGATTAAGCAGTGACATCCGTCACCCTCACCATCGACCTCGAGGACCCGTCCGGAGAATACACGCCTAACGGACGATGGGCTACCATGGCTTTATGCTTGCTCGATTTTTGCGACGAAGTCCAACGGAAAGCCACGGTTTTCACGGTCGGTCGCGTGGCCGCCGTCGCTCCGGATCTTATCAAAAGGATAGATCGTTGCGGCCACGAAATCGCCTATCACACGCATAACCACGTTTATCTGACACAGGAAACGCCGGAGCGCTTTCGGCGTGAAAGCGTAGAAGATAAACGCAGGTTCGAAGACCTTACGGGCAAGCCTTTGGCCGGTTTTCGCGCGCCGGGCTTTTCGCTGACTACGCAAACTTTGTGGGCTCTGGATATTCTCAAAGAGCTTGGGTTTTCTTATTCCTCAAGCGTGATGCCGACGCGTATATCGCGTTTCGGCATGCCGGATAAACCGATTACGCCTTTTGAATGGCCCAACGGCTTAATTGAGTTTCCTTTGCCCGTCGCGTCGCTTGGGCCTTTGCGTGTTCCTTATTCCGGCGGCATATACTTATACGCCCTGCCCCTATGGCTTTCGCTTGCTTGGGCCAGAAACTCCGGTCCGAAAGAGTGTGTGTGGACATACATGCATCCATACGACTTTGATGTGGAGAAAAAGTTCCTGAGACATCCTCATGATCCCTATTGGATCAGCTTGGCCATGTGGACGCTGCGCAGGCATGCCGCGAAGAAAATAAGGAAAATAGTCTCGCTTGGCCATGTCGGAACGCTGGCCGAACGTCTTCATATGGTTACGTCTTAACGTCTTCCGTTTTTAACGTATTTTTGAAGAGCTTTGCGTACACGGGCGCGGATGGGAAACTCCGTCGCCGCAGGCTCAAACGTTTTACCGGTGATCGTTTCGTACAGGGCGATATACTTCGCGCTAAATTCCACAAGCGTTTCTTCCGGAATGGACGGAATGGGATCCTTATAAGGATCGCAGCGCGCCGTTATCCAAAGACGAAGGAATTCCTTATCAAGGCTTTCTGGCTCCTTGCCCTCCCCCATTCGTAACGCGTAAGAGTCCGCCTTCCAGTAGCGGCTGCTGTCGGGCGTATGGATTTCGTCGGCCAAAGTCAGCAGTCCTTGCTCGTCATAGCCGAACTCGTATTTCGTATCGACCAGAATGAGGCCGCGCTCGGCGGATAGCTCACGCCCACGCGCGAACAATTTGAGTGCCACGTCGGAAACTTCGGCCCATTGTTCAGGCGACAGCAGTTTTTGTTCGACAATCTGTTTGCCTGAAAGCGGCATATCATGTTCGCCAATCCCCGCCTTGGTTGTTGGTGTCAAGATGGTGTTGGGCAACTTCTGATTTTTTTTGAGCCCTTCCGGCAACGTTTCGCCGTACATAGTGCGTTCGCCTTTTTGGTACATCGGCCATATAGATGTGGATGTCGATCCCGTGAGATAGTCGCGCACGATAATCTCGATCGGCATCATGTTCAGCTTGCGCACAACCATGACGTTGGGATCGGGATATTCGATCACATGGTTCGGGACAATGTCTTTCGTCTCCTCGAACCAGTATCGCGCCGTACCCGTCAGCACCTGCCCTTTTAGCGGCACGGCGGCCAAAACCTGATCAAAGGCGCTTTGGCGATCGGTCGCCACCATAATGTAGCGCCCATCTTCCAGATCGTAATTCTCACGCACTTTGCCGCGCGCAAAGCCCGGAAGCTCTTCAAAATGCGCGTCGGTCAAGACGTCTTGCAAACGTTCGCGTATAATGGCCCTGAGTGACTCGGGGTCGTGCGCCATGTTGAATGCTCCCTTACTTTTCAACGTATGTATTTGTGATGGGGTAACGCCTGTCGCGTGTCAAGTGTCGCGATGTGACTTTTGGCCCGGGCGGCGATTGGCGTCGTTTATACTCGGAACTGCCGAGCATGGACCATACGCGTCTGACGGTCGTTGACGCAAAGCCTCGCGCGACGACGTCGGATATGGTCAAATCCCTTTCGACAAGTCCTTCAAGGATGTTGTCGAGAATATCGTAAAGAGGCAGCGTATCCTGATCAGTCTGGTTGGGTTTTAACTCTGCCGTCGGCGCTTTGGTCAACACGCGTTCGGGGATAACGATACCGGAAGGCCCAAGGCCCTTTTCAGGGAGATGGGCGTTGCGCCAACGGGCAAGAGCGTACACCTTGGTTTTGTACACGTCCTTAAGCGGAGCATAACCGCCGCACATGTCGCCGTAGAGCGTTGCGTAGCCCGTCGCCATCTCGGACTTGTTGCCGGTCGCGAGCACCAGCGCGTTGCTTTTGTTGGCCAAAGCCATGAGAATAACGCCACGGCAACGTGCCTGAATGTTCTCTTCGGTCGCGTCAGGACGACAGCCGACAAAACATTCCGCCAACGTATGTTCGAACGCTTGAAAGGTTTCATGGATTGGTATGGTATCCATACGGCATCCCAAAGCGCGGGTGATGGCTCGCGCGTCTTCGTCGCTTTCCTGCGACGTGTAAGGCGAAGGCATCATAACGGCCCTGACCTTGTCGGCGCCGAGCGCATCGACGGCAATAGTCGCGACAAGCGCACTGTCAATGCCGCCGGAAAGGCCAAGCAAGACGCGATCAAAACCGTTTTTGAGAACATAATCGCGCACGCCTGTCATGAGGGCATGATACATCGAGGACTCGTCATCCTGCGGCAGAACGTTGACGGTCGATTGTTCGGGCACAAGACGTCCGGGCGTGATCAGGGACGGAATGATAATGAAGTCTTCTTCCCAAGCCTTGGCCTGAGCCTTTACGGCGCCTTCGGAATCCATGACGAACGAAGATCCTTCAAAGACAAGCTCATCCTGCCCGCCGATCTGATTGACGTAAAAAACGGGAAGACTTGTTTCCTGAATGCGCTTGCGCGCCAACTCGTAGCGGTAAATTTGCTTGCTTTGATAAAACGGGTGTCCGCTTTCAAAGGGGCTTCCATTCAATACGAGCAAGGCTTGAGCGCCCTGCTGGCGTAGATGAACGGCGGCTGTGGATGTCCACATGTCTTCGCACAGCATAATGCCAAGGCGGCAATTCCTGAACGTCACGGGTTCAGGCAATGCGCCAGCCGTATAAACCCGCTTTTCATCGAAAGGCCCATAGTTCGGCAAATCATACTTGCATACGACCGCCGTTATCTTGCCGCCATCGATAAGCAGGGCCGCGTTATAAAGCCTGTCGTTAATGGACCACGGCGAGCCAATAAGCAACGCTGCCCCTGTTGCCGTCTTGCGGGCCAGTGCGTCAACGGCGTCACGGACTGTCTTAAGCAGATTTGGGTTTTTGGCATAATCTTCAGGCGGATAACCGGTGACGAACAGCTCGGGTATCACGATGAGGTCAACCCGCCTGTGCGAAGCTTCCCGCCAGCATGTCATAAGTTTATTTATATTTCCCGCAACATCGCCAACAGAAGGATTTAATTGCGCAAGCGCAATCGTCAGACTGTCCGTCATAGGTACACCTTGGTCCGGAACAAAAGATTTAAATGATCAATCAGACTATTTCTTAAAGCGGTCGGCCGATTGAGTCACCTGCGTTTGTATCGCTTGAATCATGTTTTGTGCCGAGCGTGTGATAATTTGGTTTGCCGCTTGCGCGTCGGCTTCAGCCTCCTGGCTTAGGCAAGCCATGTAGTCCTGAGCCATAGCTACATATTTGTTATGAATATGCATTTGGGCGTTCAGGTCGTTTGCGGGGGCCTCAGCATCACGCGACAAGGCTTCTGGCGTCGGAGGGGTTTGGCATTTGGTGGAGACCCATGTCCCTTGGCCATCAGTCACGTTGACAGTTCCGGCCATAGCAGGAAAAGTCAACAAACATGCGAAAATAGCGATGAAAAGTGAGCGGACTATCATTTTTCGCGTCTCCTTCAAAAGGATCAAACAAGTTACAAGAATAACGCTTAAATTTTAATTCGCCAACAGGATAAACCATCGGGCGAACTGCGAATTGACATGGGTGCTCCGCTTGATTAACTTTCAGAGAAATCCTTCGAAATGAACTCCCGAGTCGCATGTATTTCCTTGCTCTGGTAGGCCGGACATTCCTCAAATTTCTTGGCGTGACAGGCCGTTTGGCCTGGTTCACGACACAGTCTGTCAGCCATTGTTTTCGCCGCCCTGTCTATTCTGGGCAGGTAGTGCATCAGTTCATCAACATTGGCTATTACTCTTTGCCAGTTGTTGGACTTACGGCCCTGTTTACAGGCATGGTTCTGGCGTTACAGACTTATTCTGGCTTTTCGCGTTTCGATGCGGACACTGCTATACCTACCGTTGTCGTTCTGTCCATCACCCGTGAGCTCGGGCCTGTTTTGGCAGGCCTTATGGTCGCCGGTCGCATCGGCGCGGCGATAGCAGCCGAATTGGGCACGATGCGCGTAACAGAACAAATCGACGCATTGACCACCCTTTCGACGCACCCGCATAAGTTTCTTATTGTGCCACGCTTGATCGCCGGAACGTTCATGCTGCCAGTGCTCGTTCTTGTCGCTGATATCATTGGCGTTTTCGGCGGCTTTCTGGTTTCCGTGTACCGGCTCAAATTTAATGCGGCCCTATATATTGAACAGACTTGGCGATATCTGGAGTTTCATGACGTTACTTCAGGGCTTTGGAAAGCCGCATGTTTCGGGTTCATTATAACTCTTATGGGTTGTTATAATGGATTTAACTCCAAGGGCGGCGCGCAAGGCGTTGGGATCGCGACGACAAACGCGGTCGTTTCCTCATCGATCCTGATACTGGTCTCCAATTACATCCTCACGGGGCTTTTGTTTGCTTAACAATTTGACTAAGACGAAAATCGAGTTGAGCGGCG
Organism: uncultured Rhodospirillaceae bacterium; assembly: GCA_964649675.1. Taxonomy (GTDB): domain Bacteria; phylum Pseudomonadota; class Alphaproteobacteria; order UBA9219; family UBA9219; genus CAZVCG01. The sequence continues at coordinate 1,621 of CAZYPX010000074.1, read as the reverse complement.
TCGTCAAATCCTTCGGCGACAAGCGCATTCTGCGCGGCCTCGATCTACAGATAGGGGCGTCCGAGTCGGTTGTGATTATCGGCGGCTCGGGAACGGGAAAGTCCGTTCTGTTAAAGTCCATTCTTGGCATTTTACGTCCCGAAAAGGGTTCTATCAAAATCGATGGCGAAGAAACCATCGGAATACGCGGCGAACGCAAGGACGCGCATCTTGCCAAATTTGGCATGCTTTTTCAGGGATCGGCGCTTTTTGATTCCCTCCCCGTTTGGGAAAATGTGGCCTTTAAGCTTTTGCGCGCCATGCGAGTTCCTCGCAAGGAGGCGAAGGATCGCGCTATAGCAACTTTGGGACAGGTGGGACTGGGACCCGATGTCGGGGAACTTTTTCCCGCCGAGTTGTCAGGCGGAATGCAAAAGCGCGTAGCTCTGGCAAGAGCCATCGTCGGCAAGCCGGAGATCATTTTCTTTGACGAGCCTACGACAGGTCTTGACCCAATCATGTCCGATGTTATCAACGAGCTCATCGTAAAGTGCGTGCGCGAGCTTGGGGCAACGACCCTCTCCATAACACACGATATGTCCAGCGCGCGAAAGATCGCCGACCGCATCGCCATGCTTCATGAGGGCAGGATAATATGGCACGGGCCGAAAACCGATATCGACAGGTCCGGCAATCCCTATGTTGATCAGTTCATCAACGGACGCGCCGAAGGCCCCATCAAGATGCAGATCTTGAAACTGTAAGCCGCTATACAGATCAATGCCTTATTTAATAATAAGGCGATTTTATCCTGGCAATAAAGACGGATTCCAAACGCCACGTTGTTTCTTAATAACGGCTAAAGGTTTACGCGCTTTTTGGGTTTCACCATTCACGGCAGGAAAAATCTCAATGTTGCGCACATTGCCGGAGGGATGCACATAAAACCGCACCTTGCGTTCCTCGTCTTTTTTCAGGCCTTCCTTAACGTCCAAAAAGCAAAGAGTCTGGTCGCGAAAAATTAAAAAAGGCCGATTTTTGAGAAGCACAGGAACTTGAACCCTAGGAATGTTATTTCCTGATTCGTTATGAATAGAAAGGTCAAATGCGTAGTTGCCTTCTCTTGATTTGCCTTCATATTTAATATCAATAATATTAATGCCATTTCTATTTTTACTCATCTTTATAACTCCTTGCTTAAATTGATAAGTCCAATCGTGGCGCATAATTTGCCTCATAACGCTATCGCGCAGTCACGATTCGATCAAGTTTTTTAATATTTTCATTACCTTAGCCGCAAAAAAATTAAGGTTAATTCACCTTATGTCCAGATATTTTTTTACATATGGAGCATAGTCCCTATCGACGTTGTTAATGTGGTGAAGCCACCATTCCTTTAGAAAATCCAACGTTATTTTGGCGTTTCCCTTGTCGAGGGACTCTTTCGCTATTCTCGCTGTTTTATCCGTTAACATGCGGTGAATGTGGATATGCCTGTCAAAATCAGGGTATTCCGCCAATTTTAAGAGCGGTTCCTCGGTCCTGAAGTGTATGTCGATATATTGGATGATTGACGAAACGATAGGGCGGATCTGACCTGCCCCCCGTATTTTGATCCACGCTGAAGGTGAATCTGTTCTAA
>CAZYPX010000073.1:0-9200 GCA_964649675.1 uncultured Rhodospirillaceae bacterium | reverse complement strand
CATCCAGCAATGCACGATGTCGGGCTTTTCCCGCTCCAGCTCTTTCTTCAACGCGCGGCGCTGAAGAAAACGGCAGTGACGCGTTAAAAAGCCTGACAAACAGCACAATGCCCTCTCCCCTTGAGGGAGAGGAAGCAAAAACTTGGAGTTACAAAGTAACTCCTTAGTTTTTGCAGGTGAGGGGGTTTCTTTTACACACTCCTCCCCTAACCCCTCCCTCAAGGGGAGGGGAACATTATCGCGCTTTCTGCAGGAATGCCCGAAGACTTCCGGCACGGTGCGGATGCCCGCCGCGACGATTTCTCTATAGCGAGGCGCATCTTCGGCCATCACGACGCATTGATCGACGCCTTGCGCGTGAAGGCTGAGCATAATGTCGGTGGAATAAGTTTCGGCGCCGCCTTGGCCACGGCCAGCCATGATGTGGAGGATTTTAGGCATTTTGCTTTTAGGATTCGGCGATTAGTGAAAGGCGGAACCCGTTCAGGTCTACACCATTATCGCCAAATGCTAAACACTAAAAGCTTTCTTCATGGCGGGATAAAGAGTGCGAGAAATTTCCATCCGCTTTTTGGTCAGGCAATCGGCATTGAGCGGACACTCAGCACAATCCGGGCATTTAGGCAACGCCAATTGCTTGAAGAATTCCTCGGGGTTTTCTAGATCATAGCTTGCCTGCTGCACTGCCGCCGTTTGGCCCATTTCTGCTTCCAGCTCTTTGCGAGCTTCGTCAGCCGTTCGTCCGGAAGCCCGGATTTTCAGATATTTTCCCAAAGCTCGATAATATTCCGGCTTATCCGGACAGCCTTGTTGAAAGACACTGAAGGCATCCGCCGCAGCGTTCAGGTTACCCAATTTGAACCACAACTGTGCCAAGAGAAAGGAGACGTTTATCCGGGAAGCAGGGCTGCCTGCACGCAGTATAAGGCCAAATAGGTCTTTTACCGTATCATAGGCCGGCAAAGTGCGAAGACTTGATATCAGATTGAGAAGGTCCTCTGGAGAATTGTTTCCACTTTGGCGCATCATGGATTGAATTTTATCCAGCTCAATCAGGTTATAAGTTGGCTTTGGCTGCGCTGCCGGGACATTCTTTTTCCCAAGACTAGATACTTCTGGAATATAGGCATATACCGATGGAAAGCCTAAGTAAGAGACATCACGGACATAAACCGGATATCCGAGAGAATGAAAATACTCAATGATGTGTGTCACCTCTTCCCGGTAAGACCCTCGGGATATAAAAGCGGAGGCGTTGAACGGATAACTTGAATCGGCCCCAAAAAGGCTGGGTGGAAAAACGCCGGAGCCGTCTTGAGTAAATTTAGAAAAAACCTCATAACGTAAATCCAAGAAGTCCTCTTCATCATTGGTGAAATACTCTGGATCCTCCTGCGGGATTTTAAGCAAAAGTTTATCGAGGACTTCCTCGTTTTTGATTCCCTGAAACACTTCGGTCAGGGCACGGCTTAGAGCTACCTGGAAGGAAGTGTCGCATCCGACATTGAGTTTGTAAGAGCCTTGTTGGACATCTTGAATAATAACACCGACAGCGGGAAGACCTTTGCCGGCTGAAAAATCTTTGACAATCACACGGTATTTGCCGCCTTTTTCAATGTTTTTGATAACTTGGCATTCTGCGACGAATTGTTGCATGTATTCGTCGGGTACGGTGGGGGGAGTAAGACGAAGGTAAAAGACGAGCGCAGCCGCCCAACGCTCCATAAGTTCGCAAAGCGCTTGATAGAGGGCCTCATCGTAACTGTTGCCGGCCGCCATGCCATTTGTGCCTGCCGTCATCAGGAGAAGGTTGAGTGGCAGGTACTCATCCCCTTGCGACGCGGAAGAATAAAACGGTACCGCCACCAAGCCCGGCGCCTTATGAAACTCGAGGCGTTCAAAATATGCCTTGATGAACTCCTCTTTTGCAAGACCAGAATAACGGATCAAATCGTCAGAAACTTTCTCAGGTAGCTTGCGAAATTCTTCGTGTGTCAAAAATCTTTCCCGTGGGTCGTAATAGAAACCGAACTCATGATAGAGCTGGGATTGCATAGTGCGCGAGAATGTAGCGTAAGCTCCGTTTTGAAGTCGTTCAATGAACTCGGCATAGGCGCTGGCCAGACAATACTCCTTGTTCCTGCCCTTGCCGTTAGCGCTGAAGCCTCCCTTTTCGAGGGGAAGGGCCAGGATGACAGAATAAACCTCAGGAAAGGGGTTGGCGGTGGAAATTTCTGCGGGTAACAAACTATGCGTTTGGAGAATGCCGCGGATTTTACTAATGGTATCCTCTGCGGAGCGTTCTTTATAAGAACGTATTAATGTGGAAAACATTTAAACTCCTTTCCCAACCACCTAAATGGCGTATATGAAGATAATAACGGACGAACCAAGGGCGATAGGCCAACAACCTGAATCGGCCTAGCAGTGTTTACCGTAAATTCTATGTTATAGTTGAACGCGTCTTCCTCGGGTGCGTCTCTCACGCTTCACAATAGCGCGTAACTCAGTACCCCACGAAAAATTTAAAGAATAGGCCGAAAATAATCATATACTCCCTGCGTTCCTCCACCAGCGGCGCCACCGCCCGCGGCCCCCCCCCCTGCGGCTCCCCCACCTGCGGCCCCGCCTCCTGCCGTCAGTCCCGCCGGACCTGTAATCGATACTTGGGCGGCCACCTTTTCTGCGGCGACCTGTCTGAATTCTTCGATGGTGAAACCTAAGCGAGCTTCCTTAGGCAGTTGCCACCCGGTTTCAGAATCCTTAGTGCTTATTATACGAGCCACCAAATCGGTATTCGCCTTTTTCCAAAAAACCCTAGCTGCTTGCAAAGACATGACGATTTCTCCCTATGGATGACAAACGAAGCACAACTATTCATGACAAATACACAAGGTTTGTCAAGCAATTAGCGTAATATATGAAACAGATACTCTGGGGATATTTTTCATTCATTTAATAAGCGAAAACTGCGGTTGTTTTTAACACATGCCTTAGAAGCAGTGAAATCAAACTGAGGGTCCTAAAGCACCTGTACTTCATCCATTGGTGGGGCACCAAGATGCCATTTTTTGCATAAACGAACGGGCCTCTTTTTCGCTTGGAATCATTTGCAACCTTGTTGTCGAAACTTGCTCCGAGTCAGTTACAGCCGATTGCTCTTGCGTACCGCTGGTGGCTTCACGAGCAGCGTTATTGGCTGCATCATGGTAAGTACCCACACGCTTAGAAACATCGGGGATGTCGTCAGCGTACTTTAGTATGCCAGCAACAGCCTTTTTACTCTCCTTGCTATAAGAGAAGGTAACGTTGGCAGTAACACGATAGGCAGCCACGCGCTCAGAGACATCGGGAATGGCCTCCGCATACTTAAGTATGCCACTCACAGCCTTTTTTCCCACGTCAAGTCTGTGGCCGGCGCAAAGGGCGGCATCGCAGTAAGCAGCCACGCGCTCAGAGACATCGGGAATGGCCTCCGCATACTTAAGTATGCCAACTACAACCCTTTCCATCAGCACCCAATAATTTGCCACAGCTTGTTCATCCCGCTCATCAAGCCGAGCCCCAACAAACCTTTGTTTCACCATATAAGAGATATCTTTAAAAAGTCTATCGCGACAACGTGCAGCGCCACGGTACGCGGTCACGCGCTCCAAAACATTAGGAATGGCCTCTGCTTGCTCTAGTATTTTAGCGAACTCCCGTTGCCTCAGCTCTCCATATTCATGGAAACCTTGATCGACAGCAAAAATGTTGGCGGTCACGCGCTCCGAAATGTTGGGAATGGCGTTCGCATACTTGAGGAAACCTGCCTTAGCCTGTTTCTCCAACGCACTGCCAGTCACGGCATGACAGGCGGCATCACGGTAGGCGGCCACGCGCTCCGAAACATCGGGGATGGCGTCCGCGTGCTTGACGAAGCCAGCCACCGCCTGTTCCTCCAGCGCACTTCCGCGAGGTGCAAAACGGGCAGCTTCACGGTAGGCGGATATAACATGTGATAGAAATTTCGGGTTTCCTGAAAGCCGTTCCGCAATAAGCATGAGCGGTTCTACCAAATATCGCTTATTCCTAACTCCCTCGCACAGGACTTCCACGACCTTGGAAAGATCTTCATAATTTTTTTCTTTTATAGCTTCTTCAGCAATGTCCAAAATACTCTTGGGCTTCGATCCACATATTGAATTAAGCATGCTTCACCCCGCATATGATGTTCGATCTATCAAATTACGTTTATCTAAGGGAAAAACAACGCGTCTTGTCAAGACGCTTAGCGTACTATATAAAACCAATACTCTAGAGATATTTATTTATACTTTTGGGTCTAGTCGATGATTGCCTTGGCGACTTAGTCACATCAAGGTCGAAGATGGAAAATATAGCCGGAGTGCATAGCGGGTGTGGCGTGGCTTCTGCGCCTACCGAACAATAAGGGCGCGCTCAAGACCGCGAAAATCGAAGTGCAAGGTTATATCCGTATAACCAGCTTGTTTGAGGAGATGGGCAACAGCTTCCGTTTGATCGTTACCCAATTCAATTCCGGCCAGCCCGCCTTTTTTGAGAAGCTTGGGCAATTGCGGAATGACGATGCGATAAGGATCCAGGCCGTCTTCGCCGCCGTCCAGTGCAAGCCGCGGCTCAAAATCGCGCACGGGAGGTATCAGCTTGGGGAGGTCGGCTGTGGGTATATAGGGAGGATTGAACGAGACAATATCGAACGTTTCCTCAATCCCCGTGAACCAATCGTTGATGCGGAACTCGCAGCGGTTGTCGAGTCCAAGCTGCTGAGCGTTCAGGCGCGATTGTTCGACCGCCCGCGGCGCAATATCGATACCGAGTCCCGTTGCTTTCGGAAAAAAATGTAAAAGCGAAAGAAGCATACACCCCGACCCGGTTCCGAGATCGAGAATGCGCATGGGCTGGCGCTTGCGAAAATACCATAGCGGCGTTTTGATTTTTTTCACGAGAGCTTTAACGATCATTTCCCCGTCGGATCGCGGCTCGTGCGTCGCTTCGTTCATGCCGAACCATAAGCCGCAAAACTTTGCTCTTCCCATTATGCGGTTTAAGGTCTCACGCTTAGCGCGCCGTTCGATCAGCGTAGCAATGGCGGACTCTTCTTTTTCCGTCAGAACGCGATCAACCTGATATTTCACTTTGTTTGGCGCAAGGCCCAAAACATGTCCGACAAGAGCGCAGATGTTGCCCACAGGATCGACAACACCCGCGCAGGCAAGCTGAATACTGGCAGAATGCATTATGTCGGATATTGTGGCGTTGCTCATGGCGTAATCTTAGGTTCGTTCGGCGTAGCGCGGCTCATTTTATAAAGATAACGCTATTCGCGTGAGCTAAGTCCTTCGTTGAGCTTATCCGCCGTTTGTTTGACCATCACAGCCAGATTGTCGGGAAGCTGGCAGTTCATGACGTCGATATCGGCCATGGGCCCGTCCCCCGGGCGCGTCACGACGCTGATGTCGAGCCCCGCAGGAACGCCGCCCGGCTGTCTCGCCGCTCTGGCCTGAGCCGCCGTCACGCCCCCCGTCTCCATGTCCATAATCGCGAACTCGTCGCCTTCCTGAAGCGGCGTGGAGGCCGCCTGCGTAAACATGACAGGTTGCGCGGCCGTCTGTCCGTTGCCGGACACGGCCGCCAGAGGCATCTCGCGTTTTGCGGGGGCTTCGGCGGCCCGTCTGGGCATTGCGGCCACATCGTCTTTCATGCCCGCCAAAGCTGCCGCAGCCGCTTCGAGAGGGGCAAGCCCCCCTGCCTGTGCTGCAGCGAGGTTGGCCGCCAGAGCCGCAACCTCGGGCAAAGCCGCGGCCGGAGTCGTCCCCGCCGCCGTCCAATTGGGATCCTTAAGGCGGGAGGCGATTTCGTTCATCGCCCGCTCGCGCGCGGCCGTGACGGTCGTGCTGGCCGGAACCGGAAGAAAGCGGTGCACGCGCAAAGCGCGGACCTTGTCGGGAACGGCATGGAACAGCTGGCAACGGTAGGCGTAATCCGCGAAAAGAATATGCGCCTCGCCTTCCCGTTGGCCGCGCAAATGGTCGTAAGCCACGCGTTGGCGCAAAGTCAAACCACTCGCCCCGCGGTTGTCGTAAAACGGCATGGTCATGAACATGCTCGAGATCGTGTTCAGGGGTGCCGTCGTACCCGTCGATTCATTGACCCAGACCTGTCCGCCGTGGTCTTCGATAAACTTTTTGGTGGCCGTGGGGTCTTCGATCTTGCCGAAGATTTTCAGGTTACAGTTGCCGAGAATGGATTGCGCCTCCTGCTTGACGCGCTTTTCCATCGACGGAATGTCCTGCGCGGCAAAAACGAGCGAAAAGCCAAGAGAACGCGCCTGCGCCGCCATGACCGCCATGCCTTGCGCGGTGTAGTACCCGACTTCGTCGAAAATGGTCATGAACGACGAGCTGGAGCGCGTCTGCTTGCTGCCGATCGCGCTTTCCCACGCGCCTTCCACCGTATTGCCAAGCGTGGCGCCCATCATGCCCTTGAGGCTGGCCGCGATGATCTTGCCGAGATTGGCCGCTTCGTCGCCGGATTTCTCAAGCGCAGGGATAAGGGCCACAAGAATGCGACGATTGAGCACAATGTCGAGAACGTCGATGTCGGCAAGCTGAACCTTGAATATATAGCCGTATTCGTCCGCCAGCGATTGCAGCGAACGGGTGAATTGCATCGAAAGGTAGCCGTGCTGCTGGCGCGCGACCTGCAAATCGTACATGGGCTGGTCGGGCGACGGGGGACGTTCGTTGCCGTCGTCGTCAAACGCGGCATCGACGTAGCCGGGAAGCGTGTTCAGGTAGCCTTGAAGACCGCGCACGATCCGCTCGGGAAGGTTCGGGTCGCGCGAAAGGCGAATGATCGCGGGAAGCTCGATGTAGTCGCGCAAAACGCCGATGTCGAGCAAAAGCCCCTGCTTGTCGCGTTTCCACGTCAACGCCGGCATAAGCGCGAACATCAGGGCCACCGCGCGCTCTTTCCACATCGCGTTGTCGCCGCCCGCGTCGGGCATGAGGCTGACGATCATGTTCGACAGATAAGACGCCGAACCGTTCGAGAAAGGATTCATGGTGTTCGACGTGGCCGCCTCGTCGGAATTCGCGGTCATGTAGTTGAGCACCAGAATATCGTCGTCGCGCCCGAAACGGCGGGCCATGGCGTAGAGGGACGCCCACAGATCGGTGTCGGCCTTGCCGTCCACGTACACGAAGCCCGAACCCCACGTAAGGGCGTTCGAGACGATGGATTTCAGGCCCTCCGTCTTACCGGCGCCCGTCGTGCCGAGATAGAGTATGTGCGTGCGCGTGTCCACGTTCGTGAACCATAGCTCTTGATGCAAGGAGGGTTCGTCCGGATCGCACACGTTGCCGATGTAAAGAATGCCTTCGGATTTTCCCGCGCCGCCTTTGCCGGGAATCTGGTTCTTGGGGTCAGGACGGTTTGCGTATTTCGGGAACTTGAAAGGCATCGCAAACGGCCGCTTGTTGATCCAGCGGTAGTACATATAGATCAGAAACATGCCCAGATCGGCATACTTGGCGTAGTCGGAGGAGAACGCGAATCCCATAGCCGCCGCAAGGCAGATAGACCCCATGACGTTTGTCTGCCCGAAAAACTCCGCGATCCGCATCGAGGCCGGACGCGTATCGCGCAACATGCTTCGTTGCGCGATTTGGTGTTTGGGCATAATAATAGGCATAGGCCAACTCCACTTAAACGAGCGGACAACCCGTTTTCCCGCTCACGGGACATCTCCGGTTTTACAAAATAACGTACACAGATCCGCCTCAAGCATTCCTGAACTTGCGCACGGCCTGAAAGTAATGGGCATCTTAGCCCTTTTCAGAGCAAAAGTCTTTATTTTCTTTATTGTGTTTTGGTTAATAAGCCCGCGATATCAAGCATTAAAAACGCCCTCGCACGGCCCAAGTATCCCTTAACGACCGCCCAGAACGTCATCGGCCGACATAGGAACCCCGGGCCTCGGCACCGACGGCCCCGCTATCGGAGGAGCCTCGCCCGAAAGCGGCGTCTGGACGCCCTCCCGTTTCGAATAAAGGCTCGAGGCCATAAAAAGCGTGGCCAAAGCGATCAGTAGTATCAGGAAAAAGCGCCAAGGGTGGCCGCCGCGGTTGGCGGGCCTGCCCATAAGGGCCTTTTGCACCGCCTCGAACGCGTCTTCGGCGTCTTCGCGTCCGTCAAAGCGCGCCACAACCTCGAACTCTCCCTTGGACTCGACGATGCCGAGCGTCCAGTCGTCCCCGCTACCGCGCAGCGAAAGCGTGAACGTCCCCGTTTTTTCAAGATCAAGATGCCAGACAAGCGGCGGGACGCTGTTTTCAAAATCGACGACGAGGCAATAGTTCGGTTCGCGACGGACAAGCCTTGTTTTGATCTCGTCCTTTTTCATCGTCAACGACAGCATTGCGTCACTCCCTGTAAGATGGGGCGGTCATAAGCATCCCATACGACCATCTTATAGAGCAACGTTAAGCAAAAACATCAAGAAATGTTTTACGTGTCCACGCGAAAAACGGGAGAAGCGGTTTCAAACGGTATTGACGGCTTTGGAATCCTCGTGTGTGGGTATCTTGACGTTGTGGTTGGCAAGATACTGATTGATCGTCACGATGGCGGTATCAAGGCGCAGCATCGACAAGGACTTGCCCGCCGCTTCTTCAGACATGAAATGCGCCATGGCTCCCGCGCCTTCGGTATGGAACGCGCGACGGCCAAGGTTGTTCAAGGGATACCACAGGTTGCGGTCCACGCCGCGAACCCACAGAAAAAACGCGGGCGCAAGAACGCCTCCCTGAAAACGGGCCCATTTCAAAACGCCCAGCATCGCCGTCGTGCGGTAGGCGTAACGATTGGCGATCTTCAGGGCCTCACCGCCAATGGCTGGATCGAGCGCAATTTTTTGGACCTCTTGCGCGAGTTCAGCATCCATCTTGAAACCGCTTTGCGGCGACCAGGCCAACGCGAGCTTGCCGAGCAATTCCTCGCTTTCGTTCCTTTTCTGGACACCCATCAACGCGAAAGCCGCGAACAAGCCGAAAACGTAGGGCGGCAAGGATTTCACCCCGCTCCAGCGCGGCCCAAGCTGGGTCAGGAGAGCGCGGCGCACAAGCTCGCGTTCAGGAATGCCGTTGACCACAGGTATGCGATGATAGGAAAGCCACTCC
>CAZYPX010000072.1:0-9321 GCA_964649675.1 uncultured Rhodospirillaceae bacterium | reverse complement strand
TAGCGCTCAGTCGCCGCGCGGCCGACCGCGCGATCGATCCAGATTTCGGGATCATGGGCCTCGAGGGCGAGAGACGCGCTGTAATGCGCTTCGGCCATGGCGTATTCGCGCGCGCGCATTGCGGCAAGACCGGCGCGAACATGCAAGGTCGCGGCCTTGCCCGAATCCTTTATTGCGGCCTTGTCGGCCAGTCCGGCGAACTCGTCCGCCGCGGCCTTGTATTCGCCGCGGTGAAACCGCGCGGTCGCGCGGCAAAGCCGGGCCGCGTCACCCCCGCCTTTTTTGATCCAATGTTCGGATTCCGCGAAAGCCATGTCCGGCGCGCTTTCCGCGCGCGCGAGGCACCTTTCAAGCTTTTGCGCCATATCGTCCGCCGCCGCACCAAAGGAAAAAAACATCCACAGGATAAGCGCCGTCCATGCGGCGGCTATGCGTGCCGGACGCGCGATCATGGCAAGAGGCTAAGGCTTAATTTGAAGTTGCGGCACGATTCCGCAATCGCTTCGGTAAAGCCGGCGCGCACCGCGCTGAACACGGGCCCGTTCATCGTCGAGGCCATGACGTAATCGTCAATTCTCTTGATAGGGACAAGCTCGGCGTAACTGCCGGTCGTAAAGGCCTCGGTCGCCTTCGCCAGATCGGAAGGCGTGATGCGTTCCTCGGCGAACGGAAGACCCTTTTTTTCGGCGATTTCAAGAACGACCCTGCGCGTCACGCCGCCCAGTATGCTCTCGTTCGGCGTTTTGAGAACGCCGCCGATCACGCAAAAGAAATTCGAACGCGAACATTCGGTGACATACCCATCGTGATGCGTGAAAAGGATATCGTCCCAAATCTGCCCCGCCTCGCGCGCGGCATAGTAGGCCTGAAGGTAGCTGATCGATTTCACATGCGGCAGAGCGCGTTCGTGCGGAACGATTTTCACGCGCTGTCCGCGCTTGTAAAAATCAAGGCCGAACGGAGCCTCGGGATGATCGGGCCGCGCCTCGTCTTCGACAATAATAAGATGGGGCGAAAAGCCGTGCTCGCCCGCCAAACTATAGGGGGAGGCGCGGCCCTCGCCGGCCGTGAAGTAGAATTTCACGGTGCTGTGCGCAAAGGCGTTTTGGGCAATGAGTTGGACAACGATCTTTTCGATTTCGTTATTCGTAAAAGGAAGGCGCAGCCCTAATGCGGCGGCGCCTTTCTCCATGCGCACGACATGATCGCGCATATGGAACGGCGCGCCGGCGTAAACGCGCATGGTTTCGAAAAAAGCCAGCCCGCGGCTGAACCCGTAATCGTTCAAGCTTATTTTAATCTCGTCCTTTTCGACGAACCTACCGTCAAGACAGGCCAAAGGCATGGCGGATAACTCCTTACGTTTGTTCGGCCATGCGCGCTTCGATCGCGGCGCACAAATAGTGATAATAGCATACGTGGACTTGTTGAATATGCGGCGTAAACGTGCCGGGCGCATCTAGCAAAACATCGCTGAGCGCCGCCAGTTTTCCCCCGCCCTGCCCCGTCATGGCGATCACTTTCATGCCTATGCCCTTCGCCGTTTCGGCGGCTTTTACGACGTTGGACGAATGGCCGCTTGTGCTTATGGCGAGAAGAACGCCGCCGCTCTCCCCGTAGGCTTCGACCTGACGGGAAAAGACGTAGTCGTAGCCCATGTCGTTCGCCCATGCCGTCAGGATCGATGAACTGTCGGAAAGGCATATGCAGCGAAGCGCCTTCCTGTTTTTCAGGAAGCGTCCCACAAGTTCGCCTGCGATGTGGCTGGCGTCGGCCGCCGAGCCTCCGTTTCCGCAAACCAGAAGGGCCTTTCCCCCGCGCAAGGCGTCAACGCACAGGTCCACCGCCTGCGTCATGCTTGCCTCGGGAAGGCGCGCGGCGGCTTCGCGCATGGCTTCGCCGGATTGCGTCAGATATTCGGTTAAAGAAACGTCCATGGTCCTCCTTTTCCTCGTTCAGCCGTTGAACATCGTCATCTGGTCGATCCATTCGAGGAACTCGACCGATCCGGCAGCAAGCGGCAAAGCCACGATGCAAGGGCAGGAATAGCTGTGAAGGCTCTTCACGCGCAATTCAAGATCCTCGAAAAGATCGGCTTTGGTCTTGGCGATTAATACGGTTTCTTGCGATTCCGTAATAGCGCCTTGCCAGCGGTAGATGCTGCGCATGTTCGGCAAAACATTCACGCACGCCGCCAGACGGGCATCGACGAGATTTTGGCCGATGGCCACGGCCTCCTCCTCAGAGCCCGCCGTCATGTACACGAAAACGCAATCAGTCATCCTTTTTTCCTATATTCTTCGGAGGTCTATGGCCCTCAGGCATCAGGTTGCCATGGAGAAACGCGTTTGACCATGCTTTCTTTTTCCTGTCGAACGGCCACGACGCGTTCGCGGGGCTTGTCGATGGGAGACGGACACAAACTATTTTCCTTCCCCGTTGGCCGAGCAAGGGGCGCACATGCTTTTCAAAGCTTTTCTCGGCCTTGCCTCCATTGAAGAAAACGCGCGCAACGTTTCGATGGCCCTCAAAAAACGCGACGAAGTCGTTCGCTTCCTCCGTAGGTTCGTCAATGGCCGAGTCCAGGCTTCCGGCACGGCGGCATGAGCGCAAAACGTCCCATAAAGCGGTTTTGTTTCTTACCAGCGCTCTTTTTCTTTCCTCGTAGGGAGCATCGCAAGGCGCGCCCGTTATCACGGACATGATCCGCCAGAAATGGTTGCGCGGATGAGCATAGTATTCGCCGGCGCTCAAGGACGCTTCGCCGGGGATGCTGCCGAGGATCAGGGTACGCGCGCGAACATCGGCGATCGGGGGAAAACTGAAAACACGAGGCATGGCCTTAAACGTCAGGGACGGTCTCATATCGAAATTTACGAAACAAAGCGCCTCTGCTCAATCCCTGCGGACGGGAACGGGGCCCGAGGGAAAGGGAAGAGGCAAGGACAAAACGAGCCGCCGCGACCGCTCGCGCTTTTTCATGAGGATCGTGCTGTAAATCTGTTTGCTGGCCTCCATAACAACCAGACCGCCAAAACCCGGAAACAACCAGCCCACGCCCCTCTCCCAAACCTCCGACAGCGCCATCGAAAGCCTGACTTGAAAGGGCGGCATAAAAAGCGCGCACCAAAAACGCTCGACCAAAAATCCCTGCTTGCGCAACGCGCGCTTCAGCTGATGGGAGGAATAGGGTCTTCCGGTGCCAAAAGGCGTGTTGTCGCTATGCGCCCACAGGCCCCTGCGGTTCGGCACGATGAACAAGGCGCGTCCCTCGCCTTTCAGAACGCGCCAGACCTCGCGCAAGACGGCCTCGGGTTCGCGGGCGGTTTCAAGCGCGTGCATCACGATCACGCGATCAACGGATTCGTCGGGAAGCGGCAAATTGTTTAAATCCGTTAAGCATGTCGTGTTGGGGCCTTCGCGGGGCCAATAGGCCACCCCCTGCTCGCCGGGCATCATGACCATGACTTGCGCCGCCTCATCCAGAAAAGGGCGCAGCAAAGGCGTGCCGTATCCCAAAGAAAGCACCTTTTTCCCCTCGACACGAGGCCAAATGCGGGCCAAACGCGTGCGCAGCAAGCGACGCGCCGCCTGACCCAGCGGATTTATGTAAAATTCTCGCAAATCAACGATATCTAGGCTCATTAACCTCATCTTAGCACGACCTTGGCACAATAGGGCCATGACTTTTTCGATCGATATCCTGCCCTCGGGGGCCGACAATTACATCTATATGGTCAGCGACAGCGCGCTTGGCCTTGCTATGGCCATCGATCCGTGCGACGCCGACGTAGTTCTGCGCTATTTACGCAAAAAAGACCTGCATCTCGCGCTGATCCTGATCACCCACCACCACCACGACCACACGGGCGGCAACGGCAAGCTCCAGCACGAATACGGCGCGCCCATCATCGGGCCATCGAAGGAAGAGACTCGCCTTGAGGGTTTGTCGCGCTCCGTGGACGAGGGCGCCATCGTGACGTTTTCCGACATCAAGGGCTATGTCATGGAAACGCCCGGCCATACCGTCGGCCATACGTCATATTATTTCCCGAGACTCAAGGCCTTGTTTACGGGCGACTGCCTGTTTTCTTTGGGCTGCGGCCGCCTGTTCGAAGGCTCTTCGGCCGAAATGTGGGTTTCGCTGACCAAGCTGCGCGCTTTGCCGGACGATACGCTTGTCTACGCGGGACACGAGTACACGGAACGCAACGGGCAGTTCGCCTTGCTGCTGGACAAGAACAACGTTGAGCTTAAGGCCTATGTCGATAACGTCGCCGCCTTGCGCCGCAAAGGCGCGCCGACCCTGCCTTCGACGCTCGGCGTCGAAAAGAAACTGAACCCGTTTTTGCGCGTCGACGATCCAGCCTTCCAGAAAATCCTGAACAGGACAGGCTTCGCCACCGATGGAGCCGATCCCGCCGCCATCTTCGGAGCCCTGCGCTCGGCCAAGGACCGGTTCGAGGGACGGTAAAAGCCCTCATCCGGATTTACGGGTCACTGGCCAAACCCGGTCTTTTTTGAGCGGAATATCGGTTACAAACGGTAAAAGCCCTCATCCGGATTTACGGGACACTGGCCAAACCCGGTCTTTTTTGAGCGGAATATCGGTTACAATCAGCATATTTTAGCTGAAATATCGGGTATGGCGAATATTGCGCCGAGGCAAAAATGTGTTATCGGGGTTGTAAATCAGTTTTGAGCTTTTGCCTTCCGAGCTGCCTCTCGCGTTCGGCGAGCCGCGCTGCCAAGCCAATAATGCCTGCCTTCGGCCTTAAAGCTTTGCCCGCCAGACGATACGCCTCGACAAACATGTCATAGCATTTATCGCCATCATCTATCGTCGTGACTTCCATACTTTATCCTCACGTATCGTCCTCTGACTCAAATTACTGCATAGGCCCGATACATAAGCAATAAGTTTCGACTCTTGCAATTAATAAGTTGCCTTCGGCTTTTGCCTGTTGACTTGATCCGCCAGCGTTAACCATGCTTGCGCAACAGTTAATTAATACGCGATTATTCTCGTTAGAATCGTTGACGCCGAAAATTGGGCCACATAGCCTCGGGGGCATGCAAACGCGTTTATAAAGAGGAGAAATTCGGTGTTTCCTTTCAACAGCGAGGTTAGGTCAGCGGTCAATAAAAGTTTCAGTATAGTTTTTGATTATTGTCTTCAAAATTTTATGATGACCTGCGGACCTTATGCATTTCGCAATGCTGTGCAGGAAGTTTCTCAACCCGTCGCGAACGCGAGCGCCTTCTTGCGCGACATGCTTTTAGACCCCTTAAATCCACTACGTGACATTCCACCGACAAGCTTCGTGGCGGCCGGTTATGATTTATGCCATCGGGCACTCCGGCGTTACGATAAACCGACCTTTGATCTCGGGCAGGATGTTGTTGAAACCGACAAGCCTATTTCTCCTTTCGTTACGCTCAAACGGATTGTGAGGAATGGAAAGGCAAACGGCGGGCCACTATTAATTGTCGCGCCCTTATCAGGACACAACGCCACGCTTTTGCGCGACACGGTAAACGCCCTTCTTCCTTATCACGATGTTTATATTACCGAATGGGTGGACGCTCGATTGGTGCCGATCAATAAAGGCAACTTTGGCATTGACGATTACATAACTGATCTGATGACTATGCTGAGGCTCGTTGGGGACAAATCAGACGTCTTGGCTGTTTGCCAGTCCGGCCCTGCGGCACTGGCCGCTACGGCGCTGTTGTGTCAGCAAAACGATCCGGCACGGCCGCGAACGCTCACCTTGATGGGGTCGCCCATCGACACACGGAAAAATCCGACGGCCGTCAACGATTTCGCAAAAGCACATAACCTTAGGTGGTTTGAGATTAATTTGCTGGATTTTGTGCCGGCTGGCCAGCCCGGCGCCTGGCGGCGCGTTTATCCAGGCGGCGTCCAGCTCTTTAACTTCATTGCGATGAACCTTACAAACCATATGCGAAAAGGAACCGGTCTGTTTCTTCATGTGGCCACGGGGGAAACGGAAAAGGCGAAAAAATTGGGGGCGTTTTATGATGAGTATTTTTCAGTCTTAGACCTCGCGGATCAGTTTTTTCTCGAAACGATCGACAGGGTATTTCACCGACACCTTCTATCCGAAGGAAAGTTTATGTGGCGCGGAATTCCCGTTGAAACGAAGGCCATTACGGAAACCGCATTACTGACGATCGAAGGCAAAAAAGACGATATCTGCGGGCTGGGCCAAACTAAGGCCGCCGACGCCCTATGCCGCAATGTTCCTTCTTCGCGACGCAAACATGTTGAAGCCGATGTGGGGCACTATGGGCTGTTTAGCGGTTCAAAGTGGCAAAAATCGATCCGCCCCACAGTGACTAATTTTATACGCGAGCATTCCGGGTGCGCATTGTCAGCTTGAGGCTATAACTCCTCATCTATATCTTCCGGCGTTTCCGCGTAAGCCAGATGCTGTTGCCAGAGCGTGAGGAACGGGCCCTTCGCCGCGATCAGGTCGAGGAACGTTCCTTGCTGAACGATCGCGCCGCCACGGATCAGGCAAATCCAGTCGAAGCGCGGCAGCAAATGCAGGCGGTGAATCGAGGCGATGATCGTTTTGTCCGGCATGGCCGCGAACAGGCGATCGAAAATCACGCTTTCGGTTTCCATGTCGACGCTGCTCGTCGGCTCGTCGAGAAGCAGCAACGACGACTCCCGCGCCGCCAGAAGCCCGCGCGCCAAAGCCAGCCTTTGTTTCTGGCCGCCCGACAGGTTCACGCCGCGTTCGCGAATGTCGGTTTCAATGCCGTCCGGCAACTGCGCGATCACATCGTCGAACGTCGTGACATGCAAAGCCTCGTTCACTTCGGCTTCAGGAACATTGATGCCGAGCGTAAGGTTGTACAGGATCGTGTTCTCGAAAATCTCGGCGTCCTGGGGAATGAGCGTCGTGAACGACGCCAATGGTTTTAGGGTGTCGTGCGAATCGTTGTCGATGAGCAGCCTGACGTTGCGGGCCTCGTAGAAACTCCGCATGAGAGCCAAAAGAGTCGATTTACCCGCGCCGCTGGCGCCGACCAGCGCTATTTTTTGACCCGCGTGAAACGCCAGATGGATATTATCTAAGTGCTGCGGCGCGTTTTCGCCCTCATGGTGCGCGAAGTTAAGCCCGCGGATGTCGATGCGCTCCCATGCTTGAGGCTTTTCCTCGATCACGGGATCGCCCAAGCGCCGGTGATCTTCCAAAACAGGTTCTATAGAGCGGAAATCGACCATCGACCGCATGATCTGTTCGGCGCTTAACATGCCCTGATAGAAAATCTGGTTGATGATGAGTTGGTACTGGAAAATCGCGACGACCGATCCGATCAAAAGCTGTTCGCCCGACCACAGCGTGTAAACGATGTACGCGCCCACCTGGCCCGCCTGCATCAGGACAAGTATGATGCTTACCGTCGCCCACTTCCCTTCCGTAAGAGGTCCTTCGCACCAGAAGGGATGACGCATGGCGAGAAAGCGTCGGCGAATTTCGCGTTGCGTCTCCTTTTGAAGGCGGAGCGTCAAAACGGTGATGATATTGCCGATGTAATCGAACACGCCTGCGGTCAAGCGGTGTTCGCGGTCATTGACGACGCCGACAAGCGGTATAATGATCCGGTCATAACGACGTATAACAAGATAAAGCCCGAAGCTGACGGCAAAAGCCACGGCCGCGACCCACCAGCTGTAGAGCGCGAGAAAGACAAGGCTGCCGACGAAGCGCACCGACAGACCGATGGGGATGAACTGTTCGCCCGCGAATTTGAAAAGCGCCTTGCCGGCCTTCGTCACGCGGTTGATCGTGTCGCCCGTATGATGGTCGGCGTGCCAGCGCAAAGGCAATTCGGTCACCTTGCGGTATAGCGACGAGACAAAGCTGCGGTAAACCGTGAACGCGACACGCCGTTCGATCACGCGCGAAGGTCCGTGAAGCCCCCAGAACGCGAGAATAGCCCCCGCATACGCCCCGCACCATAGCAGGGCATCAGCCACCATGGTCTCGCCGCCCTTTTGGAGGGTATTGACGATGTACGCCAGAATGATGGGCTGGAGCACGACGAACGCATTCGCGGCGGCGCTGAGGCCGTAAAACAAAACCATCCGCCTACGCGCGGGAGCCGCGTAAAGCCAAGCCTGACGCGCAAGGTAGAAAAAGGCGTTAGGGTGCGTAGAAGACATCCAGAAGGAATAACAGCAATGCGACAAGGGCGAAAGCGCCGGATTATGAAATTATCCGCTTACCCGCAAAAACCTTGGGTTCGACGTGCAGCAAGGCCTTGGTCTTCCGCCTTCGGACTTCGCCGCAAATTGCCCTGCCGGACACGCCGAAGCTTTAGCGAAGGCGGTTGCTTCCCCTTGCTTCCGGAAGAGAGGGTATTCAAGCCATATACTGGCCGCCGTTAATGGTCAGCGTCGCGCCGGTTATAAAGCCGTTGTTTTCATCGGCCAAATACACGACGGACCGGGCAATTTCCTCGGCATGGCCCAAACGCTTGACAGGGATCTTGGCGACGATCTTGTCGAGAACTTCGGGCGAAACGGCCCGCACCATTTCCGTATCGATGTACCCGGGCGCGATGGCGTTGACCGTGATGCCCTTGCTTGCGACTTCAAGCGCCAAGGCTTTGGTAAAGCCGATAACCCCGGCCTTCGTCGCGGCATAATTGGTTTGCCCGATTTGACCGGCCTGACCGTTGATGGAGCTGATGTTGACAATGCGTCCATAGCCGCGCTCGCGCATGCCCTCGATCAGCAAACGCGTCATGTTGAAAAGAGAATTGAGGTTGGTGTTGATGACCTCGTGCCATTGCGCCGCCGTCATCTTATGCAGGAACGCGTCGCGCGTGATGCCCGCGTTGTTCACCAAAACGCTGACGGGACCCAATTCCTTATGGATTTTCGCCAGCCCCTTTTCACAAGCCGCATAATCGCTCACGTCGAACTTGAAGTTGGCGACCCCCGTGTTTTCGGTAAACGTAGCCGCCGCCTTGTCGTTGCCTTGGTAGGTCGCCGCCACCTTGTAACCCGCCGTATGAAGCGCAACGCTCACCGCCGCGCCTATGCCTCGCGTTCCGCCCGTTACCACCGCTACTTTTTTCATTATTCCGACCTTCCTAACGTTTCCTCTGTTTTCAGGTAATAATTCGATACATCACGCCCTTAAAGCATAAGGCCTGAAGCCCCCCTTGCCTCCGCCCCGCAAAGGACAAAGACTTCAAGAGCTACTTCCGTATCTTTCGAGCCGATTTCTTTTTATTGTCGCAGTACAGCACCCCCGCCGTGGCGTTCTGGTCCTT
>CAZYPX010000071.1:0-9442 GCA_964649675.1 uncultured Rhodospirillaceae bacterium | reverse complement strand
AAGGGCAATATGGACATCGAACTCGCCATCGACGTGATGGAAATGTCCGACCGCGTCGAGCATATCATTATCTTCTCGGGCGACGGCGACTTCCGCCGCCTCGTGGAAGCGGTACAACGCAAGGGCGTACGCGTGAGCGTCGTCAGCACGATGCGTTCGTCCCCGCCGATGGTCGCGGACGAGCTGCGCCGTCAGGCCGATAATTTCATCGAACTCCAAGACCTTATGCCGCACATCGCGCGCGCGCGCGATCCCAACGCTCAGCCGCAACAGGGCGGACAGCCTGCGCAACCCAGCATGAAGGAAGTGGCGCAACATCTCGCCGACGCGCAAGAAGCCATTCAGGACGTGGCGTAACGACTTACGCGCCTGAAAACCAAAAGAAACTATTAGAAATCGGCGCAAAAACGCATAAACCCTCTCCCGCAAAGGGAGAGGGTTTTTTTCATGCTTGACGGCGCTTTATTATTCAGCCGTCTGGGCTTTGGGTTGCTCTGGAGCTTCGGGGGGCTGCGCGGCTTCGGGTTGCTCCGGCAGCTGGAGTTGCTCTTGGGGCTGCTCCTGGGGCTGCTCGAGCAGCTGCTCAGGCGCTTGATCCTGCTGCGGTTCCGCCGTTACGTCCGGAGCCTGTTCGGGAGGGCTTTCAAAAAAGGCATGAAGGCCTTTGTCGCCCTCGCGAATGCCTCGCCGGTCGGCCTCGCCGCCGTAGATCTCAAGAACCGCCGCCACCGGCTCGCCCGAGGGGACACGAGACAGGTCTTTCGGTTGCGCGTCGCGTACGATTTTCACAATGGTTCCGTCGCCCCGGATGAACAGCATATCGAGAGGAATGAGCGTGTCTTCCATCCAGAAAATCACCTCACGCGCCGGCTTGAAAAGGAACAGCATGCCGGAATCCCGAGGCAAGTCCTCGCGGAACTTGAGGCCGTATCCCTGCTGCTCTTCCGTAATGGCGACATCGACATCGAACGCATGCCTTTGGCCGCCAGAGCTTTCGATCGTGATGCGATCTTGGGTGAAATGCGGCGGAATCGCGGGGATGCGGCTCGGCTCGCCTCCCGCCCAATACCACAAGGCAAGGCCCGCGAAAAAAGCCGCAGCCAGCGCGCCGACAAGGGCGGCGGACTTTTTCGGATCGATGTTGAGTTGAATTGGCATAAGATTCCCTCCTTTGCATACCTTAGTCTATGAGAGCTACCGCTTTTTGGCAAAAACGTGAAGCGCTTTTTTCGCGGCGCAAAGAAAAGAAGAGACTTTCCGCAGCAGGACGAAACATTCTTTTTTTTAAAAAAATCAAAAAAACGAAAATTTGTCTCTGAAAAAGGGAAAAAGGACGAAACGTTCCGCAATTGAGGGCTAAACAGGACGAAACGTTCCGAATTTCAGGGCTAAAAAGGACGAAACGTTCCCCTCAGCCCGAAACCTTCCTGGTTTTCAAAGCGCGGGCGGATCATTTCGTCAAAAACGGGCGAAGAAGCCGTCGATCGACAGCGAACGAAGATGGCGCCGCCATTTTTTTTAATCCTGAGCAAACACGCAAAGCGCTGCGAAAAAGCCGCGCTGATTACAGGCGCGGAGCCTAGTTCATCTTTTCGCTCGCCGTCATGACCTGTTCAACGACGGCCATCGCGGGATCGACGTTGCTGTTGCCGTGGACGCCAAGCAGTTTGAGCTTGCGATGCAAGGCCGAGCGCTCCATGCCGATGAAGTTCGCCGTGCGCGAGATGTTGCCGCCGAAGCGCGTAATTTGCGCCAGCAGATATTCGCGTTCGAACATTTCGCGCGCGTCTCTTAAAGGAAGCGTCATGATCTCGCCGCCCTTTTCCCAGCGCAGAACGTTGGGCGTTTGCGCGATGATCTCCGGCGGCAGCATGTCGGCGCGGATCGGCTCGTTCACGTCGCCCGCCGCCATGATGAGCAGCCATTCCATCGCGTTGCGCAACTGGCGAACGTTGCCGGGCCACTCGTAAGCTTGAAGCGCGGCCATAGCGTCCTCGCCCAGAAAACGCGAGGGCAGACCCGACGCTTCGGCGGAGCGCGTCACAAAATGCTGGGCCAGCAAGGGAATGTCGTCGCGGCGTTCCGCCAACGCAGGTATGCGGACAGGGACGACGCTGAGGCGATAGTAGAGATCCTGACGCACGCGCCCCGTTTGCATGTGGATCTGAAGATCCTCCGTGCTGCTGGCGATCACGCGCACATCGACCTCGACGCGCGTCGCGCCGTCGACGCGGTTGAACACCTGTTCCTGAAGGACGCGCACGATTTTTCCCTGCGTTTCGAGCGGCATATCACCCACTTCGTCGAGGTACAGCGTGCCGCCGTGGGCACGTTCAAAAAGGCCGATCTTGCGCCCGTTACCTTGCGCGTCGCCCTCAACGCCGAAAATCTCGGTTTCGATCTGCTCGGGCCGCAAAATGGCGCAATTGACGACGACGAAGGGGCCATGGCCGCGTTTTGAGCGCGCGTGCAGCGTGCGCGCCGCGATCTCCTTGCCCGATCCCGAAGGGCCGACGATCAAAACGCGGCTGCCCGTCGGCGCGACGCGGTCGATCACCTGACGCACTTGGTTGATCGCCGCAGATTTGCCGATAAGCTCGTTGTCGGCCCCCGCCCTGACCTTAAGCTCCTGATTTTCGCGGCGCAAGCGGTAGGCCTCAAGCGCGTGGCGCACCTGAAGAACAAGACGGTCGGCCTTGAAAGGTTTTTCGATAAAATCGTACGCGCCGCGCTTGATCGCCGCCACCGCCGTTTCGATGTTGCCGTGGCCGCTGATCATGATGACGGGCACATCCGGATGGTCGCGCGCGATCACGTCGAGCAATTGCATGCCATCCATCGTGCTGCCCTGAAGCCAAATGTCGAGAATGACGAGCGTCGGCCGCCGCGCCGCGATTTCGGCCAACGCTTTTTCGGCGTTGGACGCCTTGCGGGTTTTGAAACCTTCGTCGTTCAGGACGCCTTCGATCAAAAGGCAGATGTCGGCTTCGTCATCGACGATCAGGATGTCTTGGGACAAATGGCGGTCTTTCGCGTTCGAGCTCATCTTAAATACACCTCGCCAAGGGCTTGTTACTGAGTCGGAAGGGTTGTAGCAGATTCGTAGGGAATCGACAAAACGCCGCCGACCGAGGCGGCCGGAACGTCGTACGGCCTCGCCACGCGGAACACGGCATCCGCCGCCATGCCGTGCCGGTCGAGCGCCTTGTCGACAAAGCGTCCGTACAAAAGCTGGACAAACGCCGAATCCAGCATGGTTTTCAAGGCCGTATCGCCCTGCGGCAGGCCGATGGTCACCGGAAACGCCCGCAGGGGCCTATCGTGCGTAAGGTTGATTAGCTTGCCCGGATTGCTTTGCGCATAGCGCAAGCCGTCCATCACGGGCACGAAGGCGATGTCGGCCTTGCCGGATTCGACTTCCATCAAAATTTGAAGATCAGGCGTCATGTTGGGCAGCCATGCGATCTTCGCCTTGGGAAAATCCTGCTGGGCGATGATGCCGTTGATCGAGCCGTCCGTGGCCGCAATCGTCACCGAAGGATCGTCGGCCGCGTCGAGATTGCGCAAAAAACGCCGGTCGTCCGAGCGGCCATAGGCCACCACCGTTTCGTAGTACAGTGGCATCGAATATCCCATGTAGCGGCCTTCGACGGGATTCATCCAAAAATCGGTGCAGATGGCGTCGATGCGGCCCGAGCGCAAAGCCTCTACGGTGTTGCCCCAGCCCACCTCTTCGGGCCATGCGATCGTGATGTTCAAAAGCCTTCCCGCCTCGTTCATGATGTCCACGATCGACCCCGTCAACGCGCCGGTGTTCGGGTCCTTGGCCACGTGCGGCGGGTGCATGACGTAGCCGCAGCGCAGCGTTTGCGTGCGCATCACGCGTTCATAGGCCGTTTCCTTGCCGCCAAACGAGGGCGTTTCGCCGTTGAGGAGCATAAGGCCCAACTGCCCGCCGAGAACGCCGCAAAGAGCCGCGAGCAGCATCGTGCCGATAACATGACGTGAGCGCATGAAAGACCTCCTGAAAATTTATAGTACGTCATTCGCGCGAAAGCGGGAACGACTATTTCTCTCAACCCCTCGCCGCCGCGCGCATGTCCTGACGCGGACGGCCCGCGTCCGTCTGACGGCGCGGCCATGCGAGCGTGACGACGGCGCCGCCGCCCGCCCTGTCGTCAAGATCGAGATAGCCCTGATGGTCTTCCATGATTTTTTTCACGATGGCAAGCCCCAGCCCCGTACCCTTGCTGCGCGTGGTGACATAAGGTTCCGTCAGGCGGTTGCGGTCTTCGACCGGCAGGCCGACGCCGTTGTCCTCGACGCTCAGGGAGATAAAGTCGTCCGTCGCCTCGAGAACGAGCCTGATCTCGCCCGCCGGCAACGCGCCTTCGGCGGGCGCGGGACGCGCGTCGATGGCTTCGGCCGCGTTCTTGAGCATGTTGGTGAGCGCCTGCGCGATCTGGCGCGAATCGCATTCGGCCACGCACGCGGCCTTCGGCAAGTCTTGCGCGTAACGGATATCGTTGCGGCCCGTCGCTTGCAGAAACACCGTCTGGCGGCACAGCTCGCGCACGTCGTGCGGCTTGATGACCGGCGTGGGCATCCGCGCGAAGGCCGAAAACTCGTCAACCATGCGCCCGATGTCTTCCACGTGCTTGACGATGGTGTCGGTGCATGTCTGGAACACCTCGGGATCGGTTTGGACCTCGTTCGCGTATTTGCGACGCAGGCGTTCGGCCGAAAGCTGGATGGGCGTAAGCGGATTCTTGATTTCGTGCGCGATGCGGCGCGCCACGTCGGCCCAGGCCGCCTTGCGCTGGGCAGAGACAAGCTCGGACACGTCGTCGAACGTCACCACGTATCCTTTGACCTCGTTGCCCTGAAGCTCGGACGACAGGCGCACGAGCAGCGTTCGGACCGGCTGGCCAGGACGGCGGACCTCCACCTGGCCGTCCTTGAGCCTCGCGCCGCGCGGCATGTTTTGGAGAAGATCATGGATTTCGGGCGACAAAACGGCAAGCGGATGCCCCTTAAGCGCTTCGGGATCCGTAATGCCGAAAAACTCGGCCGCCGAGGCGTTCATGATGTTGATGTGCATGGCGGGATCAAGGCCGATGACCCCCGCCGACACGCCCGCAAGAACCGCCTCGGTAAAACGGCGGCGCAGGTCGAGCTGGCGGTTCGCCTCGATCAAGTCGGCGCGCTGGCTCTCAAGCTGGTGCGCCATACGGTTGAACGCGCGGCCAAGCATGGCCAATTCGTCGTCGTTGGAATCGTCCGTGGTCACCCGCGCCGACAAATCGCCCGCGCGGACGCGGTCCGTGGCCCCGATCAACTCGCTGATCGGGCGGACAAGGCGAGTCGCGAAATTCAGGCCGAACCAGATCGCCGCCATAAACAGCAACATCGCTACGACGACGAAAATGACCGTGATCAGAATTCGGATGCCGGAGCTGTGTTCCTTAAGATCGTGATAATCCATGACGGCTTTTTCGGTCGCCTCCATGTGCGCCAGAACCTTGGGCTCCACAAGACGGCCCACGAACAGGAAGGCGTCCATGTAATTGTCGAGGCGCAATAGCGCGCGCACGCGATCGTCGGTTTCGCTGATCAGGAGAACGACCTCGCCGTTGCGGGCGCGCTCGCGCATCTCTTCCGTGATCGGCTCGAACGACAGCGCGAACGTAAGGCCCGAACGCGCCAGAATCTTGCCCGTGCCGTCGAACACGATGACTTCCGTCAGCGAGCGCAGGTAGGCCTGGGCCGAAACGATCTGGGCGAAACGCACCGGATCGTCCGCGATAAGCGGAGCCTGGCGGTTAAGGTCGTTGGCCATCGCCAACGCATCGGCGCGAAGAACCTGCTGGTGCTCGCGCAGGTAGGCCTGCGCGACTTCCTGCGATTCGTCGAGCGCGGTGCGGACGCGCTCGGAAAACCACGCCTCAACGCCGAAATAAAAGAACACCGCCGCAAACATCGCCACAATAAACGCGGGCGCCGCCGCCAAAAGCGAAAACACGCTGACCATCCGCGCGTGGAGCCGCGATCCCGCCTGATTGCGGCGGCGGCGGATCACAATGGCGTAGATCCGCTGGGCGACCAGCGTCCCCAAAAGCAGAAGGAAGACGAGATCGAGCGCCAATAGCACCGTCACCGTCGTCGGATCGTTTCCGAAAAAGGGGGTGTGCGTCAGCGCGCCGTAGGTCGCAAGGCTCGACGCCACGGCCATCAACACGAGCGTAAACGCGAGCTTGCTCCGCACGCCGACGCGCGTGGCCCAAATGGACAAACGTTCCTTTGCAGCCGCAGCGATCATGCGTCCTCGCCGTTCGCGTTCGCCGCGCGTTCGGGTTTGAGGCCAAGCTCGCGGATTTTCTTGCGCAGCGTGTTCCGGTTCATGCCCAGCAAAGCCGCCGCGCGCAGCTGGTTCCCCCGACACTCCTTCAAGGCCACGCTGAGCAAAGGACGTTCGATCTCGCGCAGAACGCGCCCATAGAGACCCGAAGCGGGCAAACCGCTTTCGTGCGCGGCAAAGTAGTCGCGCAGATGCTTTTCGACGGGGGCGGACAGACTGGGCGTTTTTGTCTCGGATCGTTCCATAACTAGACCGTTTGTTCGACTAAAGGCTCGAAGAAATTTTTGATGATCTCGCGCGCTTGGGCCGGATCGCCGCACGCGTTCACCGCAGCGCGGAACTCCGACGATTTCGACAGACTCTTGCTGTACCAGCCGATGTGCTTGCGCGCAATGCGCAACCCCGCATGATCGCCATAAAACGCCAACATGGATTCGAAATGTTCGGTGATCGCGGCGTAGAGTTGCTTGAACGTGGGCGGCGGCGCATCAAGGCCGTATTGAAGCTTGTCCATCACATGACGCAAAAGCCACGGTCGGCCGTACGTCCCGCGTCCTATCATCACGCCGTCGGCGCCGGACAGCGCCAAAGCCTTAAGCGCCGACGCGCCGTCCACGATATCGCCGTTGACGATGACGGGAATGCCCACGCTTTCCTTGACGTGGCGCACCGCCGCCCAGTCGGCCGCGCCTTTGTAGAACTGGTTGCGCGTGCGGCCATGCACCGTAACCATGCGGATGCCGGTGTCTTCCGCGATTTTGGCGAGGCGCGGCGCGTTGACGGTCTCGGCGCTCCAGCCGAGCCGCATTTTGAGCGTCACCGGAACGCGCACCGACTTCACGACTTTTTCCAGAATGGCGACGGCGAGTTTTTCGTCGCGCATGATCGCCGCGCCCGCCTGATTGTTCACGATTTTTTTGACGGGACAGCCGAAATTGATATCGATGACGGGCGCGCCACGGTCTTCGTTGAGCCGCGCGGCGTCAGCCATCACGTCCGGCTCGCAACCCACGATCTGAACGGCCATGGGCTGTTCGTCGTCGCCCTTCTCGACCATCTGGAGCGTTTTTCTAACTTCGCGGATCATCGCCTGGCTCGCGATCATCTCGGTAACCATCAGTCCTGCCCCGTATTTCTTCACCAAGCGGCGGAACGGCCTGTCCGTCACGCCCGCCATCGGGGCCAGAATGACAGGCGTTTCGATCGTCACGCCGCCAAGAAGGATGGGCTTCAGGCGCGGCAAAGCCACAGGGGCGAACCCCTTAAGCGCCTGCGTTCGCGTCACGGCATCCAACATAGTCGCTTCTCGTTTGCCTATTTTTTAGGCAACTTAGCCGCAAAGTTCCCGCCATGCAAGCAAAGCTCTTGCTTTGTCCGCCTTGGGGGTTAGTTTAACGGTCGTCATCGACCTTTTTTTTTCAGCGCCTTATGACTACCTGCACTGCCCTCATCGTCGCCGCCGGTTCTGGTGTGCGTTTCGGCGGCCCCGTTCCCAAGCAATATCAGGACGTTGGCGGCATGCCGCTTTTGCGCCGGAGCGTTTTGGCCTTTTTGAACCATCCGCTGATCGACAACGCGCTTGTCGTCATCAACCCGACGCATCGCGCGTTTTATGACCGCGCCGTTGAAGGGCTTGACCTGCCCCCACCCGTGCATGGCGGCGCGACCCGGCAAGAGTCCGTGCGCCTCGGACTTGAAGCTTTAGCCACATCAGACAAACCCGATCTGGTGATGATCCATGACGCCGCGCGGCCTTTGATCGACGCAGCGACCATCACCGCCGTGCGCAAAGCCCTGGACGACCATCCCGCCGCGACGGCGGCCAAGCCGCTTGTCGATACCTTGAAGCGCGCCGATGGCAACCGCATCGTGGGCACCATCGACCGCGCGAACCTGTGGCAGATGCATACGCCGCAGGCTTTTCATTTCGACGTGATCCTGAAAGCGCATCAGGCCGCTATCGGCGAAAGCCTGACCGACGACAACGCCGTCGCCGAAAAGGCGGGCGTTCCCGTCATCCTTGTCAACTCGAACCCGGACAACATGAAAATCACGAACCCCGACGACCTTGACCGCGCCGCGCGTTTGCTCGGCCAGAATTTCGGCGACATCCGCACGGGCCTTGGTTTCGACGTGCACCGACTGATCCCCGGGGGCGCCATCAACCTCGGCGGCATCGCCATTCCGCATGACCGCACGCTTGAAGGACATTCGGACGCCGACGTGATCTTGCACGCGGTGACGGACGCGCTGCTCGGCGCGATGAGCGCGGGCGACATCGGCACGTTTTTTCCGCCCAGCGATCCGCAATGGAAAGGCGCGGACAGCGCCCTGTTCGTGCGTCACGCCGTGCGCATGATCAACGAACGGGGCGGCATGATCGCCCACGTGGACGTGACCGTAATGTGCGAAAGGCCGAAGCTCGGCCCGCATCGCGACGCGATACGCGCGCGCATGGCCGAACTTTTAGAAGTGAACGTAGGCCGCGTGAGCCTCAAGGCCACGACGACGGAACGCCTTGGCTTCACGGGCCGCGAGGAAGGCATCGCCGCGCACGCGGTGGCGACGGTCAGGTTTGAGGGGTAACAGGATGGCTTGAATATATGTTCTTCTGGCTGGCGTTTTCGAAATAACTTGGCCCTTTCTTCTAAAATTACGAAGCCGTTCCGTATATTCCAGTTATACTTTCGGCCTTGTTTTCCGTACCAATCATTTATTTTCTTGGCTTAGCTATGAAGTCTCTCCCTCGGGGAACTGTTTACGTGGCTTTTATCGGATTAGGCAGCACCGGCGTCACCGCCGTCAGCATCCTGTTTTTTCATGAAAGCGCGAACGCTCCGCGCCTCATTTCGCTTGCATTAGCGATTGCAGGCGTCATTGGGTTGAAATACTTCGAATCGGCGGCGTCTTAGAGTCATGGACTATAAATTGTCTTACCCCCCACCCACCCCTCCCCCTCAAGGGGGGGAGGGGTGGGTGGGGGGTCAGCACAACATTCAATAGGAGCCAACAATATGTTCCCGCCCGATATCCTCGATCTCGCGCAAAAAGTTATAAAACGCTACACGGCGGAGAAGAAACGCA
>CAZYPX010000070.1:0-9516 GCA_964649675.1 uncultured Rhodospirillaceae bacterium | reverse complement strand
CAAAGTTAGAACAGATTCACCTTCAGCGTGGATCAAAATACGGGGGGCAGGTCAAAACTGCGAAAGATCATATCTCACGGCTTTTTGACCATGGACGCGCAAGCCCATCTTTGCCCTTGCTGAAACACTATATAGATGGGCGCAAAAATCTTGAACGCTAGCTCGGTAAAGATAGTTGGTGGAGCCAAGGGGGATCGAACCCCTGACCTCAACAATGCCATTGTTGCGCTCTCCCAGCTGAGCTATGGCCCCACACGTCGAGGAGGCCGTAAAATTGCCGATCTTTTCAGGAAATACAAGATGAATCTTGAAATAGCCCAATTCGCCGCGAAAATTTCTCCATAATACGCCGAGGGCTTTGAATAAAGACCCTATTAAGCTGCTTCTGGTTTGACAATTCTGACCGACTTATTTAGCACTTTATGCGCCGGGGTGCCCTTGTCGTGAGGGCTGAGATTATACCCGTTGAACCTGATCTGGGTCATGCCAGCGACCGCCTCCGCTACGCCTTACCGCGCAGCAAAAGGCAGGTCCGCCGGAGCCTTCGGAAGAAAACCGATGGCGAAGGCGGAAGGGAGAAAAAGAAGTGTCTGTTCTGTTTTCTGCGGCATCAAGCGCCGTTTCCAAATCTGGGCCCATCCCCATCTTCGCGTCGCCCGAGGCGGCGGGCCGCCGCATCGTTTGCGGTTTTTCGTATATCCAGCGCATCGGCAAAGGCGCGGCGACCGAAGTGTGGTTTCCCTCGTCGTTGCAAGAAAAAGTCGCGGCGCGCGTTTTGGCAGGCGACGCATCGGTGCTCGACGAGTTTCACGTCGAATGGGCCGCTGTACGGCAGTTCGAATTGCTGCAGGAAGCCGACAATTATTATATCTACGATCTAAAGGTTGAGCATTTCACGCGCGCCTTCGACGACATCATGAAAATGCGCGCTAAGGGTTATCGCATCACCGTGATTACGATGGGCAATTATGTCGAACCCTCGCACTATGACGAGCTGAGGATTCTGGACGCAAAGCTACAGGATGAGATCACCCAGCTCATTCATATGCTCTATCTCGAAGAGCAAAGCCTCGCGGAGACAAAAAGGCACGCGAGCAAGCTTTGCGCCAATACGTGGGATTTTGCGAATGCCTTGCCGCATGTGGCGATGACGCTTGGCGCGGCCAATCTTTTCACGCGTGACTTCGGGTTGAGCGAGGAGCAGGAGGAAGACGAAGACGAAGAGGGAAGCACCAAGAAAAAAGGCGAAAGCGGCGATACGCGAAACGCGAAAAAGGCGCTAAAAGCCCGGCAGCAACGCTTGTCGCAACATTTTTTCAAGATTCTTGAAATGCTGCCGCAACGGAACATCGCGCACGACATCGCGGTGGGCTTGACGCTGCCGGAATCCATCAATCGCAAGAGCTGGGTCTATTGCGCGCCCGGTGAATTTCAATACAACGCGTTCCAAACGGCGCTGGCCAACGTCTTTCGCGCGGCGGATCATATTTCATTGGGCGCGCTGCATGAACGTGCGGACGCATCCACCGAGATCATGCCGGTCATGCACCACATGCGCGGCTATGGCGACCGCAGTCCGGCGCACGACGAGCAAAACCGCGCGGCGGCGTTGTTTTTACGCAAGTCGGGAACGCTGGGGCCGCATTAGGATTCGTCAAGCATGTCGATGGTGGTAACCCTTACGCCCGCTTCGGCCATTTTGACGAGGCCGGCTTCGATGCTGGGTTTCCATTTGTCCTTGAGTTTGGCGTAAGAGCGGTGGGCGTCGAGGGGAACCAGCACGTCGCTAATGCCGGATTCGACGATCAAGCCCGCACAGATGGTACACGGCTCCAGAGTCAGGTAGAGCCTGGCTCCTTTCAGGGCGAGGCCTTTGCGCGCGGCTTCCAGCATGGCTAGTTGCTCGGCGCAATTTATCCAAAGAGAGCGGTTGTTGTCCTTGTAGCGTTCGGGCCTGCGGCGGTCGACACCTCGGGCGAAGCGGTTGGAGGACTCCGTGATCTTGCGGCCTTGAGCATCGACGATTACGGCCCCGACTTTGACGGTCGGGTGGGGACTGCCCCCCTTGCTGACGGGGCGCTTGGCGAGAGCCTTCGCGCGCCTGAGCCACATTCTGTGTTCCGCCAAATGGTTGCGACGGCGGTTTTTATGGCCCGTTTGGAGTTGTGCTTTCGGTGAGGAGTTGCGCGTCTTGTTCATGTTCAAAGTAAATAGTCTTGGGCCGTATATGCGGAAATTTTAGCGGGTGCTTTGCCTGCGCATCTTACGGCAATGGTCTTTCTTTCCGGTTAAATCTTGCCCTATGCCCTTTTTGTTGGACAGGCAGGGGCGGAGGTTGTAACAGGTTGTCCGGTCTGTGTTAAGGGTTTGTTGAGGTTTCTTATGTTTCTGCGACCACATCAGTTTATTCCGCAAGACACGAAAATCGATTTCGTCGCCAAGCGCTGGCTCGCGTTCGGCGTCACGATTTTGCTTGTGCTTGTCACTTTATGGGCCTTGTTTGCCAAGGGCCTTAACCTTGGAATCGACTTCAAGGGAGGCATCCTGATCGAGGCCAAGGCCGAACAGGCGATTAACGTAGGCGCATTGCGGTCCGAGCTTGCGACGCTTGGTCTTGGACAAGTCGAGCTTCAGGAATTCGGAAGCCCGAACGACATCCTGATCCGCGTGCAACGGCAAGAGGGCGGTGAGGAAGCGCAGCAAAAAGCCGTCGCCGCCGTTCGCGAAAAGCTCGGGAGCGGATACGAATACCGGCGCGTCGAAGTCGTCGGTCCTGCAGTCGGCGCGGAATTGTTGCGCGCGGGAATTTTGGCGACAGTCTTGGCCATTTTGGCTATTGCCGCCTACGTCGCCGTGCGTTTTGAATGGCAGTTTGGTGTGGCGGCATTTATCGCGACGCTGCACGACGTTTTTGTGACGGTTGGTTTTTACGCCGTGTTGCAGCTTGACTTCAATCTTACGTCCGTCGCCGTGTTGCTGACGCTTGCCGGTTATTCGATCAACGATACCGTCGTCGTTTTCGACCGCATCCGCGAAACGCTGCGCCGCCAAAAAGCCTATGATCTGAAGGTTGTCATCAACGATGCTGTAAACCAGACGCTTTCGCGCACGCTGATGACGGCGGGCACTACGCTTGTCGCGATCTTGCCTTTGCTCTTCTTGGGCGGGCCGACGCTGATCAATTTTTCGGCGGCGCTTACATGGGGCATTTTCGTGGGGACTTACTCTTCGATTTATGTTGCGGCCTCTATGCTTTTGTATATGCCGCCTTTGCGCCGCATGGATACGCCTCCGTCAAAGGAAGCCCCCACGCCGAAAAAAGCACGCTAACAGGCTTTTCCCTGAAGAACGGCGTAAGCTGCGCCGGTCTTTAAGACAGGCTGTTCCAGTAAAAGCCTGCGAGCAGGCCCAAAAAAAGGAACGGCGCGAAGTGAACGCGCAGGGGTCTTTCCCGTTTTTTCGAAGACCGGAAAAGTCCGAAAACAAGCCGCGCAAGACCGTCCAAGGCTAGCCACAACAGGCCAAGCCATGCGC
Organism: uncultured Rhodospirillaceae bacterium; assembly: GCA_964649675.1. Lineage (GTDB taxonomy): Bacteria > Pseudomonadota > Alphaproteobacteria > UBA9219 > UBA9219 > CAZVCG01. The sequence goes on along the minus strand of CAZYPX010000070.1, from coordinate 5,982 downwards.
CGATCACCCACGCAAAGACAGCAGGCTTGATCCCGAAAGCGGCGACGGCAAGAGCCGTCCATTTTGCGTCTCCCATGCCGATGGCATCCTGTTTTTGCCAGTTATAGTAAAGCTGGTTCACTCCCCACAAAACAATCGCCGCGCCGAAACCCAAAGCCAGACGTCCTCCCGCGAAAGACCAGCTTGTAAAGAATCCTAGGGCGCCAATCGTGGCCAAAAGGCCGAGAAAGACGGGAAGATCGGGAACGCGGCCTTTACGGGCGTCGTAAAGCGATGTGCCGCCAAGCACAAGCAACGCAAGGAAGGGTATCCACCACGCCTGTTGGGGCAGCCCCTCTGTAAGACGGGCGAAAACTGCGGGAGAGCGGGAGGCAAGCGCGTCGATCAACGGCGCGACAGGAGCGAAAAGGGCTTCAGGCGAAAGCGTATCCGGCAAAGGCTACCCCGTTTTGGCCTTTTCTGGAGGCCGTTCAGTTGTGGCGGATTCTTTTTCATCCGTTGGCGCGCGCTCGGCGGCAGGAACCGCAGCGTGCGCGAGCTGGCTAATGTCCCAAAGTTTTTCAGCCGTTTCGCGCGCCAGTTGTTTCCATCTCTGGGCGTCGGACTGGATGATGTTAAGCTGCTGCTCAAGTTCGAATGCGCGCCGCCTCCAAAAATCGATTTGCGTGGTTTGGCTTTGATTGTCGCTGCGCAAGTCGTTGACGAGTTGTTGCAGGCGGGCAATCTGGGCCTCCAAATCGACGATCTGTCCCGAAAAAATGGCTCGGGAAAGGGAAAACCTGGAACGTTCGCTCGAGGCGGCTCGGGCAAGATCGCTAAAACTTAACCCCTCGCGCTCCAGCAGCTGCCGCGCCATCCGGATAGCTCCTGCGGCTTCTCCCTCATGGCAGGAATCCGCAAGGGCAAGCACTTTGTCCAGCTGTTCGGTTTTGCGTTGATTCATGCCAAATTCTTAACACGAACGGAACTGTGCCCCTAGGGTTTTATGGTTAGGCGCTATGTAACCTTTTGATTAAAAATAAAGCACGCACTGAAAATATATGTGCCTGAAAGTATTTCGGCCCTGTAGAATAGCCATAAATTATTATGAGGAATGGGGCATAAGATATGAAAAAAGCTATTCAAAAGGCGTTTTGTCTTGCGCTAGCCGGGGTTATCGGCACGGCGCTTTTTTTGAACGGGCGCAACGCAATAAGGGGTGCTGAAGGCGCCAAAACCCATTCCGCAGGTCGGCACATGGCCGGAACGGTCGACTATGAGAAAATTAAGGGATGGACTTTGTCTTACGATATTTTAAGCAAGGGGGATCCGAATGACGGCGGTTCATGTCAGGAAACCCTTCAGATCAAAGATACCAAAGATTATGTGTCGGTAGAATTTAAAAGGACCTTACTTAATAATACGTTTCAGGAAACCAAAACATTTTTTCCGGGTCCCAACGCTTCGGGTGTCGGGCGTCGCGGCATCACGAACCATAATCTTGGGCATGAAAGCGCGTACATGAACGGCAGGAAGGTCGGGGAGACAGAAACAAAAGACGTGGAGAATACCGTTAAGAAGCTCAAGCAGAGATGTCAAGAAACAGACGAAAATACCTTGCGCCACATGTATGGTGGACGCTATCCAGCGCTTGCCAATAACTGATAAAAAACAAAAGCATAACGAAAAGAAAAGCCTTGTAATAACGCGTTCGCCGGCCGCTGTTCCGTTTCATGGCATGTGTTTGTGTTTTATTATATCCTTGTTTTCTTTGACGAAAAGAAAGCGGCCGTTTACTTTTTCTTAAAAACCCTTCTTTAGCCTTACCGCAAAAGAACCTTTCGGTTCGACCTTGCTAAGGAGAAAAAGAATGAAGGATATGATGGCTCGCTTTCTCAAAGACGAAGAAGGCGCAACCGCGATTGAATACGGCCTGATCGCTTCGCTGATTGCCGTGGCGATTGTTGCCGTGTTGCTGACTCTGGGCCCGCAGCTTCGCTTGGTGTTCCAAACCGTTCAAGACAGCTTGCGCACGTCGTAAGCTTACGTTTCGATATTTCTTCGATACCGAAACCCGAACGATCCGGCGAGGGCCCCAACCTGTTGGCGGGGGCTTTGCCGGATCGTAGGGTTTTTCTTTTGCCCCCCCCAGCTTCCGTCCGCCTTGCTTTGCAGAGAGAGCGCACGATAAAGCAGTAAAACAACATGTGGCGTTTTTGGATTCCGGAAATGACAATGGATTGACGAAAGCCCCTTTCGGGCTGTTTTTCCGTGAAGGACTGAATTCTGAAAATCGATGATCCGATGAATCGCTTTCCCAAGATAAAAAAGCGATTCATCACCTGTTAAGCATAATCAAGGCATAATTCTGCGGTTTCAAGGGCTTTCAGGTTATATTCAGGCACGATCTGGCCGCCCTGTCTTTCGTTCTTCAAGCGAGGCGCGTCGAAAATGGACGATCTTGTCCTTTGGCATAAAAGCGTTATAGGGATTGCGGCCCTGCTATTGGTGGCCGCAGCCTATTCTGACGCGCGCCGTTACCGGATTCCGAACGCGGCGAGTCTTGCTCTCTTGGGTTTGTTTCCGGCTTACGTCTTGACGGCGCCGCATGATGTCGCGTGGTTGCGGCACATCGCCGTGTTCGTGGTCGTTCTCGCGGGTGGGTATCTTCTCTACATGAAAAAACTTATCGCCGCCGGCGATGTCAAGCTTTTGGCCGTCGTCAGTTTGTGGGCGGGTCCTTCCATGATCGGCATCTTGATTTTTATAACGCTTCTTGCTGGCGGACTTTTGGCCGTTATAACGGCGACGGTCGTTTTCTATCGCTACCGCCACGACCTGAAAAGCCAGAAGAAACCTGTTGGCAAGGTTTTCATTCCTTATGGCGTGGCTATAGCCATAGGCGGCTTGTGCGTGCTCATGGTTATGTTTCAACCGGATTTATTGTCCTGAGGAGTTATCGTTATGCAGGCACGTAAGCTCGTACTTCTTCTGGTGGCGCTGATCATCGCGGGCGGCACCGCGATGCTCGCGAAGTCCGTGATGAAATCTCCTAACCAAAACGCGGGCTCGGCGACAACCGAAGTTACCGCCACGGACGAGGTTCTTGTCGCGGCGCGCGATCTTCCGGCCGGTACCCTGATCAAAGACGCTGATCTCAAGTGGCGTCCCTGGCCCACCGGCGCGGCGACGGACTCCTTCGCGGTAAAAGGGAAAAAGGACACTGCCGACTATGTCGGGGCGGTCGTGCGCCAAGGCTTGCGCGCGGGCGAGCCGATTATGGCCGGACGCGTGGTGCGCACGAAGGAGCAGGGTTTTCTTGCCGCCGTTCTTGAACCGGGCATGCGCGCCGTATCCATACCCGTGACGCCTGCGGGCGGCGTGGCCGGTTTTGTTTTTCCGGGCGATCGCGTGGACGTCATTGTGACGCATCAGGTCGCGCGGCGGACGGATCCGGATCCCAACGGCCGCCGCGTCAGCGAAACCATTTTGACCAACGTGCGGGTTCTGGCTCTTGACCAGCGCACCAATGATCAGGCCACCGAGCCGAAAGTCGCGCAAATCGCGACGCTGGAAGTCACGCCGAAACAGGCCGAATCCATCGCTCTGGTGACCCAGATCGGCACTCTTTCCCTTGTGCTTCGAAGTCTTGCGGGCAACGAGGACGATGCTCCCGGGCTTAATGCGTCGGCTTTGGCCGTTACAGGAGGCGTTCCTGAGACCCTTGGTCTGGATGCTCCGGGCATGACGTGGGACAGCGACGTGAGCAACGTTCTCGCCAAGCCGGGAAACCGCCGCGGCACCGTGCAGACCATCCAAATTATGCGCGGCAAGGAAACCACCGAATCCGTTTTTGAACTGCGGCAATGAGGACACGTGCCATGCTTATCCCTCGTTCTTTTCTTCGTCGATTGCCGCTTTTCGGGGCGGCGCTTCTCATGCTGGCAAGCCTCGCGGCGGCCCATGCGGCTGACAAACCCGCCTCGGGCAAGACAAGCCCCAAGAGAACGTCTCCCACCAGCATGGAAATCGCCGTTGACAAAGGCGTGCCGCTTGCGTTGAGCGCTCCTGCGGCTTCCGTGTTCATCGCGAACCCCGATGTGGCCGATGTCCAGGTCATGTCGCCCACGTCCGTAATGGTGTACGGCAAGAAAACGGGCCAGACGACGTTGATGGCGATTGACAACGACGGCAAAACGCTTGTGCACAGAACGGTTTATGTGCGCCAGAATCTTGACGATCTTCGCACGGCGCTCAGGGCCGTTATTCCGGGCAACAAGATCAGGGTCGAGGCCGTTCCGAATGGGATAGTTCTTGTCGGCGAAGCGAAAGACGCGGCAGCTGTCGAGGATGCGCGGCGTTTGGCTTTGCGTTATGTGCCGAAAGACGGCGGCGAGGTGATCAACCGCGTCAAGGTGCACGGCAATAACCAGATACACATTCGCGTGCGCTTTGCCGAAGTCTCACGCGATGTCGATAAACGTTTTGGCATTGATTGGGAGAGCATCGGCACGGTAGGCGGGTTTGCTTTCGGGTTGATGTCGGGCAATGCGGCCACAGTTGTCGGCGGCGCGAATCTTTTGAATCGCACGCGTCCTGTCACGGGCACGAATACCAACGATATCATAAGTTTCAGCAAGGCCACGGGGCAGTACAACATCAACGGCTTGATCGACGCCTTGGCCGCCGAAGGCTTTGTGACTGTTTTGGCCGAGCCTAACCTGACCGCCATGTCGGGCGAGACGGCCAGTTTCCTCGCAGGCGGGGAATTCCCGATTCCTGTGCCGCAATCGCAAAACACGATCACCATCGAGTGGAAGACGTTCGGCGTTTCGTTGGCCTTTACGCCTACCATAGTCGGGGAAAGCCGAATAAACCTGCATGTGCGTCCTGAGGTGAGCCAGTTAAGCGATGCAGGCGCCATCACTCTCAAAAATATTTCCGTTCCTGCACTAACGACGCGCCGCGCCGAGACGACCATTGAACTTGGCAGCGGCCAAAGCTTTGCGATCGGAGGCCTTCTCAACAACAACCAGACGCAATCGGTCAACAAGTTTCCGTTCCTAGGGGACGTGCCTATCCTTGGCCCTCTGTTCCGCTCGACGCGTTTTCAAAACAACCAGAGCGAACTCGTCATCATCATCACGCCTTACCTTGTAAAGCCGTCAAACGAGGAGAACTTGGCCTTGCCGATGGATGGTTTCAGCGCGCCTTCGGATACGGACCGCATTCTGTTTAACCGGACGACAAACAGCGATCCCTATGGCCGTCCCGTCAGCGGAGAACCGCGCGCGGTGCGAGTCGATCCGATGAGCTCCGAGCCGCCGATCCCGATGCCCGCGCCGCTTGCGCCTGTGTCGTCGACGGAAATTTATTCGACTAGAGAAGACGCTGTCGCGGCTTTACCTATGTCGCAGCCGGTTCCGGCAGTACCCGCCATCGGGGCGAGGCCCGCCGCCCAACCTCTTCCATCGAACGTGACGCGTTCGGCGGCAACGCCCTATCTCGCGAATCCTGCGGGTCCTAGCGGTTTTATTGTGGAGTGATGCCATGCGTTCCAGTTTGCCTCCTGCTCTCTTGGTTTTGGCCGTCGCTGCGCTCGGCGCTTGCGAAGGCCCTTACTTTGCGGATTCCTTTGTTCCTGCGCCGTCGCCCGACTATCGCATCAAGGTTGCGACCGGCCCTGACGGCGCGTCTGCCGCTGTTCCGCCGGATTGCCCGGATTGGTATTCGGCACGGCGCGGGGCGCTGCAAAACGAACCGTGGCCGCAATATGGTTGCGCGCACGCGCGCAACCTCGCCGCGATGGTCGAGCGTCCAGACGATTTGATCGAAGGGCGCGACCTTGGTTCGGCCGACGGAACGGTCAGCGCGTTCGCCACGAAGCGTTACCGTCTGGGCAAAACGACACCTTTGATCGATCCCAACGCAAAAGCCCCCGCGCAAGCGACATCGCCTTTGACGCCTGAAGGTGAAAAAGGCGGCGGAGGCGAAGGCGGGGCT
>CAZYPX010000069.1:0-9639 GCA_964649675.1 uncultured Rhodospirillaceae bacterium | reverse complement strand
TGGTCTGTGGTTGTCATTGAAAGAGGACAAGAACGGATTGGCGGTGCAGGGAAAACTCGCATTGCGCACGCAAAAAGGGCAGGAGGCGTATGAGCTTTTGAAACTCGGCGCGTTGACGGGGCTCTCCATTGGTTACCGCGTGGTGAGCAGCCGGATCGAGCCCAAGCGAAAAGCGCGGATTTTGACCGATCTGGATTTATTTGAAATTTCACTGGTGACGTTTCCCGCCAATGAACAGGCAAGGGTGAGCGACGTGAAGGCTCCACCTGTGCTTAATGCCAGACGAAATGTGCGGAAACCGTCTGATAAAGAAATGACTCGGGCAATTGTCGCGCGCATGCAGCAAGCAGCTCAGAAGCTGCAGGAACGGATATAAGAAGAACGTGTCATTTCCGCGTTAGCGGGAATCCAGCGCCGCGTGTTCCGTCTACGCTGGTGTGCAGTTTCGCCGGACTAAGTCCCAGACCTGGCGAAGCTTGAAAGAGCGAAGACGGGCTATGCGGCGTATGAGTCATATGGCTCGCCGACGCTCGCCACTGGATCCCCGCTTTCGCGGGGATGACGCATTATGAATATGAGCGTCACAATACTAAGATAAGGAGAATAAGATGATCGACATGAATGAGGTTCATGAGGCCACGGACACGTTGGCCCGTGCCTTTGAAGATTATAAAAACGTCAACGACCAGAGGCTTGGCGAAATTGAGCGCAAAGGCAGCGCCGATGCGCTTCTCAATGAAAAGCTAAGCCGTATGGACGACGCGCTTAACAAACTGCAAGACGACGTGAGCAACGTGAAAACCGCGCTGCGCCGTCCAGCGAAAGGCGCATCCTTAATGCTTGAGAACGACAACGGTTATAAGGCCGCGTTCATGCGTTATGTGATCAAGGGCGCGGAAAACGAGTTGAGCGCTTTGCGGACAAAAGACATGAATGTGACCGGCGACCACCTTGGCGGCTATATGGCGCCTGCTGAAATGGCAGATCGTATTATTACGCGACAATACGACACGACACCCATGCGACAGCTGGCGATGATAATGCAGGTTTCTTCGGAAGCCGTCGAGATGCTGCGCGACACGAACGAGCCCGAAGCGCAGTGGGTATCAGAACTTGGGACACGCAACGATACGGATCAGGGCGCGATGGGTCGCATAAGAATACCCGTTCATGAACTTTACGCTCAGCCTAAGGCGACGCAAAAATTGCTCGACGACGCGATTTTGAATGTAGAGGAATGGCTTATCGCCCGCGTCGCGGAAAGGTTTGCGCGGCGTGAAAACACGGCTTTCGTCAGCGGAGACGGCATCGGCCAGCCACGCGGCTTTTTAAGTTATGCGACGCAGGCCGCCAGCGACAATAATCGTGCCTGGGGCGTATTGGAGCACATTGTGACCGGCGTTGACGGCGGCTTTTCGTCATCGACAGGGGCGGACGTGTTGATCGACCTTATGCATAAGCTACGCGCTGGCTATCTTCCGAAGGCTTCGTGGCTTATGCCGCGCTCGGTGGCAAATCTTGTCCGTAAGTTTAAGGAAAACACAAGCAACGCTTATATCTGGCAACCTGGTTTGCAGGCCGGAACGCCTGCGACGTTGTTGGGGCATCAGGTCGTTTTGGCCGAGGATATGCCCGCGATGGCGACCGGAAGTTATTCGCTCGCTTTTGGCAACTTCGCTGAAGGCTATACGATTGTCGATCGCATAGGTTTCCATATCTTGCGCGATCCTTTCACGGCCGCGCCGTTCGTGCGATTCCGTTGCAGCAAGCGCATAGGCGGCGACGTGGTGAACTTTGAAGCGATCAAGCTTCTGAAGTTCTCGGCTTCCTAATCATAGAAACCAAGGAGAATTCTAATGGCACTTCGCGATTTGTTGCGAAATACTTTGGTGACAACGTCACTGGCTCCGGCGGCCCGAACCAACGGCACATCTAACGGAACGGGCGTGGATTTGCGCGGATTTGATGCCGCCGTTATTTCGGTGGCCTTTGGCGCTTATACCGATGGCACGCATACACCGTCTGTTCAGCATTCGGTAGACGGCACGACATATACTAATGTGGCGCCGGCCGATCTTGATGGCGCGTTTACCGTCGTGAACAACGCAGGCGGGGCGAACACGATTCAATCTGCCGGTTATATAGGCTCTCAGCGTTATGTGCGCGCTGTCATGACAGTGAGCGGCGCGACAACGGGCGCTTTCAGTGCGGTAAGCGTGATTGCCGGGTTGCCGCATAACTCCCCAACACGTTAACGGATATGGGGATCAGGCGTTATAGCCTGATCCCGTATCCTTTCATTAGAAACTTAAGAGGGTTACATGCGCAACACTATCGTCAGTCCGTCGGATGTGATTCCGGCTATGATCTTGAACGGCCAGGCATCAACAGCACCCTTAAATCTGGGCGGGTTACGTCTGTTTGGTATTGTCATGCCAGCCTTGTGGACACCGGCTTGCCTTACATTCCGGACATCCTTTGACAACGGCGCTTCATGGTTCGATCTTTACGACGCAAACGGAAATGAACTTTCCGTCATTACCGGCGTTTCGCGTTTTATCGCGATTGACCCCGTCAATTTCGCCGCCATTCACATGATCAGGCTCCGCTCCGGAACATCCGGCGCTTCTGTCAACCAGTCGCAAGACGCTGTACTGCAACTGGTGCTGCGAGCCGTATAACGAGTATTTATCCAACGGAAAAAGACCAATGACATACTTAAAACTCCAGGTGCCGCCGCTTATTGAGCCTGTGAGCCTATGTGAAATAAAAACGCATGCGCGGATCGATGCCGATAACGAGGATGCTTTGTTGTCTACACTCATCGTAGCGGCGCGTTTGTGGGCGGAAAACTACACGGGCAGATCCTTCCTTTCGCAAACATGGCGGCTGGGTTTGGATGTATGGCCCGCAAACAGCATCGTCGAATTGCCAAGAGTGCCGCTGCTTGCCATATCCGGTGTTTTCTTGCGTGATGAGAACGACGAAGCCATGCCGGTGCCGCTAGATACTTATTATGCCGACATGGCGCTGGGACGCCTGGCGCCTCGAGGTCATGGCGTGTGGCCTTTAACGATGCGCACGATGAGCGGCATAGAGATCGATTACATCGCAGGCTATGGCGAGAACCCGGACTCCGTTCCTGAGCTTATCAGGCTGGCGATCAGGCAGTTGGCGACGCATTGGTATGAGCATAGGGGCGAGGCCGTTATTATGTCCGCCATTCGGAACGACGCCATTGCCAACCTACGCGGCGTTAACGCGCCCTACGTTATCCAGGCATTGTTGAATCCCTTTCGTTTAAGGCAGGTGGCAATCTGATGCGTATAGGGATGTTACGGAAACGCCTTCATGTGCAACGCAAGAAGCTTACGCTTGAAGGAGGGGATGTCCTGCCTGTCTGGGAATCAGTCGCGACGGTTTGGGGCGATGTGAAGCCTTGTTCGGCGTCCTCGGTTTTGTCGGGCACTTATGGACACAGAACATCACATGTCGTCCGTATACGTGTCGTGAAAAACATCAAGTTGACTAACGGAATGCGCCTTGTTGGCGGTGAACGGACTTTTTCCGTGCGCCATATCGTCAATGTTGAAGATCGAGACAGGTGGCTTGATGTCTATGTCGAAGAAAACGGATATTTAGGTTAGAAGATGGCATTTGACGAAATAAGTTTCCCTTTGGCGGTCGGTTATGGCGCGCGCGGAGGCCCGCAGTTCAACACGGATGTCATCGTCATTGCGGGCGGATACGAACGAAGGAACCAGAACTGGAGTCAGGCTCGCCGAAGATACGATGCGCGAACCGGTATTCGATCGTCCATTGACGCCGCTTTGTTAACGGCTTTTTTCCATGCGCGGGCGGGTCGCGCACGCGGTTTCCGGTTAAAAGACTGGGCAGAGTTCACAAGCTCAAGTGATGGCGTTTCGCCGCCGCATTGGGGCGATCAAGCCATCGGCGCGGGCGATGGCGAAACAACAACCTATCAATTGCTCAAGACTTACGGCGACACAGACGTGTCGCACAAGAGACTTATACGGAAGCCTGTCGCCGGTACCGTTCTTTTTGCCGTTGATGGCGTTCCGCGCGACACAGGATGGTCGGTTGATACGACAACGGGGCTCGTGACGTTTTCGGAGGCGCCTCAAACGGGACAGATTATTACGGCCGGCTTTGAATTCGATGTTCCTGTTCGTTTTGATACGGATCGATTGGATCTAACCTCGCGCGACGAAAACACGGCGCATGGCGATATTCCGCTCATCGAGGTGCGAGTATAAGCGATGAAGGTGATTTCTCCTGCGCTGCAGCAACATCTTGATGGCGAACTGACGATGTTGGCCGAATGTATAAAAATTACGCGAACCGATGGTGTTGTTATAGCCTTCACGACGCATGATTGCGACCTTGTTCTCGATGGTCTGACATATAAGGCAGATGGGTCGTTTACCTCAGGCAGACTTGATAACAGCGCTTCGTTTAATCAAAACAAGTTTGAAATAAAGGGAATGCTGGACAGTATTCAACTCGACGGGGAATCCATCAAGGCGGGATTGTACGATTATGCCCGCGTCGATGTTTTTATCGTGAACTGGGCCGACACTGAGCAAGGTAAAGTTCAAATTAGGCGCGGATGGCTGGGCGAGGTGACCTTGACGGACGGTCGTTATACGGCTGCCCTGCATGGGATGCATGATTTATTGCGACAACGTGTGGGCGACGCCTATACGCCAGAATGTCGGCATGATCTGGGAGACGGGATGTGTTGCATCAATTTGGCGAGCATGGAGGTTTCTGGGGTCGTGACCGATTCATTCGGTAAAACGGCTTTTTCCGACTATATGCGAATCGAACCCAACGGCTATTTCGATTACGGTAAATTGGTTTGGACGAGCGGCGCCAACAAAGGCTTGTCTGTTGATGTGCACACGTGGGACGGGTTGAACTTAACCATGTCTTTATGGTTGCCGATGCCGAACGCCATAAGTCTGGGCGACTCCTATACGGTCTGTCCCGGATGTGACAAGCGTTTTTCAACCTGTAAAACAAAATTCGGGAACGAGATCAATTACGGCGGGTTCCCTCATCTGCCGGGTGTTGGCAAAATATTGCAGTATCCGGACGCCAAATGATCGGAAAGAGTAAAGACGTCGTTGCCGCCGCGCGCGGGTGCCTGAACACGCCCTTTCACCATCAGGGACGCTTGCCGGGCGTTGGGTTAGATTGCATAGGTCTTCTTGTGGTGGCTTTCCGTGCTGCCGGTGTGGATGTGCGGGATCGCCTGAATTATGCCGAAAGGCCTGATGGAATTTCGTTGATCAGGGCGATTAAGGAACACGGAGCGGTGGACGTTGACGTGTTCGATCAAGGGGATGTTTTGCTGTTTCGCTACGATCATCAGCCTCAGCATGTGGCTCTGGCGACCAGCAAGGATACGATGATCCATAGTTTCGCACCCGCCGGACGCGTTGTAGAGACGGGCATTGGTTCTTACTGGCGACGGCGGCTTATGAACGCCTTTCGTTTCAATTTTCCGGAATGGAATGTAACGGAATAAAACCATGGCGACTATCGTACTGGCGAGCATAGGAAATTCCGTGGGCAATAACCTGTTGCCTGGACTGGGCGGCAGAATACTTGGCGGCTATGGCCGACGACTGGGGCGTTGGGCCGACGATGCGCTAGGTCTTGGGCCGGATGCGGAGGCGAAAGAGGGCCCGCGTCTGGAAAACCTGAAAGTTCAGGACTCGCGTTACGGTCTTGGCATTCCTCTGGCGTTTGGGCGTGTGCGGGTCGCTGGCAATATAATTTGGCTATCAGATCTTATGGAAACGTCGCATGAAACGTCAACAGGCGGCGGAAAAGGCGGAGGATCCTCGAGTTCACGGACAACATACAGTTACAGCGTGCATTGCGCCGTGGCCGTTTGCACTGGAGAAATAGCTGGCCTTGCGACGATATGGGCTGACAGCAAAATTATTTATCAAAACGGCGTGTGGAAATCCGGGACTGTTAACGCAGGCACGATCTACAACGGATCAAAAAATCAGAACGCCGATCCGCTCATGGAGTCGTTGATAGGGCGCGGCAACGTTCCTGCGTATCGCGGCATCGCTTACATTGTGTTCGATAATCTTCAACTGGGCGATTTCGGAAACAGGTTGCCGAATCTGACGTTTGAAGTTCTTCCGGCAGGTTCTTCAGGACAACCTTCGTGGATGGGAAGCGTTTCTTCCGGCATAAATCATCGCGTATCGGTTGTTCAGAACAAAGGCATGTCGCCAATTATTACACAAGGACGGTCGGGGCGCGCGCGACGGATGCTTGTCGGCGGGTATTTCTGTTCCGGAGACGCGTGCTCATTTAACGTTGTCGAATACGATGTCGCAGGTGATGAACTGTTCGAGGTGGATGGCGCACAGAGCGAAAGTTTTTATGCTGGTTATCCGGACGATCATTCATGGGCGATGTCGCCTGACGGTCGCTTTGTGGCGATGTATATGCAGTCGTCCGTATCGGCCTATCCGCATCGTTTCGTTCTATACGATTTGAAAACGCGGAAATTCGGTAGCGTCTTTGCCGACAATATAGGCGCAAACGACGGGATGCGCCAGATTGTGTGGATAGACTCCCTGCATTTTCTCGTATCGGCGACGCTTGGCGGCAAGCGCGGCGTGTACGTTTATGCGCGCGCCGGCACGACGATGGTATCTTTGGGCTTTTTTGATGTTTGGGGCGTGAACAGCGGATCGACACGTTTTCCCTTGATGTATGCGCAGTTTGTTCCGATGTCGAACGGTCTGTTAAACGTAATGACGGACTCGGCTCCTTTCTTTACGTCACTTTATGCTCGCCATATCTTGTGGCAAAACGGCGTTTTAGAAGCGGGGTCTGAGTATGTTCTGGCGAGCGGCCTCTCGGTAGGTTCCGGCAGCGGCCCGCAATGCTCCTTGTTGCGCACATCGCATGACGAATGGACGCTGTTTTACAGCACCGTTGTCGATATGCGGATGATGTCGCTTCGGCCTGGAGACTCGTCGGCCATAATAACGCGGCCATGGCAAATTGTTGCGAACGCAAACGTTTCCGTTAGCACATCAACGCATCCCGTCGTTATCGGAAACAGGATTGTCGTAGTTCAGCGAAGCGCATCAGACAATTATTACAGGATTTCCGAGATTACGCTTGACGACGGAAAGTTTACGCTTATTTCCGACTCCCTTCCCGCCGAAAACTTTACCCAGCCATGCATCAATTTCGGAGCGGCCTCCATTGATGCCGTCCGTTTGCTTGTATTAGGCGTAAGCGGCTTCTATGACTCTTTAGGCCAAATAGGCGTGATTAAGCGCTGCCATACCGGCGATACGCTCGGCCGTATCGTCGGAACGTTGCTTGAGCGTTCCGGTTTTGCAGACGGCGATTATGACGTGGAAGCGCTTAACGATATACCTGTTGACGGTTACATTGTGCCCGATGCGTCAAGCGCTTCGGCGGCTATAGCCTCTTTGCAAATCTACGAGCCGTTTGATCTTGTCGAAAGCGGAGACGTATTAAAAGCCGTTCTACGCACGTATGATGCCGATGCTGCCGTTCCTAAATCCGAACGCGGAGCGTCGGAGAATAGGGATGAGCCGGTTCCGCTATGCGAAACGACGCGCGTGCAAGAAGTTGATCTTCCGCTGGAAATCAAGATTGATCATATCGAAGCTTCGCGCGATTACGAAACAGGAAGTCAGCGCGCGCGGCGTACACCGCAACGTGGTGCGCGCGTAAAGAGTAAAATAGATTTGCCGATCGTATGTACTGCGGCGAAAGCCAAGCAGATCGCTGAAATGCGTTTATATGCTTTGTGGTCGGAACGTGAACATGCTCGCTTCACCTTGTCGCGCAAGTGGTTAGGTCTTGAGCCGGGGGATGTTGTCAATCTCGGCAAAGAACACCTACGTGTCGAAAACATCCGGTTGAACAAGGGCGTACTGGACGTTAAGGGTGTTCTTGTTCCTCTGGCGCCACGAACAAGCCATGCAAAAACTGATAGTCATAGCGCATCATATTCCGAAGCAATTGAAGCCGCCAGCAGCACGCTTTTTCTTATGGACATGCCGTTGCTTAGGGATTCCGACGATCAGCCGGGCATCTATGCGGCTGTAACGGGACCAGAGGCGTGGCCTGGCGCGACGCTTTGGCGCTCGTCCGATGACATAAATTACGGAAAGATAAGTCAATTCAAAACAGCGGCTACGGCAGGGGTCGCCGTATCGAAGATTGAATCCGGACATAGCTGTTACCCGGATATGGTGAATACTGTTAAAGTTCAGCTGCTACGCGGCCTATTATACAGTTGTGGCGACGACGAGCTTTTGCGTGGGGCCAACCTTGCTTTGCTGGGTGATGAGATCGTACAGTTTAAGAGCGCTGTCTTGCTTGGCCCTGGGCTCTATGAGTTAAGCCATTTTCTCAGGGGACGATGCGGAACCGAGAACCATATAGAAGATCATGTCATCGGCGAGCGCTTTGTTGTCCTTAAGGAAATCTCGATTCAATTTCTACCCGCACCATTAACGGACAGGGGGCGAACGTGTTATTTTCGGGCTTTGTCGCATGGCCAGTCCCTTAACGAGGCTAACAGACATAGCATTGCCTATGATTTCGGCACGTTAAGGCCGTTGGCGCCCGTTCATATTGAAGGCTCACGAATTGCGGGAGCGGGAAGCGATCTCACTATTCGTTGGAAACGCCGGGCCAGAAATAACGCCGCGTGGGTGGATTACATGGATGTTCCGCTTGATGAGGCATCCGAACTCTACGCCGCCGAGATCATGAACGGAACAAGCATCGTCAGAATGTTTGAAGGTTTAACGTCACCAACGCTGATTTATACGGCCGAACAGCAGGCGGCGGATTGGGGCGGCCAAGTTCCACCGCAGGTGAAGGTATGCGTTTATCAAATCAGCGCGCGCTATGGGCGCGGTCAAAAAGCGAAAGCCGTTATTTAGGAGAACATCATGACGACAACGCCTAATCTAGGGCTATCTTATATAGTTTCATCGCAAGCGCAAAAGGAAGTTACGCATAATGAAGCGTTGAACGATCTGGATAGTTTGGCGCAATTGACGGTCATTGATTACATGTTGAGCGCTCCCCCTGCGTCACCGGCCTGCGGAGACACCTATATAGTGGGCGATGGGGCGACAGGCGTATGGTCTGGACACGAAGGATGCTTGGCGGCCTATTACGCCGGTTGGCGCTTTAAAACGCCAAAAACAGGCTGGATCGCGTGGGCTCGTAACGAAAATCGCGCGTTATATTATAATGGATCGATATGGGCATATATTGCGTCACCATACCTTGGCGCGGCTATTAACTGGAATCCTGGCGTGTTGTCTCAAGGAAGCGGGTCGATATCCGGCGATATTTCCGTAGTTGGAGCCGAGTTAGGCGATTATGCGCATGTCGCCGCGCCCTACGATTTGCAGGGCGCGATGGCGACCGCATATGTAAAAGCTTCAAACACTGTGATTGTGCGTCTTCAAAACCAAACGGGCGATTCCCTATCGTTTGGCAGCGGCCTTTGGCGCGTACGAGTCGTAAAAGCATAATATACGGGAGTGCCATGAAAGTCGAATTAGGCAGGGCGCTAAG
>CAZYPX010000068.1:0-9975 GCA_964649675.1 uncultured Rhodospirillaceae bacterium | reverse complement strand
CTCGGTGGTCGCCGTATCATTAAAAAAAAAAGCATAGGCTTTGCCCGAGGGGGTGTCGTAGTCGGGCAAAGGGATGTCGGGATAGATGTCGACGCGTTTTTCCAGCGTGAGCGTTTGGGCAGGCCTGTCGGCGGTCTTTTGGGCGGATTGCTGCAACATGACGCAAGGAGCCTAGCCCAAGAGGGGAAAAAATAAGTTAAAATAAAGCGCGCGCCTGTAAAGAGGCGCAAAAGTACGCTATTTTAACTTCGAAAAGGGGCGATAAGCACAGAAGAGCCGCAATGTTTAGGATGTTTAAGGATATTTAAGAGCTTTTAAGGCCCAAGAGAGCCATTTTCCGGTTGATTTATGGAGGGAGCCCGTTTATCAGTCGCCAGTGCGCGAGGCGTGGGTAAAATATAGCCTCCTGTCGAGTGTCCCCTTCGTCTAGAGGCCTAGGACACCACCCTTTCACGGTGGTGACACGGGTTCGAATCCCGTAGGGGACGCCAGTGATTTCAATGAGTTAGCCCGTTTAAGACGGGCTATTTTCATTTTTTGCCTAACTTTTGCCTAATAAACGGTGTGAAACATGCTGGTATTTTGAGAGACAATCGTGGGTTTGATTGACCTGTTTTCTCGCCCGCTATTGCTCCTATGACCTCGCGAAACGTGTGCGACACAGGCGCGTTCAAAAAAGCTCTGCGCAAGTTGCGAGTTGTGTCGCACACTTTGTGCCCCACACTCCGGCGCACTAACGTGCATATCAGCTTTTCCCTTTCGGCTTTAACCGGTGTTGGCGTTGCCGTCACAACGCTGCCTTTCGAACCCTAGGGCCGGGAGGCGGCGGTCGGATGTTGCGAAAGCAATGTCCCTCGATGTCCAAGCCTCACGGCTATGGGAGACGTGCCAGGGCGAACCTGTCCCTGTGGGCCTGTTCGGCTTGCTTGGCCAAGAGTTTTCGGGAAACTCTTTTTACGAAAATGTCGCCGCGTTTCGGGGCGTAGTTGTTTCCGGCCAGGCCAAGAATTTCATGAATGGTTTGGTTTCTCTCTGCAGACATCACCAAGGTTTGCGCGCCGTAAACAAGCGTAGACATAAGACGTTTACGCGAAGCTTCGTCATAAGCGCGGCCCTTTTCGTAAAAGACGAGAATTTCATGGGCTGTGAGCAAGCGCCCCAAGGCCTTTTCGGCCCGCCGAAATCCGATCCAGTCCATAAGGGCAAGATTTAAAACCTTGCGCTTGCCACTGACGACGAGAAAGCCCTGCACATGGACATGCGGTCCAGTAGATTTGCGATCTTTCGGAGCTACATGCCCAAGAATTTCGTCCGATGTTACGAAACTGGATTTTAGGTCCGCCTTCGTGCGCGTATGAAGGTATTCCGTGTAAAAATAATCGCTGTAGGTGACGACCGGAAAAAAGCCTATGCCCGAGATGTGGCGTTCGCTTACCTTGCCGCTATGCAGTGGAAAGAAAGCCGAACCTTGCCTCATGGCGACATCGTTGCCGATATGTATCCGGTTGCCCTTGTCGCGCGTGGATCCGAAACGGCCGCCTTTTATCATGCGGGCCCCCCCGGGCAAAGCGTTGAAGTCAGAAAGGAAACGGGATGGATCGAAAGGCGTTTTGAACTCGGCAAGGTAATTGGCAGAGGAAAGGGCTTCTGTTTTGTGAGCCGATTTGCCCCATGTATTTTGAGCAGGCCTTGGTGCGAGCAGATCTGCGAGGGGATGCTGGCGTCTTTGATCGGCAGGAGTCTCCGTTATTGTGTTTGGCGGAGCTTTTTCGAGGGCAACGGGGGTCGCGTCGTGGAATTGTGCACTTAACCTTTTTTCGTCCTCTTCCCGCATGGCGACCAATTCTTTGTACGCTTTCTCAATTATAGCCTGAAGATGCTTTTTTTCGGGTCGCGACGTTGTCGCGCTGCTTTTTTTTGTGGGCGCTTTTCTTTTGTACGGTCTTCCTGTCGGCTGATTTTTGTAAACGGCGCGTTTTTTCTTTCTTGCCGTGGCTTTTGTTTTCCCCGTTTTTTTTGGAGTTGTTTCCTTTTTGGCACGGGAGAATTGCTCCGCTACAGGAGTGGGGCGATTTGTCTCCAGCGAGGCTGAGGCCTTGGCGACGTTGGGGAAAAAGAAAAAAAGTGAGGAAAGCAAAAGCGCAGGGAAAGATTTCCCAGAAAAGGCAGAAAAGATCTTTGAAATGTTTCTTTTCAAAAAGCCCATTAAAAACAACTCAAAAAATAAAAATCCGTAATAATGATGAGATTAAAGCAGACAAAGACGCGTTTGCATAGCGCAAAGGGTGAAACGGCGTATTAACCAAGGGGTGCGTATCAATTGGCAAGCTTAGTGATAAAAGAAGGTTCAAAAAGCGGCCTTGCCACGGAACTGTTCAACGCCACCCTTTGGAAGGACGAGCTTGGCGTTCCAGCCGACTATCGCGCTTACGCTTCGATCGTTTTGGGTTATCCGATGGGAGAAAACAAGCCTTCAACTCGGAAAAAGCCGGAAATTATACGGTTTTTATGGGCCGACTAAGGATTCGTTAATTAATACAAGGGAATGTTATATGGGTATGGCCTGTAACCTTCCTTGAAAAAGGCGCGCCACCAAGCGCGAACGTATCGCATGGAAAACAAATACCTTAAACCTATGCTTGATGTCGGGTCTCCGCGCGTGTTCAACTGTAACGAGATGACGAAAAGGGTGAGGGCGAAAGATCCCGATGCGCCTTTGTTCTTTCGCAACAAGCCGCTTAACAACACGGTTCTCATCAAGGACGCGACGCCGGAAGACGATCGGCGTGGAGGCGCGCCGCCTGTCGGCACCAAGATTTATTTTCCATTCAACGATCCCACTATCTATGAAGGCGGGCGAACCATCTTTATACATGATAAGCATTTGGAGTCCGCCATTCTTGGCCAATACGGCGAAAATGCCGTGACGAAAGACGCTCTCGCGGAAGACATCAAGGTTCTGCGCATTCTCGACAAGCTTCCGTCGCTCGACCCCTTTCTGCTCAAGGACATTTTCCTTCGCTATAAAATGACGGTGAACGAAGATTATTTCGAGGTCAGTCAGGCTGCGTGGGAAGAAATTGAAACCTTCATGCTTTTGCGCTTTGAGCCTTTGGTTAAGGCTGCGTTTCCTGAAGTGATGTCTTCCGACGAAAAGGCTCGCCTTCTGATCGACAAGATGTGGGAGGCGCGGGACATGGAGGCTCTTAAGCCCATGATCCAAGCGTTTCGCCTGCCGGAAGGAGAAGCGCTTGACATTTTTTCGTCCTGGCGCGGTATCGTGTATTACTCCTTCCGCTATGAGCGCGAGCAGAAACAACTTGTCGAGATGGTGCGTTGGTTGAAGGAAAATGACACGCCTCCTGCCGGAATCCCGAATGTCGAAGCCAAAGAAATGCAAAACATCGTTTCTTCGGTGAAAGAGCAGCTGCGGACGGAATGGCAAAAAGCAGAAGACTACGTGCGTGATTATCAGGACAGCTACGACAAAATGTTCAAGCACCGAACGAGTTCATCCGGTTTTCTCAACTTCCTGAGGAACAGCAACAAGATTTACTGGGATCTCGGCAATTGTCTGGGGCGAACCAACCACGCCATCTACTGCTGGGACGTTATGTCGTCGCGCTTTGCTGGGCGCAAGCTGCCGTGGCCGAATTTGCAGGACATCCTGCGTATGCTTGGCAAGCTTTTGCAGGTCGAGAAAAAAACGGCGACGGGCGCATCCTGGTCATAGGGCGCCTCGGCTTTTCTCTGCGGGCATGAATATATAACGCTTGCGCGCTGGTCTAAGCAGACGACTCTGAAAACAGCGCCGGGCGCAAGCCTTAGATTGGCCATTTTTCGCGTCCATCTTGTCTAGGAAAGGCAAGGAGATGAAACGTTATTTCGTCCGCAGCATGGTGGCATTTATTTTTATTGTCGCCGGACTCGTTGCGCTCGCGGCGTGGTCTTTGCCATGGAAAACTTGGCTTGAGAGCCAACTGGTCGCGCAGCTGGAAAAGCAGGGTTTCCAAAGCGTGCGTTTGAGGCTGGCGAGAGTCGGGCTCGCGCAACTCGTCGTCGAAGACGTGTCCATCGGAAACGAACGGCCTTTGGCTTTGGGGCGTTTGACGATCGCTCGCCCTCTCGCGGCCTTTCGCGAAGGGCGGTTGGGGGAAGCAACGTTGCAGGGCCTCGTGATGGAAGCGCACAAGACGGGAGCAGCGTGGTCTTTTTCGGGTGAAAGCGCGGTTCCTTCCTCGAGCGAAGGAGCCGTCCCTTGGCTTTGGCCCGTCGACGTTGTCGCCATTCCCTTCGACCGGCTTAACCTTAAGGAAAGTTTGTTTCGCTTTGCATCCGATGACTGGCGTGTGGAATTGCCTCTTGATGTTGCCTATGAAGTTTTTGCGACTCCCACGTTGACGGCAAAAGCCAACGACATATTTTACAAAGCGGCCAACATAGAGGTTTCGGCGAAAGATGTTCGGATGGAAACAACGCTGGATGCCGGTGCGCGGCAGTGGAAAGGCGCATGGCAAGCAAACGGCATCCGCCTTCAAGGCTCCGGCGTAGACGTGCCGCTTTTGCAGGGCTCGGGGCCCCTTATGGTTCGGCCCGAGTTTTTAGAGATCGGTGGAGTTCTGCATAACGCGGATAAAACATATAAAATCTCCTTTCGAGCCAAGATATGGAATGCCACGCCCGAAAACAACGAATTGAAAATCGTGCAAGGAGAAATCCCTTGGAATGAGGGAAAACTCACGATGCGCGACGTGACAATTTTATGGGGCCGAAATGCTCCGCACAGGCTTACGCTCAACCTTGAGCGCGTTTCGGCGTCGAAGCTCATGCAGCAAATGACGGGCGGCAAGGCCATGGCCACGGGCACGATTTCGGGCTCCTTGCCGATCATCATCGGCCAGAACGGGGAGATAACCGTGCGCACGGGCCTTTTGCGCGCGGACACGCCGGGCATCCTCTCCGTGGAATCCGATATCATTCCCGGGGATAACGAACATGTGGCATTGCTTCGCGACGTGCTTCGCGATTTTCATTATTCGGTTTTGTCGCTTGACGTGAATGGCGGGCAAAAGGCGCCTACGGTTATCGCCTTGAACCTCGAGGGCAAGAATCCACAAACGCATAAGGATCGTCCCGTGAAAATCAATGTGCGTTTGACGGGAGATGTGCTAAATCTCGTTAAGCAGAACCTTTTGCCTTTTATCGATCCTGAAAAATTTTTGGAGCTTGGGACTCATGCGAATCCTTAACGCCGCGCTAGTGGCTACGTTGTTTCTCGGGGCTTGCACCCCCACGGTGCAGGTGCAGGCGCCTGACAAGCCGATCGAGATCAACCTGAACGTCAACATCGAACAGCGCATCAAAATCGAGATCCAAAGGGATGTGCAGCAGGCGATGGCCAAAAATCCGGATATTTTCTAAAGGGAGGTTTACATGAATTTTCGCGCTTTTTTGGCCGCATCGTGCCTAACCTTGCTCCTGTCGGGAGCCGCGTTCGCTCTTGATTTGCAGCAGGCCAGAACCGGCGGCGTTTTAGGCGAAAGGGCTGACGGGTACGTTGAGGTTCTCAAAGCCTCTCCCCAAGCGCAGGCTCTGGCTGTGGAGATCAACGCCAAACGCCGTCAGGAGTATGGCCGCATTTCGACTCAGAATGGGCAGCCCGTTGACGTTGTCGCGAGGCTTGCGGCGCAGGAAATCGCTGCCAAGCTTCCGGCGGGGAGCATGTATCAGGCGGCGGACGGCGGCTGGAAAAGAAAGTAAGGCTGACCGGCTTTTTTTGGCAAATACCCGAAAAGCGTATATTTTAGGCCGCCGCGCCGTGCGTAAACACGATGTTTTAATCTTTATGGGCTAGCTTGTCCGCTCGGATTACGGACGCAAGCGATGTTTTTTCGTTCTAAAACATATGATGTCGTGGGGCTTGGCCGCTCCTATGTGGACGTTTTTTGTTCCGTCCCCAAAGGTTTTGCCGAAAGGTTCGGCCTTCTTTCCGGTAATGGCCTTAGGGTGTCGACTGCAAGGCTTCAGGACATATTGCGTGAAGCTTCGGCTAGCGGCGTTGAATATATTCCCGGCGGATCCGTCGCCAATACGATGGCGGGGGTCGCTTCCTTGGGCGGCAAGGCGGGATTTTTCGGCAAGTTTCTGCGCGATAGATACGGCAAGGTGTTCGCCCGCGATATGAAAGCGCGCGGAATCGATCTTTTGTGCAAGCCGGAGTCGGGTGTCGAACATTCCCTCTACGCCCCCGCTCTTTGCATCATCGTGCAGGAGCCGGACGAAAAAACCTATATGGCCTACGATCCTGGCTGTTCCGACAATTTCTCGGCAAGAGATTTCGCCAAAACGGACTTCTCCAAAATCGGCTATTTTGTCGTGGAAACCCATAGCCTGCGCGACTCGCCTTTCCGCAACGATATCGTTGAGGCCGTCAAAAAGGCGCGGACGCAAGGATGCAAGAGCGTGTTCACGCTTCACGACATAAGTTCCTGGTGGCTTCATCAGGATCTGGCGAAAGACGTGATTGCTCCGTTGGCCGACATCATCCTTTGTTCGCGTGAAGAGATGAAGGAGTTCAAGAACATTCAGCCTATACCTGTTGACGGTCGGCAGCTGGTGATTACGACGCTCGAGGCGGACGGTTCGTACGCCCATACAGGCGAAGGACTTGTTCACGTGCCGACGCGCAAGGCCGCCAAGATAAAAAACGCGGTCGGTGCAGGAGACCAGTATCTTGCGGGCCTTCTTGTGGGGTTGGCGCGAGGGATGCCTCTGAAGAAAAGCATGGAATTGGCAACGCAAAACGCCGTCGCCATTTTACAGGAAAGAGGCGCGCGGCCCCATATTACGGCTCGTCCCACGGCCGATCATAGGAATCTTTTGGGTCGCCATGTCCGAAGGGCGGCCGCGTTGCCGGTGATGCGCTAGATTCTGTGAATTCAGGCCGCTTGGGCCGCTGCGGCTGTTGTCAAAATACGTTCGATATCTTGGGCGTCCTTGGCTTTGCGGATGTCTTCGCATAGGCGCGGGTCGCGCAACAGCCTTGAAACCGTGGCCAGAGCGTGAAGGTGGTCGGCTCCTGCGGACTGGGGCGCCAAAAGAAGAAACACCAGATCAACGTCGCGTCCGTCGACGGATTCGAAAGGAACCGGATTGGCCAGCCGCGCGAAAAAGCCGCAAACTTTTGTAAGGCTCTCCAGACGCCCGTGAGGTATGGCGATGCCATGTCCCACGCCCGTCGTGCCGAGACGCTCGCGCGCCCACAGGACATCAAAAACGCCATGCGCTTCCATGCCAAGAACGCTTGCTGCATGGTGCGCCAAATCGTGGAGCGCCTGCTTTTTGTTGGAAGATTCAAGCCTTGCGAGGACCGTGTTCGGCCCCAGCAACTCGCGCATCATGACGACGCGGGCCATGGGTTTCACCCGCGCGCTTTCGTCGGCGCGGCGGCCAGACTTTGCGAAGGATCGACCCAGCCGATATTTCCGTCGGGCCTACGATAGATCATGTTCAGCGTTCCGTTGGCGCGGCTGCGGAACATGAGCGCCGGCATGTCGCCAAGGTCAAGGCGCATAACGGCTTCGCCGACGGTCAGCGTTTCGATGGGTGTTGTCATTTCGGCGACGACGATGGGATTGTCGTTGGCCGTATCGCCGGAATCGTCCTCGGCGTTCAAAACGAACGAAGGTGCCATCACGGCCTCTTCGACGGAGGATTCCTGATGATGTTTGCGCAGTCTCTCCTTATAGCGGTTGAGCCGTTTAGCGATGCGGTCGGCAGCCATGTCGAAAGCCGGGTAGGGCTCGTTGGCGGAGGCGTTGCTCTGCAGCAGGATGTTGCGTCCCGCATGAACCGTGATGTCGGCGCGGAAAAGGTGCGCCTCCCGCGAGAAGGTCACGCTGGCGTCGAGGGAGCCGCCGAAATATTTGCCGACGATGCCGGTCAGACGGGTCTCGACGTGCTGGCGCAAGGAGTCGCCGACATCGATTTGCTTGCCTTTGACGGAAAGTTGCATGGGATTCCCAAAATAAAGTTGTTACGCTTTCTAAGTTCCAGTCAATCGGGTGCGTATAGTCGTTATTAGGCACCGCATAAACCTTTTTTCAGAGGCGGGCGACGCTGAAGCCCCCGAAAGCCCCCCTGCAGGGGAGGCGGACTGAAAGATAGACAAAGCGGCTACAGAGTCAAGCTGGCGGCGAAAAATAATCGCTTTAAGCAAAAAAAGGCTTGATTTTTCAAAAAACTTATTGGCGTAAACCAAAAAGCCTGTTCCGCCGCTTGCTGTTTGGACGGGTATTAAAGGGTTTTTTTGTCCCGCCGTCTTTGCGACGAGTGGGGTATGCTCATGGCCTCGCGGTATTTGGCCACGGTGCGGCGGGCGATGTCGATACCCTCAAGCCGCAACAGGGAGGCAAGCTTGTCGTCGGACAGGATCGCATTTGGCCGTTCGTTGTTTACGAATTCGCGGATGCGTTCGCGCACGGCCAGCGTCGAGACGCTTTCTTCACCGCCCGTGGTGGCGAGCGCGTTCGTAAAAAAGTATTTCAGCTCGAAAAGGCCGCGCGGCGTCGCAATGTATTTGTTTTGGGTCACGCGACTGACAGTCGATTCGTGCATCTCCACCGCTTCGGCTATGTCGCGCAGAACGAGAGGGCGCAGATGCTGGACGCCGAAGACGAAAAAGCGGTCTTGCTGGCGCACGATTTCAGCGGCCACCTTGAGTATCGTTGTGGCGCGCTGATGCAAAGCCTTGACCAGCCAGTTGGCTTGTCGCCACCGATCGCTGATGTAATCCTTATCCTCTTTGTTGCGGGCCGATCCGCGCACTTGCATGTAATAGTTTTCGTTGGCCAGCACGCGGGGAAGGTTGGCGGCGTTCAACTCGACGCGCCATCCGCCTCCCGGCAGAGGAAACAGCATCACGTCGGGCGTGACGGGCGGCGCGGCGTCGGTTCCGTAGGCCGTGGCGGGCTTGGGGTTGAGCAGGCGGATTTCACCGATCATGTCGGCAAGATCATCGGTGTCCACACCGCACAGCTTCATCAGGGACTTGTGTTCGCGCTTGGCGACAAGATCCAGATGGTCGAGCAAGGCCTGCATCGCGGGATCAAGGCGGTTTTTCTCGCGGAGCTGGATGGCGAGGCATTCCTTGAGTGAGCGGGCGAAGATTCCGGGAGGGTCGCACAGCTGCAAGCGCGCGATCACGCTTTCGAAAACGTCCGGCGAGACGCCCAGTTGCGCCCGTGCCAAGGCGAGATCGGGGGGGAGATAGCCGGACTCGTCTAAAAGGTCGATAAGAGACGCCGCCACCATACGTTCCGGCGGATCAGCGAAATCGACGTGGATTTGCGCGAGGAGGTGCTCGCGCAGGCTTGTGCCTGCGGGCACGTTGAGCGCGGCGTAATCGTCGTCCTCGCCGTCGAACGATCCGCCGCGTCCTGAGCCGGCGGGCTCGCCGTAAGACGCGGACGTCGGTCCGACGTGATCCCAAACGCTCTCGGCTGTGGGCGCGGCGGACGAAACGGTTCCGGGGGCCAAAGCCGTCGAAGGCCCCGAACCGACGACGACGGGCGGGCCGATGGCGATGGATTCCGGCTCGCTCGGCACAAGCTGTTTAAGGCTTTCGCCGCTTGCGTTGGCGTCGTCGGCGCGTTCAAGAAGGGGGTTTTTCTCGATCTCGCCCGCGACGTAGTCGCTCGCTTCCTGATTGGACATTTGCAAAAGCTGGATGGCCTGACGCAGTTGGGGCGTCATGACGAGGCTTTGCGTTTGCCGGACATCAAGGCGTTGGGAGAGGTGCATAAACCTGAAAAACGAATGTTAAGGAAGAGTCTTGAAAAGACATCGGGCTAAAAAACCTTTCTGTCAAGTCTGAGGCGACAGAATAAACGAAATCACATCCTGAATTCTTTGCCCAGATAGACGCGGCGGACGTCGGCGTCGGCGATAATCTCGTCGGGGATGCCGTGCATCAGT
>CAZYPX010000067.1:0-10070 GCA_964649675.1 uncultured Rhodospirillaceae bacterium | reverse complement strand
TGCCTAGGGGCTTATATAGGGCTATGGTCAACCGATTTGTCGCTTTCTCGGGCAGTAAGACAACAGGAGGCGCAAATTGCTGAAGGCGTTGATTAAAGAGTTCGTTTATTTTCTGCTTTGGCCTTTGCCGGACAGGCTGGCCATTCAGGTTCTATTCGCGCGGAAATTTAAAAGGCTGTGCGATTTCCGAAGCCCGAAAACATTCAACGAAAAGCTCAATTGGCGCAAGCTATATCAGCGCGATCCGCGTTTCGCCGTTTTCGCCGACAAGCTTGCGGTGAAAAGCGAAGTGGCCGCGCTCATCGGCGCTCAATACGTCATCCCCACGCTTTGGTCGGGCGAAAGGCCCGAAGACATTCCCTTTGAATCTCTCGATCCGCCCTATGTCGTCAAAACAAACCACGGGTGGAACGATGCCGTCTTTGTGCGCGCAAAGGGCGATCTGAATGTACCGCAAATACGCAAAAAGATAAAGGCGGCACTGAAAAGCCGCCATGGCCATAAAAACCGCGAATGGGCCTATAGCCGGATCAAACCCATGGCGCTTGTTGAACGGATGCTCCAAGTTCCCAATGGGGATGTGCCCGAAGATTACAAGTTTTTCGTTTATCATGGGCGCGTTCATTTCGTGCAAAAGGACGCTGGCCGTTTCGGAAACCATGAAATGGCTTTTTTTGACCGCGATTGGAACAAGCTGCCCTTTACCAAGGGCAACCCCCAAATCAAGGGCGATGTGCCCCAGCCCGCGCATTACGATTTGATGATAGAGCTAGCCGAAAAAATCGGCGCGTTGTTCGATTTTGTCCGTGTCGATTTTTATGACCTGCCCCAAGGCGTTTATTTCGGTGAAACAACCTTTTACCCCGCCGCAGGCTTTGGCCGCTTTTACCCCGACGAATGGGATGAAGCCTTCGGCAGGCCGTGGGAAATCGGTAAGGCTGACTAGGCTTTCCTGACCTTTTTCAATCTGGCCAAGGCGGCATGAACCATGTCTCTTTGAAAGAAATAATATCCCGTCGAGTAAATCAGCCCTCCGGATGCAATCAACGCGGCAAGGCCAATCCATTTGTTCATAGCTGGCTCAAAAGATTCCCGTATCAACAAAAGCGCTGCGCCCATGATCAGTGAAAAGAGCAAAGGTTTCCATAGGTTGAGATAACTGTTCGCAAGCCCAACCCCCGTTTTCCGTTTTGTCAGGAGCGTATATGCGGTAACGCTCACGGTATAAAACAAGACTCTCGTTATTATCACGGCTTCCAAAAAGAACCATCCCGCGCAGAAATAGGCCGCCACCGCCAGCACAACGATAGCCGCCTGTGTGCGCAAAAAAGCCAGTTGTTGCTTGTGCGCCCTTAATACGCTGCGGAGAATGATGTTCGCAGAAAAAAAGATGGCGGCTATCGCGTATATTTGCAGGCTTGACGTCGCATTGCTCCATTTTTCCCCGAAGATTAACGGCACGAAGATCGGCGCGGTCACCATAAGGCCGACGGCGATCGGCAAGATGATCGATCCGACAAGAAAGATGGTTTGCTTCAATATGGCCTTTTGTTCTTCCAGTTTGCCGGACATCTCGGAAAGCGCGGGATAGATAACGCCCAAAACGGGCTGGATGACGCCGTCCTGAATCGCGCCGCATACGCGTATAATAAAGGCATAGTAACCGACCGCCGCAGGGCCGAGAAAATAGCCCAGCACAAAGCGCGGCGTTTGGGCATCTAGGAAGGAAACCAGCATCGAACCCGTCTCGCCAAACCCCAGCCTCAACATTTCGCCAAGGGCTTTTGTGCTGAACGTAAGGCGAGGCCGCCAGCCCAAACCCACCCAAACCACGATGTTGATAATGATTTGGGCAACGATCTGCTGAATGGCCAAGGCAAACGCGCCAAAACCGTTCATCGCGGCTACAATGCCGACGATCCCTCCTACAAGGGAGGCCACAAAAGTGCGGATCGTGAAGATCCTGAAGTCCATTTTCGCCGTGATAAGCGCCGTCGGTACGGCCGCAAGGGCGAAGAGAAAGGGGATAATAGAAAAAGCCTGCAACAACGGCGCAAGCTTTTCTTGATCGAAAATGGCCGCAAAGGGGTGTGACAGCCCAAACGACAATAAACTCAGGACAGCCCCGCCGCCGGTGACCGTCCAAAACAAGGAGGAGAGGCGCAAATCGTCCCTGATCCGCATGCTGATGACGGCGTCGACAAGCCCCGATGTCACATTGTTCATCAACATCAAGACTATGCCGCACATGGCCACAAGGCCGTATTCCTCCGGCCCGATCATGCGCGCGATGACGGCGAAGACGACGAACGACGAAATCTGCTGCGCCCCCTTTTCAAGGAACAGCCAGAAGGCGCCTTTCGCCATTTTTCTGCGTATGCCCATGGTTATGTGGCGCTTAATAGCCGTCGTTTAATACGGTGCCGATAACGTTGGCGTTGGAGAGGGCTTCGAGGCTGCGCCTTATGTCTTCCGTTTTCGACAGGCCATCGCGCACCACGAGAAGGACCGCGTCGACATGAGGCATAAAGGCAATCGGATCATCCTGAGCTAAAACGGGGGGCATGTCGTAGATGACAAGGCGGTCCGGATAACGGGTTTTTAGCTCGCGCGCGAGGCCGGCCATTTTGGGCGAACCCAATACTTCCGAAGAGAGTTCGAGCGGTTTTCCTGCGGGGAGAAGGCTTAGCCGGTCAAACGGAAGTTTAACCAAGCACGAGGCTATAGGCGCGTTGTGCAGTAAATGATCGCTTAGTCCCGTTGGCGTTTCGAACCCCAGAAATTTGCATATGTTCGGTTTGCGTAAATCGAGATCGACAAGCAAAACCGTTTGTTTAAGGTCCATAACGATGCTTATGGCGAGATTGGTGGCTATTGTCGTTTTTCCGTCGCCGTAATGCGGGCTTGTCACGGCGAGTGCCTTATAGCCCATGTTCTTCATGGTCTGCAGAACCTGAGTGCGCAAAATTCGAAAAGCATCGGCCTCAGGCGAGCGGGTTCGATGCGCGACGATTCTGTTCGATTCAAAGATGTCTTCGCTTGGCAGGGGCAAGTCGGAATTCTGCGTGATGTTAGGCGCAATGGTTTCGAGGCCGTTACCGAAAAGCTTCGAATCCGTGGGGACGTACGGCGTTCCGAGGCCAGCCTGAAGTCTCGCTTTTTCAAGGGCTTTTTCAAGTTTTTCCATACTATAAACCTTTCCTTAAAAAACCTTCAGGATAAACCAATGCGCCGGGTGACGACGGACCATAGAACGTCGAACGGCATGATAACGAACGAAAAAACAAAAAGAGCAAGCGCGCAAAGAAGGAGAACGCCGATTGCCATGTTCCGTTTTCTGGCTCTTGCGCGGCGTTTTTCATCAAGCGTGTAAATGTGGGGTATGACGGCCAAAGGAGAGATTCCTGCCAAAGATGCCAAATGCCGTGGGCCTACAACGCTTTGGCCTATGATTTGCGCGGCAATAACGCTGCCGATGCCGGCCATAACGGATAGCAATGCCCCGCCTAAAAGAATCAATCTGCGCGGAGGTGTTGTCCCCAAGGGTAGTTCCGGAGGGTTGATCACCGTAAGTCTTTGCCCTTTGCGGTCTTCTTCCATTTGTTCCCGCATGTCCGCAGCCATCTTTTTTTGCCTGAGGTCACGGTAACGGAGTTGTGCGTTGTCATAGTCGCGGGTTAAGGCGGCCAACTCTTGCTCAACGGCGGGATTGGCGGCGACGGCCTGCAGATATTTGTTTTGCTGTTCTATAAGGGTATCTCTTTGAGTAACCAGAGATTTATACTGCTCTTCGGCCGTGCGCAACTGCGCCACAAGCTGGAGATAAGCGGGGTTGTCGGCGTCTTCCTTGATGAATCCGGATGATGCGTCAAGAGGCTTGTTTTTTAGCTGTTCTTCAAGTTTGCTGATCTGGCTTTTCAGGGATTCGACTTCGGGGTTTTCAGGCCCATAGTTTTTTTCGGCGATCGTCAATTTTGTTTTCATATCCTGTATTTTCGCCTTAAGCGGCGCGGTTGTCGGATAGGCGCGCTTATGAACCTGCGGCCTTAAGGCGTCGATTTGGTTTTTCGTTTTGACGACATCCGGATGGTCGGGTCCGTATTGCGCCGAAAGAGAAGCGTATTGGGACTCCAAAGCCTTCAATTGTATGGATGGCGTTGTCAATATTTGCCCGTTGGCAAGAACGCGGGAATACGGCTCCACGACAGCGAGCTGAGCGCGTAGAGCCCCTTGGGAACCTTCGTTGGTTGTGATTTGCGCGTTAAGGCTCTGAATGCTCATGGCCGTCGAGACGGCGGTTTGCTGGTTGAATATCAAGGCCTCCGGACGCGTATCGCCGTGCTTGCTGCGGAACTCGGCTATACTTTTTTCCTGTTCGGCCAGATTTTTTTCAAGCGCTTCTATCTGGGAATCCAAAAGCGCGGACGTTTCTTTTGCCTGGTTCCGGCGAATTTTCAGATCTTCGTCTAAAAAGCGCGTTACGATTTCGTTCGTGACCTGCTGTGCCACGAGGGGGTCGCTGTAATCGAAGGTTAGCACAAAAGCGATGGCCGAAAGCTGTCCGGCTGAGGCCTTTTGCGCCGCCGCCGGGGATGCCAGAGAAGTGCTGACAAGGTTAAGCTTAATTTTTTTTCGCATGCCTTCGGCGACGGCGGCGATAGGCGTATTTTCGCGCGCCTTGGCGTACAAATTGAACTTTGCGATAATTTCGGCGAGCGATCCGGTCGACAGCACTTTCTGGTGTATTTGGCTGATGCGTAAATCGGCAAAAGCCTGCGTCATGTCGTTTGCGCTTACGCCAGCGGGCGTGGTCATGGTGGCCGGAACTTCCGGTTGTTCAACGGCGACCGTGGCCGTTGAGCGATAGTTTGACCACCGATAGGCGAGCAAGACGGAAAAGCATAATATGATGGCAATTGTCGCCAGCAAAACCTTATGACGCCTTTTAATAATAGATAAATAATCAGATAGAGAAAGCTCGTCCATTAATCTTGCTCCTTTGAACGCCATCTTGGGCGTTTGTTGCTAGGGCGCGATCCTTCCATAAGGCCGTAATGTCAGGCCGATGGTGAAGGCGTTTCCCATCGCAATATCGTCGCGGTTCGTCAAGGCCTCGTGCCTGTACTTGTATTTTGCAAAGATATCGAATGCTTCTGTGGCCCTGTAGGTGAGGCCCGTCGTCGCCGTTAAAAGGTTTTTAAGGTCATTTGCCGCGCTGGAGTCGCTTCGGGAAAACTGATATCCGACAAAAACATCCCAGAAAAGGTTTTCATTGATGGCGTGTCTCTCCTTGATCGAAAAGGACGTCAACAGCCGTTGCGTACCGTTGCTGTTCGGTTGTTGTTGCCGCAATGCTGAAAAATCGATCGTATCCTGTTCGCCTTTGTAGGTTATAACTCCGGAAAAGACGTGATTTACTTGCCAGGGCGCTTCGTTTCCGTTCGGGCTTTTTTCCTGCGACGCCTCGAAGCCGAGAGAGAACCTGCCTGACAACCGTGGCGAAAACAAGACGTTCCACCCCAAGGAAGGGCCAACGCTGTCCACCGTGCGCTTAAATCCGCTTTGCGTTACATAACGTTGGGCGTGCAGGAAGATCGAGCCTGTTTGAAGCGGGGTAAAGCTGTGCGACCAGGACGGCGTGAGAGCGTAAACATTGTAGTCCGTGTAGGCTTGGCTATCGTAGCGCGAAACAAGAAGCCGTCCCGTAAGGCTGATTTTATCCTTCGGGTTCACCAAAAAGGAAGCATAAGGGGCGAAGGACAGGCCAAGATGTCTCAGGACGCCAGCTTCGCGGCCGAAGGTGGTAAGCTCGCTTGTCCGCGTGGTGTCGTAATCCACGGTTTGGCGCGCTCCGGCTTCAAAGCGCTGGTTGCGCCGCGAAACGAAGAGTTTTCCGTGTGCGTCCGTAGAATCAAAACTTTTCTGATTGAAGACGTTATGGCTAACGGAAACATCGCCAACCAGTTCCGTCGTTGGCGTTTGGCTTTTTGCGACGAGTCTGGGCGTGGTTGTGGAACCATAAAGGGGCTTGGCGTCGGTCGTTAAAAGCAAGGGGTTGGAATCCCACGCCCCCACTTCGGAAATTGACGGCTCGAAAGCTATGCTCGCCGCAAAGGCTGGCGCGGCTACGTAAATCAACGCCCCGGCAAACAGACAACCAAGCCTTAGGCCTTTGGGAAAAGACAGGCGTTTATAAGGACTTTTTTGTCGGGATGGGGGGAGCGTCATATATTAAAACAGGCTCGCCGTTGGCACGATGATGACGTCCCCTGGCTTGAGGGCTATATCCATTTCAAGGTTTTTACCCTTGGCGACGTCCCTGTAAGGGAATGGAATGGAGATCTTTTGGCCGCCGTCTTGGCGAACGACGATGATTTGGCTTTCGCTGGCGAAGGAGGTCAGCCCCCCAGCTTGGCTCAAGGCCTGCGTGACGGTCATGCTACGTCCCATGACGAATTCGCCCGGCTTGGCGACCTGGCCCAAAACGCTGACGGTTTGACCAAGGGGCGCCTTGACGGCAACGGTCACCGA
This sequence comes from uncultured Rhodospirillaceae bacterium, assembly GCA_964649675.1. Lineage (GTDB taxonomy): Bacteria > Pseudomonadota > Alphaproteobacteria > UBA9219 > UBA9219 > CAZVCG01. Next base: position 3,539 of record CAZYPX010000067.1, on the reverse strand, counting down.
CGCGTTCGGAATCAAGGGCTTAAGTTTTTCTTTTATTGCGCTTTGCACGGCGGCCGGGGTCATGCCGCGAACGTTCAAATCCCCAATCAAGGGAAAGGTTATGGTGCCGTTCGGCAGTACAAGAACTTCGCGATCCAGTCCTTCTTCCTTCCAAACGGTTATCTGAAGGACATCGCCTCCGTAAATGGTAAATTCCGGCTCAGCGGCAAGAACAGGATGGAAAGCTTTGACGAGAAGGCACAATAATACAAATGATATCAAACGCTTTCTCATGGCGACCTCATTGTGTTAAGAAATCGGACCTTGCTTGGAAGGTGGAAAAGTATAAAACGCGAAAGTATTTTTGAAAAGGGCTATTATTGTTTTTGTCAATAAAATAAATTGGTTGAAGGGGTTGTTTGAAAGACAGGATGAAGCTTTTGAACGAAGGCCAAACCGCTTGATCTTGCGGCAGGGCAAAGATTTTTTTCTAAATGATGTAAAACCGGTGGAGATGCAGGAATGTACGAGGCCTTTTACGGATTATCCGGCAAGCCGTTTTCGTTGCTTCCCGATCCCGACTTTTTGTTTATGAGCCGCCGCCATCGCCGGGTCATTAACCTGTTGGATTACGGAATTGTGACCCAGGCCGGCTTCATCGTGATAACGGGCGATGTGGGCGCGGGAAAAACGACAGTCGTGCGGCGCTTTTTAAAAACGGTGGGCGAGAACATAACCGTTGGCGTGATTGCGAACACGAGCTCGTCTTTAGGCCGTTTGCTTATGTGGGCTTCCTCGGCTTTCGAGCTTCCCACGCAAGGGTTGGACGACATTGCGGTTTACAACCGTTTCGTGGACTTTCTTGTGGCGCAGTACGCCCAAGGGAAAAGAACGGTCCTGATTATCGATGAGGCGCAGAACCTTGGCCTTGAAGCGCTGGAAGAGTTGCGCATGCTGTCGAACGTCAACAATGAGAAAGACCAGCTGCTGCAGATCATTCTTGTTGGTCAGCCTGAATTGCTTGAGACCTTGAAACGTCATGACCTTCGGCAATTCAGGCAGCGCATATCGGTTCATTGCCATCTGGATCCCTTAACGCCGTCCGAAACGGCGGCTTATATCCGCCATCGTCTGGATGTTGTCGGGGGCGCTCTCGATTTGTTCGATGATACGGCCTGCGCCGCTGTGCATTACTTTACTTCGGGCGTTCCGCGCCTTATCAATCTTTTGTGCGATCAGGCCCTTGTGTACAGTTTTTCGGAAGATCATAAAAAGATAAGTTTCAAGACGGTTGCCGAAGTCGCCGCCGATCGCAACAAAGCCGGGCTTAGCGCTTTTCGAAACACGCTTAACGACATGTCGGAAGATGTTTTGCTAAAGGAGTTGAGCTTTTTGCTTTATGAAATTCAAAGAAATCCCGCCAAAAGCCCTTGACAAAGAACCCTTTGCCGGAGCGGCTCGCGGAGAAAAGCCTCGGGTTGTGTCGGCTTTAATAGGCGCCGCTTCGTTTGATGAGAACGCGGAAGGTTTTCAGGATAATGATGATATCGTGCCAGACGGACCAATTGCGGACATACCAGCTGTCCATATGCACTCTGGCCGGATAAGAAATATCGCTGCGTCCGCTGACTTGCCATAGTCCTGTGAGGCCCGGGCGCACGCTGTAGTAATATTGCACGTCGCTTGAATACTTTGTCGTTTCTTGCACGACGACGGGCCGCGGTCCGACCAGGCTCATTTCTCCGCGCAAGACGTTCAGAAGCTGGGGCAACTCGTCCAAACTCCATTTGCGAATGAAGCGCCCAATGGGCGTTATGCGGGGATCGTCTTTAAGTTTCCACTCTTCTTCCCATTGTTTGGCCGCCTCTGGGTTTTCATCCAGATAACGCGCCAGGACAGCCTCGCTGTTCATGACCATGGATCTGAATTTCAGGCAAAGGAAAGGCTTGCCGTTTTTGCCGAGCCGCTGATGACCGTAGAGGGCGGGGCCGCCGTCGGACTTTATAATGACGGCGAGCACGGCAAGTACGGGGCTGAGGACCGCAAGGCCCAAAAGAGACGCGATGATGTCGATCGACCGTTTTGTAAAGCGCGGCAAAGGTTGCTGCAGTCCCCGAAGCGGAGTAAACAGCGCGTCTTTGCTTCTGAAAATGCCTTGTGTTTCTATCGACGACACCGGAATATGCGTGGGAAGGGGCGGCGCTATGGAAAAGCGCAGCTTGTCTTTAATAAGCTGATCGAGAAATTTTTCGCTTTTTTCATATTGGGAGGGATCAAGCGCGATGATGGCGTTGTCGGCCCCGTGTTTGACGTACAGCTTTTCCCAGGAGTTTCCGGATTGGGAGAGCGAATCCTGCAAGTTTTCTATTTGCGTGATGATTTCATAACCAAGCCCCGGCTCGGAATTGAGCGCGGTCATCACGTTGTTTGCCGTCGCTCCGTTGCCGATGAGAATAGTCGGCACCGTCCAAAGATCGAAATGGCGCAAGACGACCCGCAGGGAGTGTCTGAGGGCTATGCAGAGCAAAGGGAAAAGAATCCAGCAAAACATGATCCAGAGGCGCGAAGCATCCTGTTTGGCCGCAAATTGCAAAAAGCCGTCGATCAGGAGCGCGAAAGCGGCTCCCGATATGATGTCTTTGGCCTCCTGCCAGAAGGGCATGCGCGCCGCATAGTGTTTTTTGTAGGCGAACCACGCGAACATCCCGCCTAAAACCACGGTGAACTGCGTCAGGTAATACATGCCGTCCTGAGCGAAGCTCAGATCAAGGAATCGTCCAAAGAAAATCCTGTTTATGGCCGCCGCGACGCCGAGCGCTGCAAAAAAAGAAAGGACAAAGGCGGCAAGATCGCAAAGGACATAAAGGTAAAGGATGCGGCGAAGGTTTTGGCGTTTGCGTAATGTCTGAGGCACAAAACTTCTCCGTGAGATGGCGCGGCCTTCCGGTTAGCTCCGGCGCCATGCATGGGCAGGGTAGACGCCCATGATCTTGCTTTCCATCGCAAAAAACGCAAGCTCTTCCAAGGCGAGCTTGAGCGGCGTTTCTTCGGGATGTCCCTCGGCATCCAGATAGAATTGGGCCGCTGTAAACCTTCCGTCCACCAGATAGCTTTCCAGCTTGGTTATGTTGACGCCGTTTGTGGCAAACCCGCCTAAGGCCTTGTAAAGCGCCGCCGGAACGCTGCGTACGCGGAAAACCATTGTTGTGACGCAGGGCGCGCCGTTCGGTTCGGGGCGTTTCATCTGCTTTGACATAAGGAGGAACCGTGTCGTGTTATGGGGCTGGTCCGCGATGTCTTCGGCCAGGCTTTGCAGGCCATAAAGCTTGCCCGCGAGCGAGGAGGCGATGGCTGCGATCGTCATATCTCCTGACTTCGTAACAAACGCGGCCGCCATCGCGTTGTCGATGTTGATGACGCCTTCAATGTTGCGCGACCTCAACCATTTGCGGCACTGGGCGAGCGATTGCACATGCGCGTGCGCCTTACGGATGTTTTCGAGTCTGGCTCCGGGCAGGGCGAGCAGATGATGAATGACGGGTTGATAGTGCTCGCCGATG
>CAZYPX010000066.1:0-10169 GCA_964649675.1 uncultured Rhodospirillaceae bacterium | reverse complement strand
GGCTCCGGGCAGGGCGAGCAGATGATGAATGACGGGTTGATAGTGCTCGCCGATGATGTGCAAACCGCCTTCGGGCAACAGGCGGTGCATGTCGGCCACGCGTCCCGCCACTGAGTTCTCGATGGGCAGCATGGCCAAATCGGCCTTTCCTTCATGTACGGCGGCGAATACGTCTTCGAAAGATTGGCAGGGAATGGTCTCATACCCCGGCGCTGCAGCTTGGCAGGCAAGGTCGGAGTAAGCCCCGGGGGCTCCCTGAAAAGCGATGCGCTGTGTCATGGCGATGAAATGGCCTTTTTCAGTAGGTTCGTCAAGGCTTCTCATGTAGACAGTGAAGTTCTTCTCTTCTCGGGGAGCGTTATAACGCGCCTTTACAGGGAGCCTTTTAACTCATGATCCAACGCATGCGTTCCGTAGAAAGCTTTGTTTTTGCTTGTCGTTTGGCTGATGCCAGGGGAGAAGCAGTGTCAGGCTGTTTTCGGAAACCGATTGTTGCTAATGCTGTCAAGGAGCATCGTTTGAAACTTTGTGATGTCGCGGTTCTTGTCCCTATTATCAATGGGACGGGAGGTATGATAAGCGATGGGCGGAGCAAAGCGACCGCCCTTCATTCGGAAGGGCGCGTTTTCGCCGCTGGTGGTCGTCGCGCCGACGAGGCCGCTTTTGCATTAATTCGAGCGTGATCATGTTCAAACTTGCTTCCTTTCTGGGTTTGATAGGGCTTGTCGTCGCCACACTTGTGATCGCGTGGAGCGGGTATGAGCAAGTTTTGCAGGCCTTGGGCCAAGCCGGATGGGGGATAGTCTGGACAAGCCTTGCGCATTTGTTGCCCATGGCTCTGTGCGTCATGGGATGGCAGCCCCTTTTGCCGGGCAAGAAAAGGCCGAGTCAGCTTTATTTTCTGTATATTTTGTGGATACGGGCGGCCGTGAACAATCTGATGCCTGTCGCGCGCATCGGCGGGGAGATTGTCGCTATTCGCATCATGATGAAACACGGCATACGCAAGTCCTCTGCCGTGGCCAGCACGGTCGTAGAAACGACGTTGTCCGTCATAGGCCAGTTCTTTTTTGTTTTGATGGGCGTCGGATTGTTCATGATGCGGTTTAGCGACGACGGGACCACCCAAAAGCTTCTTTGGGGCGTCGTTATTTCCATGCCGGTCATCGGAGCCCTGCTCTTTATCCAGCGCGCGGGCGCTTTTGGCATCCTGACGAAACTTTTTAACGTGGTGTTTCGCGACAAGTGGAAGAGATTCGCGGGCAGCACGGCGCGGCTCGACAGGGCTGTGTTGACGATGTACCGACGCCGAAAGCGGGTGATATGGTGCGGAGTCATGCAGTTTCTTTCTTGGGTCGCTTGCAGTCTTGAGATATGGCTGGCCCTTTATTTTTTAGGGCATCCGCTTTCGCTTGCGGAATGTTTGATGATCGAAGCCCTGATACAGGCAACGGGCAGCGCGGCTTTCATCGTGCCGGGCGCTATCGGCGTTCAGGAGGCGGGATTTTTGCTGTTCGGGCGCCTTGTGGGGTTGCCGCCTGACATCGCGGCGGCTCTTGCCGTCATCCGCCGTTGCCGCGACTTGCTTCTGTATATACCGGCGCTTATTGTATGGCAGGCTCAGGAAGGGCGCTGGCTTCTGCAGAGGCATCGTAAAAAAAGAGCGGACTGACACGATCAGCGTGTTTTTATTGCGTTCCGCATAGGCTAGGGCCTGTTATGAGCGCACACGCTATAATTTGCCGAGTTCTGTAAATATCTCCGAGGCGCTATGACGGCATTCCTTTTTCGAGGCCGCGCATTTGTGAGCTTGCTCATGCTCTTCAGTTTCGTCGTTATGGCGGTGAGCGGTGTTGCGTTGTTTGCCGCGCCGCGAGGTCCGGCGCGCGATTGGCTTTTTTTGGCGCTTGGCAAACATGACTGGGTGGCTGTCCATGTCGTGTTTTCGGTATTGTTTATGGTGTTGGCGCTTGTGCATGTTTTTCTGAACCGCAAGCCGCTTATAAGTTACCTCAAGCGCAAGATGGAAAGCGTCAAACCGTCCTTAACGCTTGTGCGGTTTCGCTGGGAGCTTTTGGTGGCTCTGGCCGTATGCCTATTGATAGGGCTGGCGACGCTTAAGGAATGGCCGCCGACCGACAGTCTTCTGAATTTGCGCGCGGGTTTCAGGGATTCCGTTTTTAACCGTTAAGCGGATTCCAAAAAAGCGATTATGGCCTTGGATACGGCCTTCGGTTTTGAAAAATCGATGCGTGGATGCGGGAAGGGCACCCAGTGAAAGCGCGTGTACCACAACGTTCCGGCATGTGGGGGGATGGCGTAGTCGTAGGCCGCGATGGGGCGATAGCCCTCGCGTTTGACGCCGATATAGCCGAGATTGCCCTGCTCCGAGTCGTAGATCTTGAGGGCGCGTTTTTTTTGGTCCTGTTCCTCGAATGTGAGGGAAAGGGTTTCTTCGGTGCCATTGGGGGAGGGAAACTTTTGCGCGCACGTTTCGTCGTTGAAAAAATTGTATTCCGCGAATTCAAGAACGCTTGCGCTTTTGGCAAGCTTTTGCCCCACGGCGTTTAACGCGTCGTGATCCGCATGGCCGCCCTCATAGGCCGGAACCCAGATCTGGTCGATGGCGTGTGTTTCGGCGGCGCGGCGAACTTCGGCATAAACGTCCGGCAGATGGCGCCATAAATGGCGGGAAGGGCGGGGGGACCATCCCACGGGCGTGACGCCAAGAAAATGGGCCGCAAGCTCACCTTCCGCGCGACGCCGCGCGACGAAAAACCCGTAGCTCTTGCGTTGCCATGGCCAGAGGGATTCCGGTTCTATGCAGCCGTTCGTAAGGTAAAGCGTGAAAACGTTGGCGCCCAGTTTTCGGGCGCGCCCGATAGCCGCGGCGCAGGCGACAACCTCGTCATCTGGATGCGCAGCGAGTATGAGAATGCGTTTGGCGAACATCTCAAGCCTTTTGTTCTTTGACGGCGGCCTTTTGCCACACGGAGAGAAGATCCTGGCCAAGGACGTCAAGCCAGCTCCCGATATGCTTTTTGCTATGTTCGATGGCTGCGGCGTACATGTTTTGCTGCAGTCCCGGCGAGACCGCGAATTTGCGGAGGGCCTCGGTCCATGCCTCGACGCCGGAGGGTACCGTGATCATCGCGGGGGTGTCGTTGAAGAGCTTGGCGATGCCGCTTTTCTCGGACACGAGTATCGGACATCCGCAGGTCATGGCTTCGACGCAGGCCATGCTGCGGATCTCGACTTCGGAGCACAGGGCGAGAACGTCGGCGCTGGCGTAAAGCTCCGCAAGATCCTCAGGTTCGACAAAGCCCGGAACGCTCGCGTGATCGCCAAGGCGGCGCTTGACGTCGTTCATCGCCGGTCCTGTGCCTGCCGTGACAAGATGCAAGGGCAGGCCTTCCGCGATGAGTTTTTCCATGGCTTCTACCAGCGTGTAAATGTTTTTGCCAACATCGACGCGCCCGACAAAAAGCGCCACAGTGCGGCCTTTCGGGATGCCGTATGTTTCCTCGATGGCGGCGCGGTTGCGCCGATGAGATCCGAACATCGCGCGATCGACGCCAAGACGCATGTTATGCACGTTGGCGGGCCCCAAGATGTCTTCGGCAAGTTTGCGGTCTTCAGCGCGGCAGACCAAAGCGGCCTTGCATGCGCGCACATGCCGCTTGAGGCGGTTTCCCATCTTGTGGCCTTGGCGCTCCGGAAGTTTCAGTTTGTGGATGAGCAAGCGCGAGCATGCGTTGTTGCCGATTATGCGTTCGATGGTATGTTGGGTGAATATGCGCGCGTAGGAAGGGGTATCCGTGTGGAAAGACGTCACGAGCGGTATGCCATATTTCCTGCTGACCCGTTCGGCCGTGCGGGCGAACGCAAAAAAACCGTCGGTCGTGTGCAAAACGTCAAAGTGGCGTAATTCTTGCGCCAGCTTGAAGTGATATGGCGCGAGATCGGTATGATCCGGGACATAAGGCAAAAACGAGAGCTTTGCTGTGCTGAATACGGGCGGGAGCTGACGGATTTTCGCGCGCGGGCCAAGAGTTTCCGTCATCTCGGATCCAGAAAAATAAACGGTCAGGTCAAGCAAAAGATTGCTTTCGGCAGCGGCTTTGGCCACGCGCTCCCAGCCCTTTACATGTCCGCCCGATTTCGGGGTGCGGGGCAGGTCTATGAGGGCGGCGACTCGGAGACGATTCGTGTTGAACATGGATGCTTTCAGGGCTTCGTTTTTTCGCGGGCTCAGTGTATGTAGGACTGTTTACGCACAAAGGCAATTATCCATGACCCCTCTTGCGGCTCAAGCCGGAAAAAAGCCTCTGGTTGCATTGGCTCTTTTGGCCAGTTTTGTCTTTGGCTTGCTTGCGCAACCGTCTGAAGCGCGCACAGAGCTTGAGCGTAGGGAAGAGAGCCCTGTTGCGTCAAACGAGAACGTAATATCTTTTTATGATCTTTTGGATCGGGCCAGCGATCTGTTGCCCTCATTTGGCGTCGGCGAAAGGGAGGGGAGTGGCCGCCAACTTCCTGAAAGCGGACATCAACATGACGCCGCCGAACCGAAAGCGCCGAACGAAAAGCCGATAGAAGCCAAAAGAATAGAAACCAAACCTGTTGAGCCGAAACAGGTTGATAAAACGCCGGAAAAACCGCCGGAGCCCTATAAGGTTTATTCTTCGCCTTATGTGCCGGACGATGATGAACCCGTGCGAACGTGGACTTCCGGGGGCCGAGTCCCGCAGGAAAGGGCCTATGACAAGGATGCCCCCGTTTCCGGACAGGATCTTCGGGGCGCAGGACCTGCCGACCCCGCAAGACTTGGCTCTTCGCCCTTGCCGGGTCCGGCAACAGTTCCGGTTACGGGCATGAGCCGCCAACTTTTCCCGATATTTCCGTTAAACGCCTCGCCTGACATGCCGCCGCAAATGCTGCCCGTTGCGGTGAATCGCAATCTGGAAGCCGACCAGTCCATGGTGACGCGCGCCATTATCGGCGTTCATGATTTGTCGCGCAACGCCAGCGAGTCCTTGACGACGCTCACGACGCTTGCCGGGGCCGAAAACGAAACGACGCTTATCGTTGCGCCCCAGTTTCCGCTCGAAATCGACATAGAGCGCTTTTTGCCGTATTTGCCCGAAAAAGGGCAGGCCATTGCGCGTTGGCTGGTAAGCCGGAACAGCGGGTGGCAAACCGGCGAGGACTCTTTGGCCAAACCGCCGTACAAGGGCATTAGTTCGTTTACCGCTATCGATCTCCTGATGCTTTTTCTGGCCGATAAAGGAAGGTTTCCGGCTCTTCAACAGGTCGTGATGGTCGGTCACGGCGTGGGGGGCGATTTCGTCCAGCGTTATGCCGCTATCGGCCAGGCGCCGGATATTCTTGCTCTACAAAGGCTGTCTGTCAGGTTTTTAGCGGCGAATCCGTCTTCTTATCTTTATTTGACGTCCGTGCGTCCCTCGCGGACATTGACCGGTTTCGCGATGCCTGATGCTTCGCAATGTCCCAACATGCAGCACTATCCTTATGGCCTTGGGGGGTTAATTCCTTACGCGCGGCGTATCGGGCCGGAAGCGATAAGGCTTGGTTATATTGAGCGCCGCGTCATGTATCTTTTGGGCGAGGGCATCGTTTCGGATCCCTTTCTCGATCAAGATTGCGCGGCCATGGCCCAAGGCAAAGATCGTCTTGCGCGCGGCCGCAATTACGAGCGCTACTTGCGCATGAGCTTCGGGGACCAGGTCGAAAAAACCCAATCCTTCACGCTTGTTCCCCAAACGGGCTATGACCCCGTCGCTCTTTTGGGATCGTATTGCGGTATGGCGATGTTGTTCGGCGACGGCATTTGTCCAACGAGCATGATGGACAAAAAAGCGGCCTACGGTAAAACCAAAGGGGGCCAGCGCTAGGCTCGGCCCCGAACAAAACGTTCCCGAATCAAAACAATGGGGCCTGTGTTTCGTTTATGGACATGCTTTTTGTCTTAGCTCTGGGAGTTTTGGCGGGGTGGATAAAGGGGGGATGTCTTTTTTGCGCTATAGCCCCGTGCTTGAATTTAGGCGGCAATTTCTCGTTTGTTTTTAGGCTGGGCATGGGCTTATCATGCCGTTTTATAGCTTTTGCCTTAAGATGAGGCGTTATGGATTCGGCCAACTCAAAACTTATTCTGATTGTTGAGGATAACGAACTCAACATGAAGCTTTTCCGTGATTTGCTTGAGGCTAACGGGTACCGTACCTTGCATACCCGCGAAGGCATCGAGGTTCCTGATCTGGTGCGTCAACACAAACCGGATCTCATTCTGATGGATATCCAATTGCCCGAAATATCGGGGCTGGACGTGACGCGCACCCTGAAAAAGGACGAAGAGCTCAAGCATATTCCGGTCATTGCCGTTACCGCGTTTGCGATGAAGGGCGATGAGGAAAAAATCCGCGCCGGCGGATGCGAGGCCTATTTGTCCAAACCCATAGCCGTTGCGGAATTCCTCGCGGTGGTCAAGGGCGTCCTTGAACGGCAATCCAAGGCCTAGAGGAACAAAAATGTCGGCACGCATTTTGGTTGTTGATGACAATCCGTTAAACGTCAAGCTTTTGGCCGCCAAGCTGTCAAAAGATTATTATGAGGTCATCACGGCCGAAAACGGTTTCGACGCTCTTCGGATGGCCGTGGACGAACAGCCGGATTTGATCCTTCTCGATATCATGATGCCGGAAATTGACGGCTTCGAGGTGTGCAAGCGGCTGAAAACCGATGGCGCGACAAAGCATATTCCCATCGTTATGGTGACGGCGCTGTCTGACGTGGCGGATCGCGTTCGCGGTCTTGAGGCGGGAGCGGACGATTTTCTGACCAAGCCCATTAACGATGTTGCGTTGATGGCGCGCGTTCGTTCGCTGTTGCGTTTGAAGAGGATCATGGATGAGTGGCGTCTTCGCGAAGACACGGCGGAAATGCTTGCCATGCCCATCGCGCCTGAAGACGCGGCGGATAGCGCGCAAGGCGGACAAGTTTTGCTGGTGGAAGACAACCGCAACGAGATCCAAACCGTGCAAAATCATTTGCGCTACGCTGGCATAGACGTTGTTGCCAAACAAGACGTCATCGAAGCTTTGGAAGAAGCTCAGAAAGGCGCATGCGACTTGGTTATCGTAAGCCTTGATCTTCAAAGCCACGACGGTTTGGCTTTTTGCGGACAAATAAGGGCCCGCGAAGCGACGCGGACTCTGCCTATCCTGTTGCTGGCCGCGACGAACGAGATAGGTTTCGTTGCCAAAGGGCTTGATCTCGGCGCCAACGATTATCTGTTGCGTCCTTTGGAGGCGAGCGAAATGGCGGCTCGCGTCCGTACGCAAATCAAGCAAAAAAGGCATTATGACCGTTTGCGCCGGAATTACGAACAAAGTCTGGCGATGGCTTTGGTTGACCCCCTGACCGGCGCGTTCAACCGCCGTTATCTCGACATTCACCTGCCGCGCTTGTTTGCGCGTTGCCGCTCAGCGCAAAAGCCGGTGTCGATTCTTTATCTCGATCTCGATCATTTTAAAAAAATCAACGACACGCATGGGCATCCTGCGGGCGACGCTGTGTTGAAAGAAGTCGTGAACCGTATCACGCAAAGCTTACGCCCGCAGGATTTGGTGGTGCGTTTGGGTGGCGAGGAGTTTGCCGCCGTGCTTCCGGAAATTGAGCATAAAACGGCGTTGAACGTCGGGGAACGTTTACGCGCAGCAGTAGCCGCTTCACCTGTAATCGCGCCCGGCGACAAGGAAGTCCCCGTCACAATCAGTATCGGCGCGGCATCAGCGGAAGCTGAACTGCCCGAAACACCTGTCAAGGTTCTTGGCCGCGCGGACAGCGCGTTGCTCAAAGCCAAGCAAACGGGCCGCAACAGGGTTGTTGGCGATGAGGCATAGTAAAGCATGCTTGTTGTCTTTGGCTATCGCTCTTTTTATCGGGATAGCTTCAGCACAGGCTGCCGATAAAACAGGTGACCTATTTCAGGATTACGGCATGGGGCCGGACAATCGCCCTCCTGTCGCCAGCGATTATAACCGCCGTGAAGAAATGGTGACACCAAGCCCTGTGCCCATGCTGCCTCAGGGTGGTATGTACGGCAGCGCGCGCGCGATGGAAAGCTCGCTTCCCGACGACATGCTCAAGCCGCGTCAGGGCGATGTGCCGCAATACAAACTTTTCGATTATCCGCAGAATTAACCCTGTAAAGTATGGTTTCACCCCCCCCTGAACGAGCGGCTGTTTTTGGCTGACAAAAAGACGTAAAGCCGCTATCACCGTTCGCCATGGCCAGTAAAGACATGAGAGACTTGATCGAACGCCGCAGGACGTTCGCGATCATCGCGCATCCGGATGCCGGTAAAACGACGTTGACGGAAAAGCTGCTTTTGTTCGGCGGCGCGATCCAGATGGCGGGCGCGGTCAAGGCGCGCGGCGAGCAAAGGCGGGCGCGTTCGGACTGGATGAAGGTGGAGCGCGAGCGCGGCATTTCGGTGACCGCCTCGGTCATGAGCTTCGATTACGCCGATTGCAGCTTCAACCTTGTCGATACGCCCGGCCACGAAGATTTTTCTGAAGATACCTATCGCACGCTCACCGCCGTTGACAGCGCGGTGATGGTCATCGACGCCGCCAAGGGCATCGAGAGCCAAACGCGCAAATTGTTTGAGGTTTGCCGCCTGCGCGACGTGCCGATCATCACGTTCGTCAACAAGATGGACCGCGAAGCGCGCGAACCGTTCGATTTACTCAGCGAGATCGAGCAAACGCTTGCGCTCGACGTAACGCCCGCCAGCTGGCCCATCGGCATGGGCCGCGATTTCAAGGGCTGCTATGACCTGTTGCGAGACCGCCTGATCCTTATGGACCGTACGCAAGGCGACCGCGTGGATGAAGGCATCGCGTGCGAGGGCCTGAACGATCCGAAACTCAATGAACTCCTCGGCGAGGATTTCGCGGATAAATTGCGCGAAGACGTGGAAATGGTGCGCGGCCTGTGCAAGCCGTTCGATCCCAAAGCCTACCGCGAAGGGCATCTCACGCCCATATACTTCGGGAGCGCCATCAACAATTTCGGCGTTCGCGAATTGCTGTTGGGGCTTGCCGAACACGCGCCCTCGCCGCGCCCGCAAAAAGGCGATCTGCGCACGGTCGATCCGCGCGAGGATAAGGTCACGGGCTTCGTGTTCAAGATTCAGGCGAACATGGATCCGAACCACCGCGACCGCATCGCGTTCGTACGCGTCTGTTCCGGCCATTACCGGCGCGGCATGAAGCTTTTCCATGGGCGCAGCGGCAAGATGATGGCGATCAACAATGCCGTGCTGTTTCTGGCGCGTGATCGCGAACTAGCCGAAGACGCGTACGCGGGCGATATCATGGGTATTCCGAACCACGGCACGTTACGCATCGGCGATACGCTGACGGAAGGCGAAGCGTTGAACTTCGTTGGCGTGCCGAGCTTTGCTCCCGAACTTTTACAGCGCGTGCACATCGGCGATCCGATGAAGGTGAAGCACATGCGCCGCGCGCTGGAGCATTTCGCGGAAGAAGGCGCTTCGCAAGTATTCAAGCCGTTAAGCGGTTCCGAATGGATTGTGGGTGTGGTCGGGCCATTGCAATTCGAGGTGCTGGCGGCGCGCATGGGCGCGGAATACAGCCTTCCGGCGAATTTTGAAGACGCGGGCATCACGGCAGCGCGGTGGATCGAAGCGCCGGACGCGGCCACCATGAAAGCGTTTACGGACAAAAACCGCATGAGCCTTGCCGAAGACCATGACGGCGCGCTTGTGTTTTTGGCGCGAAACGCATGGCACTTGAATCGCGCCATTGAAGAAAACCCGGCCCTCAAGTTTCTGAAAGCGCGGGAACAGCATCAGTTTGGTTCGTAAGTAAGGCGAAAACGCTTCGAATCTCGAAGTATCGTTAATTGTCCCTTCAGGAGTTTGATGGCATAATACAGGATGATGCTATTGATAGACGGTGCCTATGATCCAACGTTTTTTTTGTGATGACGGCGGTGCAACGGCGATCGAGTACGCCTTCATCGCCTCGATGATTGCCGTGGCCATTGTCGCCGTGTTGGTGACGATTGGCGACTCGCTCAGGGGAGCCTTTCAAACCGTCGCGGACGCGTTTTTGAGTTAGTT
>CAZYPX010000065.1:0-10321 GCA_964649675.1 uncultured Rhodospirillaceae bacterium | reverse complement strand
GAGTCGTGCACGGGCGGACTTATCGCCGCCGCCTTGACCGGCGTTCCGGGGTCTTCCGCTGTTGTCGAGCGCGGATTCATCACCTACAGCAACGAAGCGAAGGTTGAGGTTCTGGGCGTGTTGCCGGAGACGCTGGACAATTTCGGCGCGGTCAGCGCGCATGTCGCCGATGCGATGGCCGAAGGGGCGCTGGACTATTCGCAAGCCGACGTCGCGCTTTCGGTGACCGGAATCGCCGGCCCTAGCGGCGGAACGCCATCAAAGCCCGTGGGTCTCGTGTTTTTTGGCGTCGCCACGCGCGATGGCGCGCGCTTTCACGTGCAGGGACAGTTCACCGGAAATCGGGAGAACATTCGCACGCAAGCCGTCGGCGAGGCCTTGAAGATCCTTCTGTCTCTGGCCGCCGCTCAGGAGGTTTGAACGTCTCGCGGATGTTCCGGACGATGTCGCTCTGCGTCGCCCGTCCCGACGTAAAGATATACCCGAGCACATCCGTAAAGACGATTCCGACGGCGTTCAGGCACGCATCAGCTTCGTTGCCGCACGGCTCTTCCAGAATTTTCCTCAAAAGAACGGGCGAACCCGAAGCCATGAAAATGTCTGCCTTCCATGTATCAGGCCTCGATTCGCATCCCTCTTCGACATAAAGGACATGAAGACAATCCGAACGATGCTTGGATTCGGTTGGCAAGCCCAGACTGAGCCGACCTTTTCCCACTTCTTCGATGATGAGCCTGTAGCGTCCCGCGTCTGACGCAAGAACGCCTTCCGCCACGGGATTCCACCCCCAGCGATGTTCCGGCTTGTCCTTGAACGCCAGCGTAATTTCCGGATTCGTGGACTGTATGACGCGAACAAGAGCAGACAGCGTTTCTTTCAATGCATCCAGCCTATCACTCACAATATGTTCTCCTCAGATATTTTCCATGCTTTTTGATTTCGCCTTATATGGGCAGCTCTTTCACCTTTCTGCCGCGAGTCCACCATACGATGAACAGGCGCGTGACCATAATCGCCGTGAAAATCGACGTCAGAATACCGATCGACAGAGTAACCGCGAAGCCCTTCACGGGGCCAGACCCGAACATGAACATCAGCAAGGACGCGATAAGCGTCGTCATGTTCGCGTCGATGATGGCCGACATCGCGTGCTTATAGCCGGAATCGATCGACATCAAAGCGGTTCGCCCAAGGCGCAACTCTTCGCGGATGCGTTCGAACACAAGAACGTTGGCGTCCAAAGACATCCCTATGGTCAGCACGATGCCCGCAATGCCCGGCAACGTGAGCGTCGCCTGAAGAACCGAAAGAACCGCGAAGATAAGAGCCATGTTGACAAGAAGGGCCAGATTCGCGAACAGGCCGAAAACGCCGCCGTAAATAAAGAAAACGAAAGCCACGGCGAAGCTCAGGCCGATGACGCAGGACACCGCTCCGGCCTTGATCGAATCCGCCCCGAGCCCCGGACCGACGGTGCGCTCTTCGATAACCTTGATGGGCGCGGGCAAAGCGCCCGCGCGCAACAAAAGGGCCAAATCCTGCGCCGACTGGACCGTGAAGCTGCCCGATATCACGCCGCTGCCACCGAGGATAGGTTCGCGTATCACGGGCGCGCTTATGATCTTGTTGTCCAGCACGATGGCGAACAGCCGCCCGACGTTGGCGCGGGTGGCCTCGCCGAAACGCCTGGCGCCTTGGGAATCGAAACGGAAGCTGACGACGGGCTCGCCGTTCTGGAAGCTGGGCTGCGCGTCCACAAGCGTGTCGCCCGACACCATGACTCGTTTTTGTACGACCATGGTCTGGCCGGGATGTTCCGTAAGCGGCAAGCGCTCCATGCCAGGCGGCGGCATGCCGGACGGCTCGCTGCTGGCCGCCTCGTCGACAAGACGGAACGTCAGCTTGGCCGTCTGGCCCAAAAGGTTTTTGATGCGCTCGGGATTGCCCTCGCCCGGAAGCTGGACAAGGATGCGGTTTTCGCCCTGGCGCTGGATGGATGGCTCGCGCGTGCCCGTCTCATCGATGCGCCGACGCACGATTTCGATCGATTGGCTCATGGCCGCGCGCTTTCTTTCGCGGATCTGCTCCTCAGACATGCGAACCGTGAAAACCCCATCGGAAGATTCGACTTCCAGTTCGCGATCCATATCCCGCAAAACCTCACGGGCCTTGGGGGCTTGTGAAGGATCCGTCAGGCGGAACGTCACCGCGCCGGATCTCAGGCCCAAATCGGTATAGCCGATTTTCGCGCTCCGCAATTCGCCGCGAGTCTGATCCACCATGCTTTGCATCCGCTCGTCGATGACGGCGTCCGTCGCCACCTCAAGCAAAAGGTGGGAGCCGCCCCGCAGGTCAAGGCCGAGGTTGACCGTCTGCGTCGGCAAAAACGACGGCAAATGCTTTTGCGCCCATGCCAACGCGTTCGGCCCCATCACGTTGGGCGACGCGTACAAAACGCCCAAGGCGCAAACAACGCAGATAAGAATGACCTTCCATCGTTCCATGTACAGCATGAGCGGGATCCGTTCGTTCAGTTCTTTTTGCCGGAGGCGGCTTTGGGCGTGTCCGAGTCCTTGGCGCCGATTTGGGCGCTTATCGTGCTGCGCACGACTTTCACAGCGACGCCGTCGGCGATTTCAAGCATGACGAAATCGTCGCCTTCAATGGCCGTGACCTTCCCCACGATGCCGCCCGAGGTGATAACGCGGTCGCCTTTTTTCAGGGCCTTGATCATGGCCGTTTGCGCATCGAGCTTTTTTTGCTGCGGGCGGATCAAAAGCAAGTAGAAAACCGCGAAAATCAGAAAAAGCGGCAAAAAACGCATCAGTGAAGAGCCAACGTCGTCGGACGGCGGAACAGCCGCTGCCGTCTCCTGCGCGTACGCCGCGCCGATAATAACAAGATCGGATATATTCATCATGCGCTTTCCTTACTGTCCTGTTTGCGCCCTTTAGCGCTTCTTTTTTTTGTGAAAAAATACAAAATAGACGATCAGCACCACCACAAGAAGCGGCACGTAACGCAACGCTTCGCCGGGGATTAAGCTCGATTCCTGGGCCCTTTGGAAAAAGGGATCCTGAACCGTTTGCGCCCTTGTCGGAACAGGGCTAACCAGCTGCGGCAACATCCTTTATCCTCCTTGCTTTAGAAAGAGGACTATAGCGAGCCGCGCCAAACGTGCAATACTATTAAGCGATGGCTTTTAGCGGCTTTCGGCCAAGGCCTTGCCGTATTCCTGAAGATTGTCGGGCGACAGAATCGGCGGGTGGACGCCTATAAAACGACCGGCCGGCACGTCTTGCGGACGGTCATAGCAATCAATCGCGCCAAGCGTTTGATAACACCAGCTTTCGCGCAAGGGGCGGCCATCCGCTCCCGTAAAGGACGGCGGAGGGGGTTTGCGCCAGAACGTCGGAATGCATCCGGACAACGCAACCGACAGCATGAGCAGGACAAACGCGTTCCTCATGCGGGAAACGTTAGAAGGCGAGCCTTAACGAATGTTTAAAAAATGGAGACGTCAGGAACCCTCCTCGTCCGTGCCGGTTTGGCTTTCGTCGGGCTTTTCTTCGGTAGGGATAACGTATTTTTCGCCCAGCCAGCGGCCCAGATCGATGTTCGCGCACCGCGCGCCGCAAAAAGGGCGGAACTTCGGATCGGATTCCTTGCCGCAGACCGGACACCGCGCACGCATCATTTCTCCCTTTCAGGCCTAACCGCGCGGTTGCAGGACCCCGCCCAAGGACGGGCCCCTGCGTTGACGCGTCAGTTCGATTAGGCCGAGTTTCGTGAAGCCGAAGACGTCCACCCGACGCGGGTCGCCGACCACGGCTTTTTGAAGGGCGTTCAAAACCTTGGCCTTGTCTGGCCTGAGATTCATTTTCATGGCGTCGATCACGATGATTCCCGAAAGATTGCGCAACCGCATTTGCCGCGCGATTTCCTTGACGGCCCTAAGGTTCACGTCCAAGGCGTTGACGGATTCGCCGCTGTTGACGTCGATCGCGGCAAGAGCCTCCGTCTGTTCGATGACGATGGAGGCGCCGCCGGACAACGGCACGTCGGCGCGGGTCAAGGCTTCGATCATGTCGTCCAGTTCGGGATGCGGGGCGCCTGCGCGAGGCTGCAAAGCGGGAAGCAGCGCAGCGCAACGGGTCTGAAGAAATTTTTCACAATCTTCGTGATCTTGTCGATCCGCAAACGTGATCCGCGAAGGCCGCTCCTCCTTCAGGTCATGGATAGCGCGTGCCCATGGACGTGGCGGATCGACGATAACGCCCAAGCGTTTTTCCGGAACGGGGTGATCGGCGATCGCGCCGCTGCACGCCTTGCCGTGGCGAGCCGCGCCTGTGATGCGCAGCGCAAGAACGTCACCGGAGCGCAAGGCTTTGGGATTATCGACATAAACCGTCATCCCCATTCCGGCATCGCACCATGCGGCTTTTTTATTGGGCGCAAGGCGGTTGACCTTGGCGACGACGACAGCGCCCGTCATGTCGGGTTCGTCGATACGATCGAGATAAAGGTCGCGCAGCTCCTTTCCATGCCACACCGCCGCCCGCCACAGGCCGTCTTGCCGATCGCACGTGAGCGTCACCGTCATGGCTGATACCCACACGCGCCCAGCATCTGCGCTACATCAAACAACGGGAGGCCCACGATGTTGGAATAAGAGCCTGAGATGAAACGTATGTGCGCGGCCGCCCGCCCTTGGATGGCGTAGCCGCCGGCTTTGCCGATCCCCTCGCCGCTTTTGACATACGCCTCGATGCCGTCGACGGAAACGCGGTTAAAGGCAACGACGCTGTCGGCAACGCGTTGAAGGACTTTGCCTTGGGGCGTGCGCATCGCCACGGCCGTATAAACATGATGGCGGCGGCCCGACATGAGGTGCCAGCAGCGGCGCACGTCGTCATCCGTTTCTGCTTTGGGCAAAATGCGGCGACCGCATCCGACAACCGTATCGGCGGCCAGAATAATTGCCGGTAAGGGATCATCTTTTACATACCCCCCACCTAACCTCCCCCTCAAGGAGGGAGGGACTTCGGAGTCCTTTCCGCAAGATGCGTTCTCAACCACGGCTTTGAGTTTTTCATACGCGAGGCGTTGAGCCTGTTGGCGCGGCGTTTCGCGCGGCAACGGCGTTTCGTCGATGTCGGCGTGCGCGATCATGTCGGGAACGATCCCGATGTCTTTCAACAACGACAAGCGGCGCGGCGATGACGACGCGAGAATAAACGGTTCTTTGGCCATAAGGTTAACGCTAAATCTTCTTTTTCTTGAGTTTATACACAAAGGAAATGACTTCCGCTACGGCGCGGTAATGCTCGGGGGCGATGATGTCGTCAACCTCGACCGTATCGTAAAGGGCTCGGGCCAGCGGCGGGTTGCTGACCAACGGAACGTCGTTGGCTTCGGCCACCTCGCGGATGCGGTTCGCGATAAGGTTAATGCCTTTGGCGACCACCTTGGGCGCGGCCATCCCTTTGGGGTCGTACTGCAAAGCGACGGCGTAGTGGGTCGGGTTGGTCACGACCACGTCCGCCTTGGGCACCGACGCCATCATCCTTCGCCGCGCGCGCTCAAGACGTATCGCCCGCAAGCGGCTTTTGACCATGGGATCGCCTTCCATCTGCTTGTATTCGTCCCTGACCTCCTGCTTGGTCATCCGCAGGTTCTTAAAGTAGCGCATGCGCTGGTAGATGAGGTCCGCCACCGCGATGACCGTGACCACAAGCATGATAATGACGATGAGATAGATCACCTGACGGTGCAAAAAACCCAAAATCCTGACAAGATCAGTGCCCACAAGAACAGGCATCTTGTTGAAAAGGGGCCACAGGACGAAAAACGCCATAAACCCAACAACGACAAGCTTCATGAAGCTCTTCACAAGCTCGGCCACCGCCTGCGATGAAAAAAGCCGTTTGATCCCCGCCCACGGGTTGAGCCTGTCGGGATGGAACTTAATGTTGGCCGGGTTGAAATAGAAGCCCGTCTGAACCATCGTGCCGATGATGACGGACGCCCCCAAAAGACAAAAGACGACGATCGTGGCCAGACCCGCCTTGCCCACGACATTCGCCAGCGCGTACTGGATGCCGTTGCCTTCAAGGCTTATGGCGTGCGGCATCTCGATAAACGGGCGCAAACTGCCGACGAGCTTGCCGCCCATGTCAGGCACGACCCATGCGATGACGAGCAAAATGCTTATGAACAGCCACCACGTCGCCATTTCGCGGCTTATGGGCAACTGGCCTTCCTCGCGGGCCTCGTCGAGCCGTTTTTGGGTCGGTTCCTCGGTTTTTTGGTCCTGATCCTGTTCGGCCATGTCATTCCACCATGAAGCCGGACATCGACGCGTCGAAATAGCGCAGCCACACCGTCATGATCATGCCCATCGTCGCCGCGAAAAGCGTCATGCCCGCCACGATCTGAACCGGCAAGGCGACAAGAAAAAGCTGAACCTGCGCCACCATGCGCTGCATGAACCCGAGCGCCGTGAACAGCAAAAGGCCTATGACCAGAAACGGCGCGCCGATTTCAACGCCCACCAAAAAGCTTTTGGCGAGCATTTTAACGTAGGCCTGCGCCATATCGCCGACCATGACGCCGCCGCCCGCAGGAAACAGCTCGTACATCCGCAAAAGGCCGCGCAGCATAAGGTGATCAAGGCCCGTGATGAACAAAAGGGTAATGCCCGCCGCGCCCAGAAAGGCGCTGGGCAACGCGCTTTGGGTGGCTTGCGACGGGTTCAGAACCATGGCGTTCGACAAGCCAACCTGAACGGCGATGATGGCTCCCGCCGTTTCGATGGCCGCGATCAAAAGCCTCAACAGCGAGCCTACGAATATACCGATCAGAGCCTCCTGCGCGATGAAAACGACAAGCGAAGGCATGCTTTCGGGCATCCGCGGGATGAGCGGCGCAAGAACGGGCATAAGCAAAAAGCTGAGGGCCAGAGCGAACAAAAGCCTTATGCGCGGCGTCACGTAAGCCTCGCCTATGCCGGGGAAAAGCATGACGGCCGCGCCGAGCCGCGTGAAGATCATCAAAAAGGCGAAAACATGCCCGGAAAGTTGCGCGTCGAGATTGACGGTCAACATCGGCCCTTACCCGCTTAGGCCAATGTGGACAATCCTGTCGGTCAACGACTTTGTGAAGCCGCCGAGCGTCGACATCATGAACGGCAATAGCCAAAGAGTTATCAAAAACATCACCAGCATCTTGGGAATGAAGGCCAGCGTCATTTCCTGAATCTGCGTGACGGCTTGCAGCAACGACACGACCACGCCAACCACAAGACCGGACAAAAGGACAGGCCCGCCCACCTTGAGCATGACAAGGATGGCTTCGCGGCAAATTTCAATGACTTCGGCTTCGTTCATGCGGACGCTTCGGCTTGAGATGTTGGCCTTGGCGGGAGACTAAACCATGACATGGAGAGATCAAAGACGAAATAAAAATCCCCCGCGGCCTTTTTTCCACGAGGGATTTGAGGCACAAGGACCTAGTTCTTCAACGGCTTGCCCGTGTTCAGCATCGCCTCGATGCGCGCGGCCGATTCGGGCGGTCTGATTAAACGCATGAACTCGCGGCATTCGAGATCCATCAGCTGTTTCTCGGGCAGCGGGCCGGATCCGCCGTCGCCGCCGCACAGAACCGCCGCCAACGCGTTCCATATGGCGACATCGTGCGGGGACGGCTTTCCGGACGATCTCGCCGTTTCGATCAGAAGATCCAGCGCCGAGCGGCCCGAAGTCCCGGGCAGGCTGAACCGGCACGGCTCGGGAGGACGGTAATCCTTCGCGAGATCGAGCGCCTTTTTCTTCGCGTCGAACAGCAAGCGGTCTTTGTTGATCGTGACCGCGTCCGTCGGCCGTAGGTAGTGCAGATCGAAAGCGTGGGCGGCGGTTTTGGAGATCGCCGCCGCGCTGATCGTCGAAAACGCCTGGCTGATGGGCGGCGCCGCACTCCCGCGTTTTTGCGCGTCGAAGGCGCGGCACAGCATTTGGGCGCAACCGCCCCAACCCGGAATCAAGCCGACATTGGCCTCGACGAGGCCAGCCTGAAACTCGGTGTACGCCTGCACAGCCGAGCAGTGCAACGCGATCTCGCAGCCGCCGCCAAGCGCCATGCCCATGGGCGCCGCCACGGACGGAAACGGCGCAAAGCGCAGCGCGCCGTAGGCCGACTGTCCGTGCCGGATGATCTTTTCGATGGCGTCGAACTTGTTGTTCTTGATGCATTCCATGAAGAAGCCGATGTTCGCGCCGACCGAAAAATTCGGGCCTTCGTTATGGATCACGAGGCCTTTGAACGGTCCGCGGCCGTCGCCGATCAGCTCGATCGTCTTGTCGAGCATGTTAAGGATGTCGTCGTCGATCGCGTTCGCCTTGGACGTGAACTCAAGGCACAGCACGCCGTCGCCGATATCCCACAGGTTCGCCGAAGCGTTCGTAAGCATGGGTTTGCTGGCCAGTTTGACGTCGGACAGCAGGAGCACGCCCACAGGCCGCTTGACGGGAACATACGATCCTTGAAGCGTAAGAAAGTGTAGCCTGCCGCCTTCGACGCGGTAGAACGTTTTGTCCGAAGCCACGCGCAAAAGTTCGGGCACAGGTCGGTTTTCCCTGAGCAGGCGCTGCATCATCCAGCCCGCGCCGATCTTGTCGATCAGCTCGAACGGGCCGAACTGCCAGTTGTAGCCCATGCGCATCGCATCATCGACGCCCGTAATGTCGGACACGGTCGAAGGCACGAGCATAAACGCGTACGACAGGGTTTCGGACAGAACGCGCCACGCGAACTTGCCGATCTTGTCGTCAGCCTCGCATAGAGCGCGCAGATTTTTGCCCGCATTGGCCACCGTCGGACTTTTCGCGTCGGTGGAGGGGGCGTATTCGCCGGTTTGCAGATTGACAGATTCTTTCACCTTGCCCGCGTCGGTTTTGGAAAAGCGGAAGAACCCGCCCCTGCCCTTGCGGCCCGTGTAGCCCTCGGCGATCATTTTCGTGAACAATGGCGGCTCGCGGTACATGACCCTGTAAGGATCGTTCGGCGGCAACGTGCTGACGAGGCTTTTGCCGATGAGCGGCATGAGGTCGATGCCGATCAGGTCAAGAAGGCCGAAAACGCCCGTCCGTGGAATGCCCATGGGCTTGCCGCACACCTCGTCGGCCTCCTCGACCGTAAGACCGAGATCCATGGCGGCGTTGACTGCCGATTGAAGCCAGAACATGCCAAGGCGGTTGGCGATGAAGCCCGGCGTATCGTTGCAGGGGATGACTCCCTTGCCGAGCTTGCGGTCGCAGAAATCGCGCATGATTTCGATGACGTCGGGCTTCGTTTGCGGCCCCGTCACCAACTCCAGCAAGCGCATGTAGCGCAAGGGATTGAAAAAGTGCGTGATAAGGAAGTCTTGTATAAATGCTGGCGACTGGCCTTCGATAAGCCTGGCAAGCGGAATGGTCGAAGTGTTCGACGACACGATGGAGCCGGGCTTGCGGACAGCGTCGATTTTCTTATAGAGGTCGCTCTTGATTTGGAGATTCTCAAGAACGGCTTCGACGATCCAATCCATGTCGCGCAGCTTGTTCACGTCATCGTCGAGATTGCCGACGGTGATAAGCTTCGCGTTGTCCGGATGCATGAACGTGGACGGTTCGGCTTTTTGCAGCTTTTCGAGCGCCGTTTTCGCCAACACGTTGCGATCCGCCGCGTCCTTCGGCACGATGTCGAGCAAAAGCACAGGCACCCCCGCGTTCGTGATGTGCGCGGCGATCTGGCTCCCCATGACGCCGGAACCGATGACGGCTACGCGTTTAATGTCCGCAGGCATATGTATTTCCCCCCAAAATTCTTGAATTTTCAGGCTGCTTTATGCCTATCGAGGCATAAAAAACGGTTAAGCGGGACGTAAAAGAAGGACTTCGTTGGCATATTATCCAATCATGCGCGCGAAATCGACCTTTTAATTCTATTGCCTTTCGCACGATCGGCATTAGCATACCGCTATCGCATAAATACCTTACAGGAATGGCATATGAAAAAATTTAAAGTGGCCGTGGTCGGCGCGACAGGCGCCGTCGGGCAGGAAATGCTCAAAACGCTCAACGAGCGCGAATTCCCCGTCAGCGACGTTTACGCCCTTGCCTCCACCAAGTCGGCGGGCGGCGAGGTCAGCTTCGGCGAGGATCAGGTTCTTAAAGTTCAGGATCTTTCCAAATTCGACTTTAACGGCGTCGATATTTGCCTGTCGTCGGCAGGCGGGAAGATTTCCGCCGAATTCGCGCCGCGCGCGGCCAAGGCGGGGTGCGTC
>CAZYPX010000064.1:0-10368 GCA_964649675.1 uncultured Rhodospirillaceae bacterium | reverse complement strand
CGATCCCAACATCCTTCAGGCCGCCATTCGCGACATGAACGCGAGCCGCGAGCGCGATCCGGCGAACAGGACGTGGCTGCAACCGTTTCTTTATTTCAAAGGCCCGGCGGCGCTGCACACGCACCGCGTAGCGCACTGGCTGTGGAACAACCGCAAGCCCGTAATGGCGTATCATCTGCAAAGTTTGTGCTCACAGATTTTTCAAGTCGACATCCATCCGGCAGCTCGGCTCGGCTCCGGCATCTTCGTCGATCACGCTACGGGCGTGGTCATCGGCGAGACAAGCGTCGTGAGCGACGACGTGTCGATCCTGCACGGCGTCACGCTCGGCGGCAGCGGCAAGGAGCAGGGCGATCGCCATCCCAAGATTGGCCGCGGCGTTTTGCTTAGCGCAGGCGCGACGGTGCTTGGCAACATCAAGATCGGCGAGAACGCGCGCGTTGCGGCGTGTTCCGTGGTGCTGGAAGACGTGCCGCCGCACGTGACCGTGGCGGGTATCCCGGCCAAAGTCATCCGTGCCCAAACCCCCGACCGCCCGGCCGAGGACATGGAGCACAGGCTTAAGGTTTAGGTCCTACCTCATTGAAATATAATAATTAAACCGCAAGCATTTATCTCCGCTTGCTTGAACTGAAGTGGGAAAGTACGTTTGTATTTCAAAGCATTACCGTGCATTTCAGCGTATAAGAAATTTTGGAATTGTATAGATGAGTGAACAAGACACATTTGCATTAAGTCTCGCCAAATATTGCAATAAAAATAGAGCGTTGCCCGAGGTCGAGGATATTCAACGGCGCGTCATGCGCGACATCGAGCGTGCCACGAAGCTCAAATTGGATAACGGTCTGCTTCAATTGGTGATCGATTGCGGTAAGGATATCCCATTGCATGAGTTTCAGGAAAAGCTCCGGAAGGACGGTTTGCCTTTTCTGAACGGTTCCCAACCGAACAAATCTCTATTTCTCGAAAGTCAAATCAAAACAGCTGATCAACAAACCGCGCGGATCGGATACCTCCTTCACGCGTCTAAAGAACCTGAAGACTTCCGCCTGACGATCATCGACGAACGGCTTGAGCCGAATTTCGTCACCAAACAATATTTGAATCCTGTTACGCGAAAGATAGAACGGAATAGCGTCGTCGACGGAACCAAGGCCAGTTATCAAATTAAAGGTCCGGAGATAACCGTTTCGTCGCAAGACGGCATCTTTGCCGATCCACATGAATTGGCGCGTAGCCTCGCCGCGAAACAAACAACGCAGGATAAAGTGACATTAAGAGCCGAACTCGCCGCGTTTGGCCATTATATTGCAAAGTTGTTTGTCATACTGAATTATTGCGCGGACAGAACGCCGCCTTCGGCCAATCAAAAGATTATGGGCAATCGCGCCAAGAAAAAGAAGGACAAGAAAAAGCATCAGGCGAGCAACGGGATCGATTTAAGAAGCGCGCCCATACTTTTCGATCCGGAAAAAGTCAGGATATTGAAAGATGCGTCGAAAGACCCCAACAAAGTCCGGAAGGTTCTTGGCCTTGTCTCGGATGAGCAGCTTGCCAAAATGCCGTTGCCGCAGGTGATCCAATATCATTATGACAATGCCGTTACCAAAGAGGAAAGACAGGATCTGCAGCCCTATATTGATGTGCTGCGGAAAGTGCCGCATGTCGAGTACGATCAAAAGTCGTTTGATCTGGCGCGAGCGAACGAAAGCCACATGGACATCGACGACGTTATCGACAAACTTGCGGAAAGAGGAGCGCCGCTTCCGTCATGCTTTATCTATGGCCAGACGCCATTGCCTCCCGAAGCGCATTTCCAGCGTTCCGACGATCCTACGCGTCTGCGCATAGGCGCATTTGTTCAGGCGGTCGAAGGCGGCTTTAAGTTCAGGCATCTGCGGGAAATCATTCATCCGGATTTTATGAGAAAATCGAAGAATAACGACGGGCTTCTGTTCTATCAGCCCCGCAAAATTGCACTATGGGTATCTACCGAAGATACGGTGGTGACCCCTCAGACGAAAATCATGACGGATTATGATCAAATCATGGCGGGCTATCTCGAACTTCTTCGCGATCACCCTGATCGCGCAGAATATACGCAGGAATACATCGAATCCTGCACCGCGAAACACGCTTCGCACACGCGTAAGATAGCCGAGCTTATCGCGCGCTTGTTTTACATCGTCGGTTCGCCAAAATCGTTTATTCGTAAGCTGGCGGACGCGAAACGCGAAGTCGTGAAAAGACGCGAGACCCAAGAGATTCAGTCTCCCGCGCGGCAGCATCAGGTTAACAGGCCTGTGCGCGTAAACTTAACGCCGGGAAGATCAACAGGTCATAAGCACACGCCGGTCAACGAGCTTTGGGAAGAAGAAAAGCAAATAGTGCGCGGCAAAACCAAACAAGCCGATGGTCTCGTCGATGAAGCCAAGGCGCATGAAATGCTTGATCCGGTCGTTCAGGAAATATTCGGGCAGGATTGCCGCCTGCGCATCGGCTATGTCCGCAAATCGCGTCCCGTCACAGAACGTCAAGGCAAGCCGATCAAGAGCTATGAACGCGAGGCCTACAACAGGTTCGACGTTGTGACGGGCCTGACCGAGGAAGAAAAAGCTTTTCCGTCTGTCCGCGTGTATAAATTCACAGCGAGCGATGACAAGGCTATGGTCAGCGAAAACGTGCCTCTTTACGTATATCGCGACGAGGTTATGCGCGAACAGGTGCAAGGCCGCAAAGAAGACCCCGCCGTAAACGCGCCCAAAGCGCAGGCGGGTTAGCCTACACCCTCCAAAACCCTAGAATGTCCTTAATCTCGCGCATGTGCTTTTCGGCCATGGCAGAAGCTTTTTCCGCGCCCTTTGCCAGAATGCGGTCGATCTCCGCAGGATCGCCCATCAATTCGCGCATCCGCGACGTGATCGGCGACAGCTTGGCCACCGCGACTTCCGTCAGGTCTTTCTTGAACGTCGAGAACTGCGCGCTCTTGTGCGCCTTCAGAACGTCCGAACGCTTGCTGTCGGTGAGCACGGCATAAATCGTTACAAGGTTGTCGGCCTCAGGTCGCTTTTCCAGTTCGCCCAGCGTGTCCGGCAGCGGCTCAGGGTCGGTCTTGGCCTTGCGGATTTTCAGCGCGATAGCGTCCGCGTCGTCGGTGAGGTTGATGCGCGAATAATCGGACTCGTCCGACTTGCTCATCTTCTTTGTGCCGTCGCGCAACGACATCACGCGCGTCGCTTCGCCGAGGATTTGCGGCTCAGGCACAGGGAAATACTCTTTCCCGTACCGCTGGTTGAACGCAATCGCCAGATCGCGGCAAAGCTCCAGATGCTGCTTTTGATCCTCGCCCACGGGAACGTGCGTCGCCTTGTACAGCAAAATATCCGCCGCCATAAGCACGGGGTAGCTGTAAAGGCCGAGCAGTTGCAGGTCGCGGCTTTTTGCCGACTTTTCCTTGAACTGCGTCATGCGGTTCATCCAACCCATCGGCGTCTGCGTGCCCAAGATCCAGCCGAGTTCCGTGTGCTGCGGCACGGCGCTTTGCACGAACAGCGTGCTTTTCTTGATGTCGATGCCCGCCGCGATATACGAGGCGCACACCTCGCGCGTCGCTTGTTTCATTTTCGCGGGATCGTGCGGCACGGTGATCGCGTGCAAGTCCACCGCGCAGTAAAAGCACTCGTACTCGTTTTGCAGGGCCACCCAGTTTTTAAGCGCCCCGAGATAATTGCCTAAGTGTAAATTGCCCGTGGGCTGCATGCCCGAAAATATACGCCGCATGAACAACGCTCCTTTGACTTTACGTTCGATCATTATTAGCGCGGAAATGCTTAAAAGGCAAAACAACGGGTTCTTTGGGGAAACGGGCGATGAAAACAAATAAAAAGCCGAATTGTTGCAAAAGCCCGAATGTTTTCTTGCGATTGGGCAAGCTACCGTCTTGCCGCAAAACCACATACGCGATAGGAATAAAGGGAGCCTCTGCTGGTGTTCCGGTCGGTTAGCGCGTTAGGCCGAACCATCAAAGGTCCCCCCGTTTCGGGATTCTGTGCTAAAATCCAATCGCGATCTCCTGCCCATAAAAGAGGACAACATGATTCAGCCCGGCGAAACGCCTTCTCCCGAAAAACAAGACCTTAAATCTACGGTTCATTCTGGCCTTATTCACAAAACGTTGCTTGTTTTCGTTGTTTTCATGGCTTTTCTTGCCGTCTTTATTTTCGTCTCGGAACGTCATGCGGATACCTTTTTGCAAAAAGGCGTGTCGGAAACGGTCGCCGTTATGAGCGGGGATGTCCAAACGCCGCCGCCCGAAACGCTCCCGCCTGTCGTGCCCGATATGCCTAAAGCCGGTCCCTCCGTTCTTCCGCCATCTCCCGTTGACCACGCCATGCCCATGATGCTGCGGCTTGATGATCTGGCCTTGCGGGTTGAAAAACTGGAAAAATTCGCGGCTTCGATGGACAGGACGGCGCTTCAGGAAAGCGCGAACCTGTTGCAGGATGTGGCCCGCATGCGCGGCGATCTGGTCGCGTTGTCCAGTGCTTTGGGCATGCTGCAGACCCAAATCCAGCAAGCCATGCAAAGTTCGGAACAGGTTCGCAGCGCGTCTCAAGGGCAAATGGCGCTGGCCATCGCCTTTACCCAGCTTAGGGCCGTTGCCGCCACGGGGGACTCCTTTACGTATGAACTGGAAAGCCTGAAAAAAGCGGCCGTCAACGAACCGGCCGTCATGGCCGCAGCTATACCTTTGGATTCCTTGGCGGCCACGGGCGTTCTGCCGCAATCGGTCTTGCGCGACAGGT
The DNA here is from genome assembly GCA_964649675.1 of uncultured Rhodospirillaceae bacterium. GTDB lineage: Bacteria > Pseudomonadota > Alphaproteobacteria > UBA9219 > UBA9219 > CAZVCG01. The sequence goes on along the minus strand of CAZYPX010000064.1, from coordinate 5,563 downwards.
TCTCGGCGATGTCGGGGGCGATACGGGCCGAGATTCGTCGCGCCAACGCCAAGGATTGGAAAGACCGGATTATGGCCGAACTTATGGCGCTGGTGTCCATAAGGCCGCTTGACGGCGCGGCCGATGGCGATGAGGTCACGGCTATCGAAAGGGAATTGGCAAACAACAATATTCAGGCCGCCGCCGGTAAAATGTCTTCCTTGCCGCAACCCGTGCAGGACAGGCTGAAACCTTGGAAAGACGCGGTCGAGGCGCGGCGGACGCTTGATGCGTCGCTTAACGCGATCGCGTCCCATATGATCGATCAGGCCATGGCCAAGGGCCATCAATCCCCGCCGCTCGCTGAGGAACCGCCGACTGCCGAGGCGCTGCCCGCGGCGCCGATCGAAGCGCCCCAGCAAGAGCAAGCACCTGCTCCCGCGCCTGTGCCTAACAAGGTCGCGCCCGCGCCCAAGACGGCTCCTAAAACGCCGCCTGTCCCTGCGCCGTCGCCTCTGCCTGAGCCTGCGCCCGGTCCCGGGATCGAGTTGCCGTCCGAGCCGTCGTCCTCAGGGAATGAAACCTGATGCGCGGGCTCGGCCTCATCCTGCGCGTGGCCGTTGTCGTTTTTATCGGCCTGATGCTGGTGAATCAGCCGGGCACAGCTAACGTGCAATGGCACGGATACGCGATCCAGACGACTGCCGCCGTGCTTGTGGCCGTTCTCGCGGTTATGGCGTTCTCGTTTTTTCAGGTTTTTCGCGTATGGCGCTGGATTATGGACGGCCCGCGTTTCTGGCGTCTGGGGCAAAAGATCCAGCGCATGCAAAAGGGGCAAGAGCAACTTGAAAAAGGCCTTGTGGCGATCGCTTCGGGCAACGCTACGGAAGCTGGACGCTTGGCGGCCAGCGCGCGCAAGCTTTTGGGATCGACGACCGCGACGCGGCTTCTGCAGGCGCAAGCCGCGCAACTTGCGGGCGACTACAGGGCGGCGAAGGAGCTTTTTCGCGCCATGGCCGCCGAAGAGGAAAGCGCCGTTCTGGGATACCGTGGCTTGATTATGGCCGCGTTGCGCGAAGGCATTTGGGACGAAGCCGAAATGCATGTCGATAAATTGCGCCGCCTTCACCCGAAAACGCCGTGGCTTCACCTTGTCGAGTTTGAGCTGGCCACCAAACGCGAGCAATGGGATGCGGCAAGCGAGGCCTTGTCCCGCGCATCCTCGGCAAAACTTCTGGACGGGCCGCGCGCGAAAAAGCATCAGGCCGCGCTTTTGCTCGCCGCTTCGGAGACGGAGACGTATCAGGGCCGCCACGAAAAGGCCCTCCATTTCGCGGGAAAGGCGCTGAAACAAGCGCCGGACTGGCTTCCCGCATGGATCAACGTCGCGCAAAAGCAGATGCTTGCGCATCATATTCGCACCGCGTTGCGAACGATCGAAAAGGCCTGGCGGATAAGGCCTCACCCCCAACTGGCTTCCTTGTATCAGGCGGCGGGGAAGGGGGGGAATCCACTCGAAGTCCATAAACACATGAGCCGTCTCGTGCGTTCTAACCCCGATCATCCCGTAAGCCGTATATCCTTGGCGGAAACGGCACTGGCCGCCGATCTGTGGGGTGAGGCGCGCCGACATCTTCTGGATTTGATCGCGAAGCCCGGCGCGACTCAAGGCGCCTATCGCCTGCTTGCGAAGCTTGAACGGCGCGAATCCAAAGACGAGCAACTGGCCTCGCAATGGCTTATGAAGGCGGCCGACGCGTTGCCCGATCCGCGCTGGCTGTGCGCCTCGTGCGGAGGCGGGCATGACGAATGGCGCGTGACGTGCAAGCAATGCGGCGCGTTCAACACGCTGGAATGGCAGACGCCGGGCGTCGGACGCACGGCGACGAAGGCCGAGTTGATGGTGCATGCGCTGGGAGTCAGCGTGTGAGCGCGTCATCCAGTAAACGCACGATCGTTTTTTTCGATTACGACAACACGCTTGTGCGTGGCGACAGCCTTTGGCCGTTTTTGGTCGCCGTGGCAGGGCGTCGGCGCGCGGTATGGGCTTTGGTCAAAGCCCTTGCCGGTTGTTTCGCGGCGCGGATGCGTGGCGCGGAAACCCGCACCTACGTCAAGGCGCGCTTGTTAAAAGAATTGCTGGGCGGCAAACGCAAGGAGGAAGTGGCAGCGGCGATCGACAGGATACGCCTCTGGCCGCGCGAGAAGGAGCCGGCGATGGGCGCTCTGCGCGCGCATCGCGCAAAGGGCCATACCATCGTCATTGCCTCGGGAAGTCTGGATCTTTATCTGCCAGCGCTTCTGGCCAGAATCCCGCACGACGCGGTGATATGTACGAAAATGGAGATCAAAAAAGGCGTCGTTACGGGGCGCATGACTTTGGGCAATTGTGTGCGCAAGACAAAGGCGGCTATGGTGAAAGCCTATCTCGACACGCACGGCCCCTTTGCCGACAGCTGGGGCTATGGCAACGCGCCGCACGATGTGCCGATGCTCGAACACCTGAACCACAGGATTATTGTCTGAAGGCAGCCGCCGTTTCGTGACACCGGCGCTCTCTTGTCTTCTTCGCTCTGAAGCTGTTAATCTCCGGCCCATGTCCGATACCGAAAACGCGCGCCGCGCCGATCCGAAATTGCTTGAGATGCTGGTTTGCCCCGTGACCAAAATGCCTCTGCGCTATGACGCGTCACGGCAGGAGCTCATCAGCAGCCGCGCCGGACTCGCTTTTCCCATTCGGGAGGGCATACCGGTCATGCTCGTGGATGAAGCGCGAAAGCTATAGGCGCTTAGCCCGCTTTCTTGGTCGGCTTGAAGGTGTAGCTTTCCTCGTCCTCGTCGCCGTCTGCTTCTTCTTCGGTGGCGGCTTTGGCAGCGGCCTTGCCGTCCTTGCCCGTTTTCCTGGGGGCCTTTTGGTTTGCCATGATCTGCTCGGCCATAAGCGTGATGATGGCGGTGGCGAGGCCAAACAGAGATGTGGCTTGCTCGGCCGTCACATGGCTTTCAGGCGCGGTGAGCGGGTTGCGATAGTGCTCCTTGATTTGCGCCAGCATTTGCAAAAGGCGCTTGTCGGGGCGCATATCAGCGGATTCGTCTTCCGACATGCTGGCCAGCTTTTTGAGATAGATGCTGTACGAGCGTTCGGCCTTGGAAACGCTGGTGCCGGAAAAGAGTTCGTAATATTGCTTTAAAACGACTTCGACGGCGCGCAGCAAGTGCATCGTGGCCGCCGAACCTAGCCCATAGGCCAGCGCACGGCCGGCAAGGCCGAATTCGCTTTGCGCGGTCGCGGGAATGATGTTCAGGACGTCGGGCGAAAAAGTCTGGTAGGCGTTTTCGATCAGGTCGTATGTTGAATAGATGCCGCGCTTCGTCGCGAAATACGTTGGCGCGTGGTTCAGCTCGGCGGCCAGCGCATGCTCGAACTTTTCGACGAGTGACTGAAGTAGGGCGATTTCATGCGCGTCAATCCGGTCTTCGCCGCCAGGCGGCTTGATCTGGCGCGACGAGGGATCGATGAAATAACGGTTGAAAACTGAGCTGATCTTGTTGAGAAGGCGCGTGGCTTCGGCTTTCGACGTTTCAAGCGGAATCGGGTCGCCCTTGATGAGGTTGTCAAGAACGGTCTGGGCCTCGGTCAAAGGGCCGAACATGTCGGCGACGCGAAACTGGGTCGTGCTGTTGAAGAGACCATGAAGTTTGGCCGCGATCTCGTAAAAACGGTAGGGGTTCAAATGCTGCATGGGTAATCGCTTTTCGTTCTCTGTTAAACCGCTTGAAATCATATAAGCCCAAGGGCCGGAACTGTTACGCTTCCGTCCTATTTTTGGGTACGCCATGAGAGATTGCACGTCAACATGCGATTATGGTTAATTTCCTTTTTTAATGAAGCTATTAGGTCAAGATGGCGTTCTTATGGCGTTATTTTTTTCTTGTTCGTACAGGAAAAGTTTTGCGTCATCATTGACGCTGGCCCGCGAAGCCTTTAAGAGCATGTTTTCACGCTGCGCCAAGCAAGGCCGTTACGCGTGCGGGCAGTCCGCTAATCCGCCGGTTAATCGCCGTTGTAGCTCAGAGGTAGAGCAGGGCTTTCGTAAAGCAAAATTGTTTTTTATAGGCCAAGACCTATGAAAATTATTAGTGCAATAAATCAATAAGATGACCCGTACCGAAAGTAAATACGGTCTTGCAATCCTCATAAGAGTGACAGTAGAGTGACAATGTAATTGACGTTGCGGGGTCACTGAAATGGCGACAATCATCAAACGAGTTTGGCCGTCTGGCGAGACTACTTGGATGGCACGCGTAAGGCGTAAAGGTTTTGCCCCAATCACTCGTACCTTCGACAAAAAAGTTCATGCGGAAGCTTGGGCAAAAGCTCAAGAAACAGACATGAACCGGAACACATACGTCGATACGCGAGAAGCAGAAAGCGTGACGCTATTTGATGCCTTGGACAGGTATAAAAACGAAAAAACCATTCATAAAAAAGGCCGGGTTTTTGAAGATCGGAAAATCGAATATTTGAAAAAATGGCCGATTGCTAAAACCGCAATGGCCTACATTAAAACAAGCGATATTGCAAAGTTCCGTGACGAACGGTTGAAACAAGTTAAGCCGAATACGGTTAAGCGCGAACTGATAATCTTGTCTCATCTCTTCAATACAGCGCGGCGAGAATGGAAAATGGATTCACTGGTGAATCCTATCACCCTTATTTCCAAGCCAAAGTCACCACAAGGAAGAGATCGCCGTCTTTCCCCAGCCGAAGAAAAGAGGCTGCTCAAAGCCTCACGGAAAAGTTCATCGCCTTGGCTTGAGCCAATGATAATTCTTTTGCTGGAAACAGCAATGCGGCGAGGTGAGTTGTTATCCTTGTCATGGCAAAAAGATATTTTTGTCAATCGTGAAGATGTAAAAACGTCGGATGGAAAAAAGAAACGCTATTCCTATCGTTATGCGTTGTTGCGCGACACAAAAAATGGCGAAGCACGTAAAGTTCCTCTTTCTCCCAAAGCTGTGAGCGCCCTTGCGCAACTTAGGCGTATGTTCCCAGAAAGTTCGAAAGTTATTCCATTCACTGGTGACGGGGTAAAATCAGTGTATCAGCGTATTTTGGATAATGAGGGCATTGAAGACTTGCATATTCACGATTTACGCCATGAGGCTACCAGCCGCCTTTTCGAAAGAGGGTTAAATATGATGCAGGTAGCCAGCATTACGGGCCATAAAAGCCTGTCCATGCTTAAGCGCTACACGCACCTACGTGCTGAGGATATTGTTAAGTTGTTACATTAGTTGTTGTCCGCCTGTGCCATCATCTTCGTCTATCGGCCCACCTGAGTAAAGAGAGGATATTTGAACACAAAGATGAAGGCTTAACAGATTATCAAAAATTACATTTGATCGCCGCGTTAGCAGTAAATTGTTTAGACATGTTCAACTATCGGTTTCGAGAACTGACTTTTTGCACTTTCGACCCCGCTTATTTGGGATGGGTATATTCATTTGTGAAAGATTCTTATCGGTTTCTTCCTCTTTTTGTGTCAGATAATCAGTAAGCGTCTGGTTATTGCCGGGAGAT
>CAZYPX010000063.1:0-10553 GCA_964649675.1 uncultured Rhodospirillaceae bacterium | reverse complement strand
GGAGGCGAAGGCGGGGCTTCCAATCAGTAACTCTTCGCGTCGCATGGAACAAAGATGCACAACGAATTTATGGCCTTCATTACGGATGAGGAGACTTTAGCGACGGTACGCGCATGGGCTGAGCGTCAAGGATTTCCTGCCGATTCCGTTCAGAGCGGGGGCGCGGACCATTTGATTGCGACACTGAAATCCGAAGCGCCGCCCAAGTTGACGTTTGTGGACATGGACGGACAGCTTCAGCCGTCGCAAACCGCCGGAAGGCTTGCGGGTTTGTGCGACCCTGCCGCGAAAATGGTCGCTCTTGGCTCCGAAAACGATGTCGGCTTGTACCGCGACATGATCGCGGCGGGCATGACCGATTATCTTCTTAAGCCCATTACTTCCGAAACACTGACTCAGGCCATGGTTTTGGCGACGCGCGGACGTCCGGCGGCGACAGGAACCAAGGAAACCAAAATTATCGTCATCGTCGGTTTGCGCGGCGGCGTGGGAGCAAGCACGGTTGCGATTAACACAAGCTGGCTCATCGGCCACGAGCTGAAGCGCAAATGCGCTATGCTTGATCTCGATCTGCAATTCGGAACAAGCGCTTTGGCCCTCGATGTCGAGCCGGGACACGGCTTCCGGGAGATTGTCAGCTCGCCGCAGCGCGTCGACAGTCTCATGGTTTCTGGCGCCATGGTCAACGAAAGCGAGTATCTTTCCGTGATGAGCGCCGAAGAGCCCGTCGACGAGATCGTTCACGTGGACAACAGCGCCATTTTGATGCTGTTGAAGGAAGTGCGCTCCAATTACCGCGTCATCGTCATCGATTTGCCGCGCCATATGCTCGCGACCCAAAAACGCCTGTTTGCTTTGGCGCATGAAATCGTTTTGGTCACCGAAATGTCTCTTGTCGGGATTCGCGACACCTTGAGAGTGCGAACGGCTCTGAAGACACTTGGTACGACGGCACGCGTGACGCTTGTCGCGGCCCGTGTTGGACCGCAACGATCCGGTTCGGTCGACGAGACGACGTTTGCCAAAGGCGCTCAGGTGAAGATAGATTTCTTTTTGCCGGATGATCCTAAAAACGTTATGGCGGCCAGCAACGCCGGAAAAACGCTTGGCGAAATAGCCGCAGGCGTTCCGTTGACGAAAGGCTTGCTCGATCTTGCGCGCCATCTTGTGGAATCCGAAGGGCAGGGAGCCGACAAAAAGGGAGGATCTTCAAAAGGCCTGTTAAGCGGCCTGTTCAAAAGGGGCAAGCAGGCGCCTGACGGAGATTCATAATGGCTTCAGGAAGGTCGCCTTCCCATAGCGATATACCGGTCGACAGCACATTGGCCATGCTGCACGACCGTTTTTTGCCTCTTATAGCGGATGAGCTGCCTCACGATAAAGCGAACGCCATGCCGCGGAGCGATCTTGTGAAGGAGGTCAAGGCGCGGGTTGTTTCTGTTCTCGCCAAAAACAACATGGATCTTAACCTGCTCGATCAGCGCGATCTTGTCGCCGCGCTTGTGAACAGCCTTATGCCGCCCCCCAAGCCTGAACCGGCGAAGACGGAGCCGTCTTCCGCTTTGCCTGGTGCCGAGGAAGCCGCCGAAGCGGAAACGCCTTCGGCGTCTGACCCGCCAAAGTCCAAGCCCTCCGCCATGGCGCGCGGCGGCGGAAGCCGCGCCAGCGTCGAACAGGCCAAGCTCAAGCTTCAGCCGATCGTTCTGGAACGCATAGACACCTCGGCTGCGGCGCGCATGACGCGCGAAGACCTCAACCGCGACCTTTCGCTTCTGGTCGGCGAGCTTTTGATCGAGACGAAAACGCAGCTGACGGCCGCCGAAAGGATGGAGCTTGTCGAGCAACTGCTGAACGACATGTTGGGGCTCGGCCCGCTTGAGCCGCTTCTGGCGGACGAAACCATTTCGGAAATCATGGTGAACGGTCCCAAGCAGGTCTATATCGAATGCGGCGGCAAATTGACGTTGACCGACGTCAAATTCCGCGACAACGCTCACGTTCTCGCTATCGCGACGCGCATCGTTACGGCGATCGGGCGGCGCATTGACGAAAGCACACCGCTTTGCGACGCGCGACTGGCCGACGGCAGCCGCGTCAACATCATCATTCCGCCGCTGGCCATCGACGGGCCTTCGATCACGATCCGCAAATTCGCCAAAAAGAAAATTACGCTTGAAACCATGCTGCGTTTCGGGAGCGTTTCGCCCGCGATGCTCAAGCTGCTCAAGATTTGCGGACGCTGCCGCCTCAACATCCTGATTTCGGGCGGCACGGGATCGGGCAAAACAACGCTGCTCAACGCCTTGTCCCAAATGATTGACAACGGCGAGCGCATCGTGACGATCGAAGACGCCGCCGAACTCCAATTGCAACAACCGCACGTCGTGCGCCTTGAGACCCGCCCCCCCAATCTTGAGGGCCATGGCGAGGTCACGATGCGTGACCTGTTGAAAAACGCCTTGCGCATGCGTCCGGACCGCATAATCGTCGGCGAAACGCGCGGCGGCGAGGCCATCGACATGCTGCAGGCTATGAACACGGGCCATGACGGCTCCCTTTCCACTGTCCACGCCAACCGCCCGCGCGAGGCCATCATGCGGCTTGAAAACATGGTAGGTCTTGGCGGGGCCAACCTTGCCCCGCGTGCTATCCGTCAGCAAATCGCCTCAGCGGTGGATATGATTATTCAGGTTGGCCGTTTGCGCGACGGTTCGCGCCGCGTGACCTACATTTCGGAAATCATCGGCATGGAGGGCGATGTGGTCGCCATGCAGGATTTGTTTACGTGCGACGTTACCGGCGAGCTTCCTGACGGACGCTTGACGGTGGAATACAAAAACCACGGTCTCAGGCCCCATTGCTTGCCAAAGGCCGCATACTATGGCCTCGACAAAGAACTAATGGAGGCGTTGACGTGTTGACGCAAGAAGCATTGATGATGGTGGGCGTCATCGGAGGCGGCACGTTGACGTTGATTCTCGTTTTCGCGCTCTTTTGGGGAGATTCGCCGAATACGGCGATGAAAAGAAGGCTGGCGCGCGTCGGCGGAAACGTCGAGATGGTACGGGAGACAAAAGTAGGCATGTCGCAATCGCTGCGCCGTCGCACAAGTGACAGCGAAATACATTTTATCGACATGATGATCAAGAAATTCCTGCCGAACCCCGACAAGCTGCGCATGCGTCTTGCGCGAACGGGCAAGAATCTGGCGTTGGGCGAATACCTGATGATCAATGGCATTTTGATACCCGTTCTCTACCTTGTTTTCGTTTATATGCTGGGTTGGGCCAAGACGATGGCCGTTTTTCTGGCCATCGCCATAGGTCTTTTTCTTCCGCATTTCATCACGGGCAAAATGGGCGACCGACGCGCTCGCAAGTTTCTTGCCAGTTTTCCCGAGGCCATCGACACGATTTGCCGTGGCTTGCGCGCAGGCTTGCCCATTACGGAATCAATAGCCACTGTCGGCAACGAACTTCCCGATCCTGTCGGCATAGAGTTCCGCCGCATAAGCGACAGCGTACGCATGGGGCGTTCTCTAAACGAATCGATGTGGGATGTCGCGGGACGTCTCGACACCCCCGAGTTCAGGTTTTTCATCATCGCTTTGGCCATTCAACGCGAGACGGGCGGCAACCTTGCCGAGACGCTGACGAACCTTGCCGACCTTTTACGAAAACGCCGCCAGTTGCGGCTTAAGATACGCGCCATGTCGTCCGAAGCGCGGGCAAGCGCTATGATCATCGGCTCCCTGCCGTTTTTGATGTTCGGGTTGTTGATGGCCGTGAACAGCGAATACATGATGATCATGCTGACCGATCTGCGGGGCAAGCTGCTCATGGCGGGCGGGCTCACGTGGCTCAGCATCGGCGTTTTCGTCATGAAGCAGATGATCAATTTCGAGATCTAGCCATGGAACAGCTTCTCGGAAATCCCGACGTTCTTTCCTACCTGTGCGGCGTGGCGGCTTTTGCCGTGGTCGTGCTGGTGTGGTCAGCGCTTGTTGACCGCGATCCGCTGGAAGGCCGCTTGAAATCCATCGCCGATCGCCGCAGCGAGTTCGAAGGCGGACATAAAAAGAAAAACACTCGCCGCGCCGCGTTACAGCGCGTCAGCACGATGAAGCAAATCGTGGAGTGGTTTCGTCTCTCTCAGGGCAAAGGGCTCTCCGACTTACGCATCAAGCTTCGGCGCGCGGGCATACAGTCGCGCGACGCGATCTTCGTGTTTCTATTTCTCAAGTTGGCCTTGACGGGCGGGCTTGGCGCGGGCGCGGCGTTTTTCATATTCATCGTCCATGTGGCTAAAGTTCCTGGCGCCATCGGGCTGTTGATCGTTATGGCGTCGGCGATGCTTGGTTGGATGCTGCCCGATGTTTTCGTGAAAAATAAAAGCCAGCAGCGCGAAGAGGTTCTGCGCAAAGCCATGCCGGACGCGCTTGACCTGATGGTTATCTGCGCCGAGGCAGGCCTCAGCCTTGACGCGGCATTCGACCGCGTGGGGCGCGAGGTAGGACCTACTTGTCCCGAACTGGCCGAAGAAATAGGGCTTACGGGCGTCGAACTGAGCTTTCTTCCGGATCGCAACAAGGCTTTGCACGGACTTTCCGAACGTGTGCCGTTGCCCAGCGTGATTGCGCTTGTTAACACATTGATTCAAACGGAGAAATACGGAACCCCCCTCGCGCAGGCCTTGCGCGTGCTATCTGGAGAAATGCGTGAAGAACGCATGATGAAGGCCGAAGAAAAAGCGGCGCGCTTGCCAGCCATTTTGACTGTGCCGATGATAATCTTCATTTTGCCGCCGTTGTTCGTCGTGCTTATTGGGCCAGCAGCGATCAAAGTGATGTCGGCGATGGCTGGCGTGCACTAACCTCATACTTCATCGTGTCTGTTTGTTGTTCCTCACCATGCAGGTCACGCCGTGTTTGGCTAGCTGATCGCAAAAAATTTGAACATCGGAAGGCTTTGCGCACCCCATCATGCGTACGGCAAAGCGCGGGGTTCCGCCTGGCGCGGCGATCTGTGGGACGATAATGGGCTTAAGATCCATACCCGACGACTCAATCTGTCCCTGAAGCCGTTCAATTTCGGCCTCGGCTAAAGCTTGCGTCGCGTACGTGCCGACTTCCGCAAAAGGCGCGGTCGTCACTGCCATTTCGGCGCGTCGGTTTTTGTAATACTCCATGTTTTCCTGGACTTTTGCCGGAGGCAGATCCATGCGGGCGACGCGCTCGGCGTCTATATCCATGCCCGCCATGCCGTAGGCCAACGCCAGATTTTGCCGTAAGGCCGGCACGGCATCCGGATTTTTCTGGTGAGGCTCCAGCAAGCGGATCGCTTCGCCGAACCGGTTGTCCAGTATATAGGAATAGGCCAGATTGTTGAGCGTGGTCAGGTTGTTAGGCTCCTCTTTCAAGGCTTGAGCAAAAGCGTTTTGGGCGCCTTCGTGATCGCCGAGATAATTGAGGGTCGCGCCAAGCCCGTTCAAGGCCTTCACGTCGCGGCTGTCTTTCTTTAGAGCCGTCTGGAAAGCGTCCCGCGCCTCTATGGGTCTTTCCAAGGTCAACAGGATCCGGCCAAGGTTGCGATGGGATTCGGGATCCTGCGGACGAAGCCGAGCCAGGGCGCGGTAGGTTTCGGAAGCCTCAATCAGGCGGCCCGTCTTTTCATAGGCTACCCCGAGACCTCGGTAAGCGACATAGTTCTTGGGGTCGCTTTTCAGGGCGCGCAGGTAAAAATCGATGGCGCCGACGTGGTCGCCTCGGCTCTGGAGTTGCTCGGCCAGATGTATCATACCCGCGCCCGGGGAATCGGCGTTTTCACGCTCGGGTGGGGTCATGGAACAGGCCAAAAGCGGTAAAAAGGTCAGGATTAGGGCTGCTTTCCCCATGCTACGGAAAAAACATATAATACTACAAGAGGAAAGGGCATTGCTTAAGAGGGAAACGTGGGTCATCATGGGTTGATTCCAAAGGAAATGAAGCGCGCGCGTATATTGCCACGACAAACCCGCCGCGCAACCAAAAGTTATTATGACGACAAGGGATTGATTTGCCATGCAAGACACGACACAGAACGCCGGCAAAAAAGCGGACGGGCAAAATCTTTTGCATGAGCTTCCGAGGCAGATCGAGCGCATGCACCGCAGGTTTCTGGATGTCGTGCGCCTTGAGCTTGGGCGCGTTGGCGTGCAGGACATCAGTCCGGTACAGGTCATGATGCTCAGCAACATCGGCGACGAGGAAATATCGGTGCGGGATTTAATCGAGCGCGGTTATTATTTGGGTTCAAACGCCTCCTATAATTTAAAGCAACTCGTCGACGGGGCGTACGTCGAACGTCAAGCCTCCACGCGCGACCGCCGTTCCGCTCGCCTCAAGGTTACGGCGAAGGGTAAGGACGTTTTGGCGAAACTGGGCGCATTGGAAAAGAAATGGGCCGAGCCGATGATGCGCGATGGCGACGAATCCGCCCTGGAAACCGCCCAAAAGACGTTGCGTAATCTTGAGCGGTGTTGGTCGGATGCCGTGCGCTACGCCGGTACGGCGGACAGCGTTGACCTTTAAACCGGATGGCGGGAAGGCCTTCGCCGCCTATGCCAGAACGCCTGTTAGGTTGTTTTTTCCCGCTTGTGTGATCCGGACAAGGCGTTCGTGGCCGATGGAATCTGACTGGCCGCTTGCCAGAACGGTCTGCATATAGGCGGTGCGTCCGAAGATATGGCCTTTCCGTCGAGCGGGACTCTCGAACAACACGGGCATCGTCTGGCCCGCGCATGCGGCGTTGAACGCCTCTTGCTGGGACGACAGCAGAGTCTGTAATTCCTTAATCCGCGCGTTCTTGACGGCCAACGGTATTTGTTCCGTAAGACCGGCGGCTGGCGTGCCGGGCCTCCGGCTGTATTTGAAGGAAAAGGCTTGCGCGTAGCCGATGTCGCGCACAAGCCTGAGCGTGGCTTCGAAATCGGCGTCCGTTTCGCCCGGGAATCCGACAATGAAATCCGACGAGAGCGCCAGATCGGGTCGGGCTTTCTTGAGCTTGTCAACAAGGCGCATGTAATCGCCTGCGGTATGTTTGCGGTTCATGGCCGCCAGAATCCGGTCCGATCCGCTTTGCGCGGGAAGGTGCAGGAAGGGCATAAGCTGCGGCACATGGCGGTGCGCGGCGACAAGGTCGTCGGTTACGTCCAGCGGATGCGATGTCGTATAACGAAGGCGCAAAAGGTTCGGGATATCCCCAAGGCGCTCCAGAAGATGGCCAAGACGCAGATCGCCGTCGCGCCACGCGTTGACGTTTTGACCAAGCAACGTGATTTCCCGAACGCCCTTAGACGCAAGTTCCTTTGCTTCCTTGAGGATGGCGTCGAAAGGACGCGCGTATTCGGCACCGCGCGTGTAAGGCACGACGCAATAACTGCAAAAACGGTCGCAGCCTTCCTGAATGACCAGAAATGCGCTGACGTCTGGATTAATTTGGGCGACGGGCAGGCGTTCGAATTTCGTCACAACGGGGAACTCAAGGTTTAAAACCCTCCGGGCGCGCAGCGCCGCCTCTGCCAGCATATCCGATAGTTGATGATACGTTTGGGGGCCGAACACCAAATCCACATAGGGCGCGCGCCGCTGAATCTCTTCGCCAACGGCTTGTGCGACGCAGCCGGCCACGGCGATCAGCATCGTTTGGCCCTTGGCCGCTCGGGCATCCTTATGTTCACGCATGCGACCAAGGTCCGAATAAAGCTTTTCCGAGGCTTTTTCGCGGATATGGCACGTATTGAAAACAACAAGATCGGCTTCGGCCGGATCATCGGTCGTTACGTAACCCAACGACTCCAGAACGTCGGCCATACGGGCCGAGTCGTATACGTTCATTTGACAGCCCCACGTTTTGATAAAAAGCTTTTTAGGGGGGGCGCTGACGTTTTTGCGTTTTTCCATAACGCAGGGGTTGTGCCAAATCTTAGTCGGGTATCGCAAGCTCTTTATTGTTCCGCTCCAAAAGGGCGGCTTGTCCATGGGCAGGAAGGCGACCGGTCAGAAAGTGTTCGATTCCGGCCCCGATTTTGCGATGGCAATAAAGGGCGAGGTCTTTGCGGCTGGAAAAATCCTTGCTGGACACAGGCTCATGGAAAATCACGCCGACCGTAAAATCCCCGATTTTGAAGACGTTCCATAAGTGCGGCAAAAACGTCATTCCGCCAAACCATGCGTAATATGGCCGCAAGGCCCTTCCCATTGGGAGCCCTTTAAGCTTTGTGCACAACATGGATATGGGTTGCACATTTATGGCCGGATCGCCGCCGTTTCTTTCGGCAATGCTGAAAAGGCTGCTCTTAAACGGGAGCAGCCTCTGCCCGTCCGACGACGTGCCCTCGGGAAAGAGGATGATATTGTGGCCTTGGGCCAACCTTTCGTTGAGCGCGCTTTTTTGTTCCGCTGCGCGTAGGGCCTTGCGCTCGACGAAAACAGATTGCTGCAGTTTGGACAGGAAACCGATAACAGGCCACGACGAAACTTCCGCCTTGGCGACGAAGCTGCCATCAACAAGCGATCCTAAAACCGGAATATCAAGATAAGACGAATGATTGGAGATGAACACGACCGGTCCTTCGCCGACGGACGAGCCGTATACGTTGAGCTTAATGCCGAGAATCCGTAAAAGACACTTGTGGAAAAAACGCGTAAGAGCGAAAGGGTTCTTGCGCTTTGTGAGGAGGCAATAAATCTGCGGCGGCGTCAGAACCGCGACAAGGATCAAGAGACAAAAAAGACGCGCAACACCCATGAACGCAGCGAAGGCGCCATGTCCAAGCTTATATTCCCTGCTCATTCTTCGTCATCACTCCGGCGAACAAGATCGACGGGCCTGTTTGTGGCAACATCCGTGCCCCAGATCGCCTTTAGCTGTTCAAGCCCCTCCCTTAGAACGTGCAAGCGAGCCTCCATCCTATTGACCGCCATAACGGTCATTGCGGTTGGCACGGCGTAAAGAATCAACTGTCCTATGGCTGCGGCCCCCAGCATGATAACCCAAGTCATGGGATCGCGCATGATGCGCAAGGCGGTTTCTATCGAATGGCCTTTTGTCCATAAGTCTATTAAGAAAGGCATAACGCCGGCGAGGTTTAAAAAGCCCACCGTAATGACGCCGGATTTGTTGGGGTCCGTATCCGTGAACAGGGCGACGAGCGTCGGGATAAGCCCAAGGCAAACGAGAAGCGTCGGCGCGCCGAACGGGACGAGCGCGCCCGCAATAATCATAAGAATAACAAGCTTTGTGCCGTTTTTGGACGGTGCTTTGTTTTTTTCGGTTTTTTTGCTTTTTTCGCTCATGGTTAAAGTCCCAATCTGGGCCATAGGGCGCGGAACAGCGTGACTCCAATAAGGATGATTCCCGTCGCGCTTGCGATCAAAGCCGCGACGGGTCGCCCGACTCTTAACATGAGGTTTTCGCGGCCACGAAGATCGGCTTCGATCAAGCCGATTTCGGCCTGTAGATCCTGATACATTTGACGGGCTTCCAGAAAGCTTCTGAGGTCGTGTTCGACGCGCTCGGGATCATCGACAAGCGATTGGAGTTTTCTAAGATCGCCTTGCTGTACGGCATCTTTGGTTTGCCGCCGGATCTTTTCTTGGAACGGCTTGCTAAGAAAGCGGTCGATCGTGGTTTCGACAAGCGGATAGAGCCATGAAGTAAGCGAAGGCAGTTGATCCGGCCCGTACCGGTACTGCAGCTCGCTAAACAGCGTCAGCATGGCAAGGCCTCGTCGGATGGGGCTTTGATCCGGTTCCATGGAAACGAAAAGGGATTCGCTCCGTTTGTCGCGCGCGACCAGAAAAGCTGCGAGATGACGATCCATAGGTTCTTGGGGCCGGTTGCCTGATGCGGCCAAGGATTCCAGCGATGGCAAAACATCGCGTGCAGAAAGAACGTACTGTCCGCGCAGCATGGGGCTTAGACACGGCAAAGTGGGATTAAGCTCGTAGAGAACTCTTTCCAGTCCCTTCCCAAAAGATGCTTTCTCGATGAACCCGCGCAGGCGCTCCATTTGCTGAGCCAAGGGGACGATATCGGCTTTTACGTCCTTTTGCAGATTGACCCACAGAATCACAAATTGGTTGGCGATAATCTCACATAGAATTTGTGTGTTGGTTCCCGTATGGGCCGTATCGACGAGAAGGGTGGCCACGCCGCTGGGCATAACGGCTATCCCGCGGTACCGAATGGGCGCGGGAGGATCCAGCGCGAGGCAGGCCCGCGTTACGAGTTGATCTTCATAATGCGCCGCTTTTCCACTTTCCTGAAGATGCGCGGCAAGTTCCTTGACGGTTTTTGCAAGCTCTTCGTCGCCGTAGGAGCGCGTAAGCCACTTCTCCAGGTTGCCGTTTTCGATTTCTTTCGCCGCTTCCTGGGCGTTCGCCGCCATGGCGGCCGCCAAAGGCCGCGTGAGCCAATATTCTTTTCCCGCAAAGGAGAAATGGCGGTTCGCGCGGCGACCGATTTCGCTGCCTTTAAGCGACTGGCGTTGGCCTGAAAGCCAACGCTCCAATT
>CAZYPX010000062.1:0-10583 GCA_964649675.1 uncultured Rhodospirillaceae bacterium | reverse complement strand
CAACGACTTTGGCGGCGTAGCGCTGCCCACGCCCTGGCGTCGCCGAGTGATAGCGCGCGATCCCGCCGTATAGAGAACCCGCTTCATCAATTTTTGCCCGCAAAATCCAAGCCGCAACTTTCACGTTCATGCACGCGTCGTCGCGCACCACAGCGCGCGCCTTTTTAACATCGACGCGCCAAGACCTTGCCAGTTGCGGCAGCCACAGCGTATTGACCTGCATAGGGCCAAGGTCATACGTCCCATTGATATTCGGGCCGACTTCCTGTCCCACGCGCCCGCCTTCGACATGCATGATGCCAACCAGCACGGCAGGAGGAACCTGATACGTCTGGGCCGCCAAATTAAGGCACGCCGCAAGAAGGTGGGCTGTAATCATGGCCAGCTCTGGGTTTCCAGTTGGGCCCCTTGAGGAACGTCAAGATACATGGCCAACGTCGCAAGCATCGCCATGCGCTGACGGAAAGCCTGCCAAACCTGAGTCATTGGGACGACGTTGTTGTGTTGCGCAAAATAAGCCACGCGATCGTCGGGGTTCATGTAAAGCAGGCGATCCGCTTCGGCGAAATGGCATTCGGTATAAATCTGTCCGGCGGCGCGCAAAACGTTCCAGCACAAAAGGCGCCATTCCTCAGGGCTCGCCCCGGAAGGGGCCAACGAGCGCGTGACTTGATCCGCCGCCCTGACAAGCTGCTCCGCCACCTCGGCAAGCAGCAGGTGCTCGGCGCGGCCGAAAGCGTACTGTGCTACAGCGCCAATCACAGGCACTATGGCCTCCATCATCTGGGCGCGAAACGAAGCGAGAGTGTTATGAGGAGCCTTGGAGTCCGCAGGAATCTGCTGGTTGAATCTTTCCTGCAGAGTCGCCGCAATGTCAGCGATTTTTTTGACCTCGTCGTCTGACAGCACGCGCCCCGTGGCGCGTAAGCTCGCGGCAACGATCTGGCTCGCCGAACCCACGACTTTCCAGCGCACGTCGGCTTCAAGATCGCTTTCTTTTGCCCCTATGTTTTTGGTCAACGCGTGGCTTAATTGAACCGCGGAGTCCACGAGGCGCTGGAATTGCTCGCCGTCAAGTTTTGCAGCCGTCTTGTCAGCGGACGCAACGCCGGACGCTTCGACCAAGGCCTGCAGCAGCGGCTTGCCAACGTGCCGGAAAGAAGCAAGCGCCGCTTGTAAAGAAGTCGTCGAGCCGGTTTCGATGTTTTGCGCGGTGTCCGCCATGAAAACTGTCATCCATTGACTGAAGAAAAATGCCCTAGCCCTGAAATCGCCTATTACGAATAGTTCCCAAGGGATAAAAACCTATACGCAACAAGCAATCCGGAGTCAAAACCTCCAAAGGCGGTAGAGTGCCTGTTTTTGGTTGCATAATGGTTAACCGGCATGGTTAACGGAACATTAAGCCTGTATTTGCGCTATTTTTGGCTGCTCGTTACAGGCAAGGGCTGGTTGGTCGGCCAGCAATCGCGCATCGAAGCCAGCTGTTCTTGCGCGGCGACAAAGGCGGCTTTCTCCTTCTCGATACGCGTCTGCCATTTTTCATAAGCCACGGAGCATATGTCTTTGCCGTGCCTGTCGTTCGGACGGGGGCGGTTGTTGTCGCCCATAAGCCTGAGTTGTGCGAAGCACGCCATATGTGAGGCATACTCGGCCTCGTACAAAGACAAAGGAGCGCGGCAATTGAACGGTAAGGTGGCGTCCAACGCCTTAGCGGCGTCACAAGCCATAAGGGATACGGTGCACAATTCGTCGAAAGTCACGCCTGATTGTTCATCGCTGTAAGCGCAATTCGGTTTCGTGTGTTTGGCAAGCATCTTCGCGCATGCACGGATAAAGTTGCTTTGCACCGAAGCGCAATGATGCCATCCGGCGGTCGTCACGATGCCTTGAGCCGTGGTAATTCCGCTGCCGGCGGGTGGCGTCATGCGTGAGCCCATGGCGCGGACGCAATATTTCCACCCCGCCATAAAAGCTTTTTGAGCCCTAAAGGCCTCGCGCGCATATTCTTCTGCATCAGCGTTGGCGGGATCACCGGATTTGGCTTCCAAAAGACTTTCGTCAACCTTGGGTATTTTGATTTTATGTTTGGCGCCGTCAGGTAGCGTCACCTCCTGATCGACAAAAGGCGGCATCATGAGTTCGAGAATTTCTCCCGTCACTATGCGTGCCGTAATATCGGCCCCTTCAAAAATGTCGTCTTCATCCAGACATTCTTCGGGATATTCCATTTGCCTCAGGCCGGTTCTTGGGTCCAGATGACGTGGATCGTTCGGGTCGTTTGAGGGACACGACAGCAATCTCCCAAATGCGGCGTAATAAGGCCCATCGCCGTCCGCGCCCGAGCCGAGAAAAAGGGCTTCGTTGGCAGCCGTCACCGTGTTCTCGATAAAAATGGTGAAAGGATAAACGATAGCTGGGCCTTTTCTAGCCGTCACGTTGTTGCAATAGGCCAATTCCCCGAAATCGTTGGCCGTATGCCGACCTACGATCTTGGATGAGAAAACGTTGGCTTTCGCGTCAATGTCCGACAGTTTTTTGTCCCTTTGCAGCGTCTTTTTTTCCATGTGCGCCAAAGCGTTGTCGACATGTTTCACGGCCATAAGAAGATCCGTTTTCTCGACAAAACGATCCCTGATCTCTCCCAGAAGTTTTAGCGTGGCGTTAGCACCATCGATAAAGACGCCAAGAAAACCGAACATCTTAAGCCAATTACCTTGCTTCTCGACCCAATGCGCCGCATTAGAGGTGTGGCCTGCGGCATCTATGGAAAGCTCCGGCCCCACATGGCACTTTTTGCATTTAAGTGCTTGGCTCGTCCCCGCGTTCCCGACAATCATAAAAAGAAAAATAAAAACGGCCAGAAAAGACCTCGCAAAAGACCAAGACTTTATTCGCCCCCCCAAGTTTCCCGCGCGAATGGTTTGACTTCTCATGTTCGCGTCATGCGGTGTTGTTCTGCTCATTTTTTCGCGCTTTCCTGGGCCGCGCTAATTGTTTGACGTTATAATAGGCGGTCGGTTTTGTTTCGGCCAGCACGTCAGGCTTGCCATCTTCGCGGCCGCTTGAGTGCAAGCGTCCTGCTGCGTCGCCATCTTGGTTTGCCATTGATCCCACGCCACGGCGCACGCGTCCGCAGCCGCGATGTTCGCGGCGGGCGACGCGCCCTGAGCGGGAAGCGCGATAGCCCTGTCGTTGGTGAAACACAAAAGATGGTTGAGATACTCGGCTTGATACGTGCTAAGACCCTTCACACAATCAAAGCCCGGCATTTTGCTCAGATCAATGGCTGGCCCGCCCTTATCCGGCAGCGAAGACGCGCTCACGGCCTGACAAGCGCGCGTGCCCGCGTCGCATTCAAGCTTGTACTTATTATAGTTTGCGTCAGAACAGTCTGGCCGCGTGTATTTCGCGATCAAATCCGCGCAAGATTTTGCCAACGCGCTTTGCACCGCCGCGCAATGGTTCCATTGCGCCAGCTCCACCATGCCTTGATGGGTTTCGATCTGTTTCCCCACAGGCGGCGAAGGCCGGAAACCGGCCACATTCGTCAACCAAATGGCCGCCGCGACGAAATTCCTCTGCTCGTCGTTGGAGGGTTCAGGCACCTTCTTGGTGACTTTGTTTATGGTTTTGTCAACCAAGTCGGGTATTTCAAGAACATAGGCGCCGCTGAGAAGACGGGAACTTGTCAAAAGACCGGCGTACTTCTCTTCCTTGCACGAGGCGGGCGGCTCCATTTCCGCATGCATGCCTTTTGGAAAGCCCGGAAGAGAACCGCACATATAAATGTAACGTTTCCAGGCGCCCAGAGGTCCGCTTTCGTCTTCTTCACGTCCTATACCTTGCGTTTCGACCATTTGCGTCAGGGCGTTCGAGACCGTTTGGTTGAAAATATGGTTTCCGGACAATCCCTGCCGAGCTATGGTGGTATAACAATCGGCCTTAACATCGGGACGACGGAAATTGTTCGCGACGATGTCGGCTTTCACGGCGTTGATCGCCGTATCTATGGCCGCCAGCTTGCTGTCCCTGTGCATGGTGTTAGCGATTTCGGAATTGAGGGCCGTATTCGTATGCTCCATAGCGATAAGAGTATCGAGCTTTTCGCCCATCAAACCAAATATTTCTTGTGAAGTATCGTATATGGCCGAGGAAATGCCGATGATTGTATTCAAAAGCTCGAAAGCCTGAAGCCAGTCGGCGTGCTCCTGAACCCACTTGGCTATGTTTTCCGCCCAACCCGCGCTGTTGATGGCCGCAATTTCAGGACAGGAACAGACGGCAGCCTGCGTCGGCCGCGTCGCCGTTGCCCCGATCGCCAGCGCAAGCAGAAACACGACCGGCAGAAAAAAGCGGCGTAAGCGACCGATCTTAACATGAAAAAATGCGGGCATGGCCTTACTCCTTGGTTTTATTCGTGGCCTATCTTCTTCTCATCAGCGTTTCGGCACCCAGAGACATTCCGTTGACGTTCAAGCGTGGCAACGCCGACGGGAACGGCGTTCCGGCCCCGTTAACCGACATCAAGTTCAAAAGAGACAAGCCGTCGCACGATTTGCTCGTTAAGGACGGCAGGCTGAAACTGAAACTCAGGCTCGGCACCGGAATGCAAATTTCCTCCAAAAGGTTGTTGATCGAGTTGACAACGTATTCGCAAATGTAATTCAGAAAAGTCCTCATAAGGCCCATAAGCAATGCGGCAATGGGATCCAACAAAGAGGCGTTCAGAATATTTTTGATCCAGTCAAAATAAGTGCGCAACGTGATCATGCAGCCGGCCAGATCCGTAACCTTCATTTCGCGGTAGGCTTGTTCCGCCGCGGTCATGGCCGCCGTCTGCCATGCCACGGAGGACTGATTGTAGCCACTTTGCAAGCTTCCCGCTCGTTGGTGATCGCAGTCCTCTTCCGCAGACAGAGGACGTCCCGCCTGCGCGTAAGCCTGCCCCATCGGCACGACGGCGCAAACAAACAGCAAACAGACAAGCATCACAGCTTTCATTGTCCATTCGGACGCATGGCGTTTTTTCTGTCCGGTCATGTTTTTTCTCCTCATTTTCATTGACGCCTGCGCATCAGGGTTTCGGCGCCAAGCGACATTCCGTTGACGTTCAGGCGGGGAAGAGCCGACGGAAACGGCGCCCCCCCTCCATTTACCGACATCACGTTCAAAAGCGACAAACCGTCGCACGACTGCCGCGTCACGGACTTCATGTTGAAATCAAGATTCAAACTAAGGTTAGGCACGGGAAGGCAGACGGACGCCAAAAGGTTGTTGATCCCGTTAACGACATACTCGCACGCCGCTGACAGGAGTCCCTGCAGCACGTTCATGACAAGAATCGCTACGCTAGACAAAATGCCATCAAACGTGAACGCCAGAATGTTTTTGATCGCGTCGAAATACGTTTCCAGTCTTATCAGGCACGCGCTTAAGTCCGTAACCTCCATCGCGCGATAGGACTCTTGCGCTGCGGCGATGGCGGCGTGTTGGTAGGCTTTCGTCGCAAGCGTAGTGCCGGCCACCAGATTGATGTCCGGACACTTGGGAGGAGGGATCGACCCTGGGATTGAAGCGCACGCGCTTCCCGGCAGCAGCAAAAGATTTGGGTCATTCCCCGCGCCGCACTCCGGATCATTAACGACCTTGCCATCCGAACGCCGGACAGCGTTAAGCTCGTCAGGTTCCATGCCCGTAATATAGGAAACATCAAAACCGGCGCCCCGATACATGTACGTCTCGGTGCACACGGAATTTCCGTCCCGTCCCGATTTTGGGTATTTGTCGTTCGTGCACGCAAAGCCGTTGCGGACGTAATTATGGGGCGCGCCGTTGCTGCCGCATCCGAATTGGCACGCCATAATGACGGAGCTTTGGGTAGCGGTAATGCACTGCCCCCTATCCCTCCCGTGCGAAGAGCACACATCACGGCCTATAACGCCTCTGATGCCTATGCGACCTGATTGCGCCCACTGATCCCTAATATATCTAAACCAGGCGTTGACCTGCTCTTGCGGCGAGGGGGGGGCTCCGTTCCATGCCCGCCCTATATATTGGCGGTAAGTTCCTGATTTAACGCAAAATTGAAACATGCCGACGCACGGACTGCTGCTCACAGAATTCCAATTTCCTTCGCTTGCGCCCACTTTCTTTGCAAACTGGGCAAGACCCACGGCACTTGCCTCCGGTGCGCCCGCCGCAACGAACATGTCCTTTATCGAGGGAATATTGGCAGACGCCATAACTGGAACAAGACCCACAAAAAAAACTGCGCAGGCCAAGGCTATAAGCGAAAATGTTTTGCCTTTCCCCATCTATTCAGCCCCCGCCATGCGATTCAATCCAGAGGATAATGTTTGCCGCATGCCAACAATTCCTTAAAATCGTCACGGATAAAATAATATTTTACGTCGGCACAAAGAAGGCCCATTTTCGGCCATCCGTAAATCTCGTCAGGCTGCCCTGACTTACGTATCCGGATTTTAACCGGACATGTCGAAAGAGTCCCGCACATGCCACCGGTTACCATGGTCACCGTGGCTTCCGTCGCGTCGACCTTCACCGTATTGTCCCAGACCCACGACCCGTCCGGATTCCAGACCTCGTCATCCTCCCAAATGCCGTTTCTATCATGAAACGTATCCTTTTGGATGTTGATCAGGGGAACGTGTAGGTAATTCCTAGGCGCGCAAGGAACTTCGATGCCTAGCTTTCTTTCATTTTCGTCAAGCGATTCCGGATAACACACGATGTCTTCGTTGCTCGCCGACTCGGTTGGCGACTCCAACCTCTCGGCAGGCTCCAACAGCCTTGGCAAAGCGCCGACAATAAGCACCCCCCCCGCCAACGCAACGGCCATTACCACCGCTATGATCCAAACTGCGCGCATGATCGCTCTCAGAGTCAGCATGAAAACTCCGCCACTTTAGCCGGGACTTTTCCATCTAGCCACAGCGAAATAGCATGAGAGACGCCTTTTATTTCATATTCAGGCTTTGGGGTTAACAAGCTTTTAATTTGCGCAGCCGCCGTACGTTACATCCCCCTGTCTTGCCCAAATTAACCATACCGTTTTCGTATCGAAACGAGATGTCTTACACCTTTTACTATTTACTATATTTAGCTTTTACGCTGCAGGCTCCGTTTTGATTCCGAGGGCCAACGATCCGCCATCGTTACAATGCGAGGGCAAAAACTCACGCGTCACGTCCACGCCTGCGCGGCAATGGCTTTGTTATATGCGCCAAGGGGTGATGTTCGGCCACGACACGCGCAAGACGCGAGGACGCCACATGCGTATAAATCTGGGTCGTGGCGATGTCGGCATGGCCCAGCATCATCTGGACACTGCGTAAATCCGCGCCGCGCTCGATTAGGTGCGTGGCGAAAGCGTGCCGAATGACGTGAGGGCTAAGCCTTTCCGGAGCGATTCCCGCCGACGCGCCCAACGCTTTCAACATCTGGAAAAAGCGTTGACGCGTGAGAAACCCCGTGCGCCCCCCGAAAGAAGGAAACAAATACGGCGATGTCCGTTTCGGACCGAGAACGACCTTGCGATGCGTGAGCCAATCCTTGAGCGCGGCAATGGCCGGATCGCCGAGCGGAACAAGCCTTTCCTTTCCGCCTTTGCCTTTCACGCGCACCATGCCGCGATCGAACAAAAGAGAGCCGAGGGGAAGACTGACAAGCTCGGTGACGCGCAAACCGGCCGCGTAGAGCAGCTCAAGCATCGCCTTGAGGCGGGCGCCTTCTTCCTCCCCAAGCCTTCCAACCGCCTTGAGAAGCGCCTCGACCTCGCTTTCGCTCAGATACTTCGGCAAAGAGCGGCCTGTCTTGGGCAAGTCGATGGTGCGCGTTGGATCTTCCTCGCGTCGTTTTTCCGAGCATAAAAAACGGAAATACTGTCGAAGCGCAGAAAGCCGCCGCGCTTGCGTCCGCGCGGCAAGATCGCCCATGGAGGCAAGGTAGGCACGGATATCCTCTTCGTTGGCGCAATCAAGGTTAGCGTTGCGCCCAACCATGAACCGGGCGGCGTCCTCCAGATCGCGCGCGTACGCCGCGCGCGTGTTCAACGAGGCGTTCCGCTCGGCCAAAAGCATATCGAGAAAGGCTGACAAATCAGGCATACGCGGCTTATGGTTGCAAAGAGCGGCCCATCGGTCAATGATGAGGCATGGCAAAAAATCGCCCCCCCGCTCCTCCTTTTTCCGGCCAAAAGCCGCGCCCTCTGAGTTTCTTCAGACCGCGCGACACGCAACGAGTCATGGAGCAAAGCGCGCGCCACAACCGCGCCGTGGGCGTCTTGCGCTGGGTCTTGCCTGCGCTCGCCTTTTTGGGACTTGCCCTTTTGGTCGCATGGCCGATGGTCGGCGCTCAAAAACTCAAGGCCGTCATCGCGGCGAACATTCCTAATCTTGTTGTCGAAAACCTTCGTCTCAAGGGACTCGACGGGAAAAACCAGCCCTATTCGCTTACCGCAGCGCGCGCCTTGCAGGTCGAAAACCTGAAGAACGTCATTGAGCTCGAAAGCCCCAAGGGCGACATAACGCTTGCCGAAGGCGCATGGATCGCGGGCGAAGCCCTTACGGGCCGCTATGATCAGACCAAAAAAAGTTTGTGGCTCGGGGGCAACGTGCATATCTTTCACGATCACGGCTATCAGTTTTCCACGAACGAAGCGCACATCGATTTGAACGAAAACACGGCATGGGGGGGGAAACCCGTTACGATTCAAGGACCTTTCGGAGAAATTCAGGGCCAGGGCTTCACCGTGACGGATAAAGGCAACACAATCGTCATCACCGGACCGGCCAAGGCCTCGCTTCAATTGCAGGGCGGCAAACCCTCTGATAAAACCAAGGACGACGATCCGGTTCCTCTCCAACAAGGGCAGCGTTGATGTTCAGGTTTTTCGTCGTGCTGTACTGCGGCCTTATGGCTGCAGGCTCGCCGACTTTCGCGCAAGACAGTCCCGCGGCCCTTGGGGTGCAGACGCCCTCCGAAGGACCGCTTGAGATCACCGCCGACGGATCTCTGGAGTGGCATCAGGAACAGCGCGCCTACTTCGCCAAAGGCAACGCCCGCGCCGTTCGCGGAAACATGTCGGTCGAAGCCAATATGCTGACCGCCCACGAACGCGATGCCAACCGAAGCCGACCGCAAAAAACGCAACCTTCTTCCGGCAAAGGAACCTCAGCGCTGGGCGGCGACATCAGCTTGCTCACGGCCGAAGGCAACGTGCGCATCTCGGACCCGCGCCAGCAAATCTTCGGCGACCGCGCCACATATGATCTCGACGAGAGGATCGCGCGCATCACGGGGGAAAATCTGAAATACGTCACGGCACACGATGTCATTACCGCGCAAGACGCGCTGGAATACCATGAAAACCAAAACGTCGCGCTCGCCCGCGGCAAGGCGCGCGCCGTGCATCAAGACCGCCGGATTGAAGCCGACGTCATGAAGGCGCATTTTGCCCAGACACCCTCAGGACAAATGGAGATGGTTTCCATGACCGCCGAAGGCAACGTGACCGTCGTCACGAAAAACGACGTTACACGAGGCAATAAGGCGATCTACGACATCAAGCGGAACGTCGCCGTCATGCAAGGCAACGTTCGCGTCACACGCGGAGAAACGCAACTGGCGGGCGACCGCGCGGAAGTCGATTTCACGAAAGGCGAAAGCCGTCTGGTCAATCAGGGCTCGGGCCGCGTGCGCGCCTTGCTGACGCCCAAGTCTCTGGACTCGGCGCCGAAAACAGGCCAAAAGACTGCCCCTGAAACAACAAAATCGCGTGTTAAAGATTAACGCATCGCCCATATATCTTGAGATACGGCATGAACTCTTCCGGCAAGGTCGTTCCTTTTAACGCAGGCGAAAGCCTCAACGATCCGGCTATGCGCTTACCGCGATCCGGCCATGGGCTTGAAGCCGAGCACGTCGGAAAATCCTTCAAGCGCCGTCCCGTCTTGCACGACGTAAGCCTGTCCTTGCAACGTGGCGAAGTCGTGGGCCTTTTGGGCCCTAACGGCGCGGGCAAAACGACCTTTTTCTACGTGCTGACCGGACTCATCGCGCCCGACACCGGCACGATCTTGATCGACGGCATGGACGTCACGGCTCTGCCGATGTACCGGCGCGCGCGCCTCGGCCTGAGCTATTTGCCGCAGGAAGCCTCCATCTTTCGCGGATTGAACGTTGAGGACAACATCCGCGCCGTTCTGGAAGTCATCGAACCCGACCGCGACACGCGCGAAATAATGCTGGACGAGCTTTTGGTGGAATTCGGCCTCGCGCATCTGCGGCGAGCGCCGGCCATCGCGTTGTCGGGCGGCGAGCGGCGGCGCGTCGAAATCGCGCGCGCGCTGGCCTCGAAGCCTCACTTTCTCTTGCTCGACGAACCGTTTGCGGGAATCGATCCTATCGCGCTCGGGGATATTCGCGACCTTGTCATGTATTTGCGCGAACGGGGCCTTGGCGTGTTGATCACCGATCACAACGTCCGCGCGACTCTGGAAATCGTCGACCGCGCGGCCATCATCCACGACGGCAAGGTTTTGATGCAAGGCTCTCCTGAC
>CAZYPX010000061.1:0-10617 GCA_964649675.1 uncultured Rhodospirillaceae bacterium | reverse complement strand
CCGGACCCCCGCCATAATTCTCGGCAATCATGGCAAGATAACGGCGATCCATCGCGTCGAAGCCCATACGGTCGATTTCCAGCCGGTTCAACGCCGCATCGGCGGCGCTGGCGTCGATGGAAGCATGTCCGTCCACGGCGGCAAAATCGCGCACCCGCCGCAACAATCTGCCCGCGACCCTGGGCGTGCCGCGCGCGCGACGGGCGATTTCGGCGGCGCCGTCAGGGGTTAAAGGCATATTCAGCTTGCCGGCCCCGCGCTGCACGATGAGCTTAAGTTCATCCGGCGTATAGAACTGAAGACGCAAGGGAATGCCAAAACGCTCCCGTAACGGTCGCGTAATAAGCCCACTGCGCGTCGTGGCGCCGATGAGCGTAAACGGCGGCAAGTCAATCCGCACCGACCGCGCGGCAGGCCCCTCACCTATGATCAAGTCGAGCTGAAAATCCTCCATCGCAGGATAAAGAACCTCTTCAACGGAAGGGCTTAAGCGGTGAATTTCATCGATAAAAAGAACGTCGTGCGGCTGCAGGTTCGTGAGCAACGCCGCAAGGTCGCCCGCCCGCGCGATCACCGGACCCGAAGTGCCGCGAAAGCCAACCCCCAGTTCCCGCGCGATAATTTGAGCCAGCGTCGTCTTGCCCAAACCCGGCGGCCCTGAAAGTAATACATGGTCTAATGCTTGCCTGCGTTGAGACGCAGCTTGAATAAACACCTTCAAGTTCGCGCGAACGGACGCCTGCCCGATAAACTCGTCCAGCTTCTGCGGACGCAACGCGACGTCGTTGCCTTCCTCGGTAAGGGGCATCGTTGTGATAAGACGTTCAGGCGCAGGTGATGTCATGCTGCGTTCACTCCCTTGCTGAGTTCAGCGAGGCTCGCGCGGATCAGCGCGTCAATCTTCACGCCATCGCCTAGATGCTGCGCGGCCTTGGCCACGGCGGCAAAGGCCTCCATGCGGCGATAGCCCAGATTAACGAGCGCCGAAACGGCATCCCCCATCACGCCGTCAACCTTCTGCGGCTGAGCGGCGCCATCCGGCGACGACGCGGTCATGACCCCGAAGATCGCGGCCTTGTCCTTCAGCTCCGTTACGATACGCAGGCCGAGTTTCGGCCCAACCCCATCGGCTTGCGTGATTGCGGCTTTATCTTGGGCGGCGATGGCTTGCGCAAGCCGCTCCGGCGGCAACGCACTTAAAATCGCCAACGCGACTTTCGCGCCAACGCCCTGCACCGTCGTCAGCAAGCGGAACCAGTCACGCTCCAGCGCATCGGCAAATCCGAACAAACTGATCGCGTCCTCGCGCACCTGCGTTTCGATGAGCAAGGATGCCGCCGCGCCCTTCCCGCCGATCTGTCTCAGCGTGTGCGACGAACAGGCGACGACATAACCAACCCCTTGCACGTCGATGACGGCCTGTTGGCCGGATATGCTGTCGATGCGCCCCGTCAGCTTGCCTATCATGCCGCGACCCTCAAATTGAGGCCGACATCGAGCGGTAAATCGCAAATATCGCGGTAGTCGGACGTCAGTTCCGTCCCCGCCGGAAGATCATATGCGGCCAGATCGTCGCCCAGCGCCTTGCCACCCACCGTCATGAGTGTCGGCGCAAGGGAATGATTGACGAAGCGAGAATTGTCTCCCGCAAACATCCACACCTTTAATTGGCCATCCCAGCATGAATACGTTTTAATGAACTGCTGCATCGTCACCGGCATCGCCGCAACTTCGTCTTCGCCATACAAACGGTCAATACGCGAGTCGAAGCGCCAGACCAATTGGCCGCGCACCACAGGCGCCAATAAAAAAACGCCGATTCCATGTATGGAGCTTGCGCGCAATTCGATGGGAACCATCAACATGTTTTCTCCTGCAAAACAAACCCGGCCTAGCGACTCCGCTCATAAGGCCCCAGAGGGCCATGATGCGCGTGACATATGGCCACGGCAAGAGCGTCGGCAGCATCGGCGGTGAGTCGGCCTGCCCCCGGCAAAAGCACCCCGATCATGGCCTGTATCTGGTTCTTTTCGGCATGGCCATAGCCCGTTACCGATTGTTTCACCCTGTTGGCGGAATACTCTGTCACCTTGAGCCCCGCCTGCGCCGCCGCGAGCATCGCAACGCCCCGCGCCTGCCCGAGCTTGAGGGCCGAAGCGGCGTTGCGGTTCACGAAAGTCTCCTCCAGCGCCGCGTCCTGAGGCTTGTGCCGCTCTATAATGGCAGAAAGATTGTGGGCCAAGACCCTTAGGCGTTCGGCCATCGCAACGTCGGGATCAGGGCTTATCCGTCCCGCCGCCACATAAGTGAGCCTGTTGCCACTCTGGCCTATAACGCCCCAGCCTGTATGGCGCAGGCCCGGATCAATACCAAGAATAAAACGAATCGTGGACATCATTTCGGTTATGGCGCGGGTCCGCTTGGGGAACAAGAAGCTTTTTCCTTGTTTTTCCCTTCGCTTTCCTATCAAGATACAAAGACCCTGTTGGCAAGGACGGTTATGCATGGACGAGCTTTTGTCGAACCTGCTGTGGTGGCATTGGGCCATCATAGGATTCGTTTTTATTCTGTCGGAGCTTTTGCTGCCCGTCTTCGTTCTGGTGTGGTGCGGGCTTGCGGCATTCTTTGTTATGTTCGCGCTTCTTGTGATGCCCGACCTAAGCGCGACCACTCAAATTCTTTTATGGACCATATTTTCGGCTTTTATGGTCCTCTTGTGGTTCCGCGTTTTCAAGCGCAGCGCCCATAAAATTCTTGTCGGCCGCGCCTCCGCGCAAGTCGAAGGGGAAATCGGCCTTTTGACCGAAGCCGTCGCGCCGTTCAAGAACGGGCGCGTGCGTTTTCAAAAGCCCATTCTTGGGTCCGACAACTGGGAATGCATTTCCAACGACACGATACCCTCCGGCGCGCGCGTCAAAGTCGTCAGCGTCGATGGCAGCATCGTAACCGTCGCCAAAGTCGATTGAACGTCTTACCCCCGAAAGGAGGCCTGTCATGCAGCCCGAATTGATTGTTGTCATCATCCTGTTCCTCTTTGTGTTCGTGACGTTGCTCAAAGGAATCCGCATCGTCCCGCAAGGCGAGGAGTGGGTTATCGAACGCCTTGGCAAATACCATGAAACGTTCATGCCCGGCCTGAACCTCATGATCCCCTACATCGACAACGTGTCGCAGCGCGTGGTGACAAAAGACGTTCTGCTCGACGTTCAGGAACAGGAAGTCATCACAAAGGACAACGCCGTGATCCTGACGAACGCCATCGCTTTTGTAAAAGTGACCGACCCCGTCAAAGCCGTTTACGGCGTCGTCGATTTCGCCGACGCCATCCGCAACCTGATCATGACGACCTTGCGTTCGATTGTCGGCGAAATGGAGCTTGATCAGGCCCTGTCCTCGCGCGACAAGATCAAGGCGCGCCTGCGCGAAAGCATCGCGGACGAAGTCATGGATTGGGGCCTTACGGTCAAATCCGTCGAGATTCAAGACATCAAGCCGTCGCCCAGCATGCAAAAGGCCATGGAGCTGCAGGCCGCTGCCGAACGCGAGCGCAAGGCCACCGTGACGAAGGCCGAAGGCGACAAGCAAGCCGCCATCCTGCAAGCCGAAGCGCGCCTCGAAGCCGCCAAGCGCGATGCCACGGCTCAGGTTACGCTGGCTCAGGCTTCGGCCGAGGCCATCCAGAAAATCATGGCCGCCGCGACAGGTTCCGACACGCCGCTTCTTTACCTGCTTGGCGAAAAATACATCAAAACCATAGGCCAGATCGCAGGATCGCCGAACAGCAAGGTCGTCGTCCTCCCGTCCGATCTTCAAGACGCCGTGCGGGGCATGATGGGGAAAATGAAGCCCTAGAAAGCGCAAAAAGCCCATGGGAAGCGTTGAACGGAAGGAGTCCGGATCATGGCCGCCTTAGGACGCAAAAAAGCGTTTCTGATCGTCTGTGTCGGCGTTATGGTTTTATGTCTTGCGGCAACTCAGGCCCGCGCCGCCACATACGCCCTCAACGGCGATGTCGTTGGAGAACCCTCCCAATACGCGGTACAGGGGGGGGAAACGCTGTACGATGTCGCGCGCAAGTTCGGCTTGGGGATTGCCGAAGTGCTTATGGCCAACCCGGGGGTCGATCCGTGGCTTCCGGACGAAGGCGAGGTTCTGATCCTGCCTACGATGCACATCTTGCCCGCGACGGCGCGCAAGGGGATTGTCATCAACCTTTCCGAATTACGTCTCTATTTCTACCCCGACGCGCACACGATCATGACCTACCCGATCGGCATAGGCAAGGAAGGATGGGAAACGCCTGTCGGCCACACGACCATCGCCAGCAAACGCAAATATCCCACATGGATTCCACCGGCGTCCATACGCAAGGAAAACCCTGACTTGCCGGCCCTTGTCCCCGCCGGCCCCCATAATCCCCTTGGCGACTACGCGCTTTACCTCGGCTGGCCCGCCTACCTTATCCACGGCACAAACCGCCCTTACGGCATCGGTTGGCGCACAAGTCACGGCTGCATCCGCATGTACCCCGAACACATCGAAGAACTTTTCCCTCTGGTCCCCATCGGCACGCGCGTGAACGTCATCGACACGAATTATAAAATAGGCTGGAAAGACAACCAGCTGTGGATCGAGGTTTTCCCGACGCAGCAGCAAGTGGACGACATAACGGCCTACAAGAGTCCCCAAGCCATGGACATTCCGGAACTTCACGCCCTTATCGAATCCCTCGCCGGCGAAGCCTCGAAAGTGAACTGGTACGCGGTGGACAACGCGCTTGCGTCGCCTTCCGGTCTTCCGGTCATGATCGCGGAGATCGAAGACTGAATTATTTCTTTTGCGAATGCTTGAATGCACGCACAGCCTTTTCGCTCGCGGCCCTGGCTTCAGCTGCCGATCGCGCGGCGTCTTGAGCGGCCCTTACCGCCTCGTCCCGCGCCTGCATGGTCACGGCTCGCGTTTCCGAAAGCATGGCTCTGTCGTGCTCGCTTAATTGGGCGCATCCCGACAAAAGGATCAAAGAAAGCGCCGCTACAACATAGGATGTGTGCATGATGAGCCTCCTTTCCTAAGTTTGAAAGGTCAACGGGAACCAAAGCTCCTTGTTTTTCGTAGTCTATCACAATTAACCGTTTTTGTTTCATCGTTTCGTCGCACTAGGGCACGATTATGAAACGCGTAACCCTATATACGACAAGCCCTTGACGAATAAAGCCTTTTACAAAGCCTGCTGTGCCCCCCATGAAAATAATGACACGCTTTCCATGAACAGCTCTTTTGTGATATGGATTCGAAACGATTTGCGAAACAAGTCCACGTTAAAAATGCTTAAAGTTATTTCTGCCAACGCTTTTGTTTTTATTGATCGGGCCTTTTTTCTTTCGCCCGGCCCGTCGCCTGTTGACGTTTTGCGGGAATTGAGGCCCGCGCCGCGACCGTGATGCTTCCTGACAAAAAACGCGCCGCCTGACCGCCAGACGTCATGAAACGATGGCTGCCCTGAGGACAGGCTAAAGTAATTTTACTTAAGGAAGAGCATCATGTCGCAACCCTACGTAGCCGTAAAAAACAGCTCATCGAAAAACGACCAGCTTATCGAACTTTCGATCACCTTTTCGTCTTGGCTCGACAAGAAGGAACGCCGGAAACAACGCTATATAATCCTGGAGGCCTTTAACGAGCATAAAATAGATGTCGTTAAACACCACGTCGCTGACGGCCAAGAAACATCTAAGAGAGGAAAGCAGTTTGTGCGGGACTATTCCGTAGGTTCCAATGAAAAAGGAACCGTCATGCATTATTACTTGCGTTGTCCCAACGGCGATAGACAGGGGCTTGAGAAAAAAGCCCAAGAAATCGTGCGCGGCAGAGTTGCAGCCCTTGAGCCGAAATAACGCGCTAAGCTCAAGGCTCCGCGTTCGCGCAACAACAAGATGCGGCGGCTATGCTGATTCTTGGGCTTGAAACGAGTTGTGACGAAACGGCGGCGGGAATTGTCGATGACAATCCCGATCCTGCGCAGCGCATCCACGCGAACATCGTGGCGACGCAACTCGCCGAGCACAAGCCCTATGGCGGCGTCGTACCGGAAATTGCCGCGCGCGCGCATCTCGACAAGCTTGACGACCTGATCCGCGAAGCCCTGAAAAAAGCGAACGCCACGCTGGCCGATCTCAACGGCATCGCCGCCACATGCGGCCCCGGGCTTATCGGCGGCGTCATGGTGGGGGCCATGACCGGAAAGGCCATCGCCGCCGCGCGCGATCTACCGTTCGTCGCCGTCAACCATCTCGAAGCGCACGCGCTCACGGCTAGAATGACTCATGATGTGCCTTTTCCCTATCTGCTTATGCTGATGTCGGGAGGCCATTGCCAGCTTTTGCTGGTACGCGGCGTGGGACAATACCGCCAGCTTGGGACGACCATCGACGACGCCGTCGGCGAATGTTTCGACAAATGCGCCAAAACGCTCGGACTTGGCTATCCCGGCGGTCCTTTGATCGAAATAGCCGCCAAAGGCGGCGATCCGCAGGCTTTCGACCTGCCTCGCCCGATGACAGGACGCAAGGGTTGCGACTTTTCCTTCGCAGGCCTCAAAACCGCCGTGAAAATTTTCGTTGAAAAGGCCATGCGCAACAACGCGGGCCATGAAAAACGTGCGGACTCCGGCGTTAAAGCCAACTCTTTCACGTCCGACATGGCCGCAAGCCTACAAACGGCCATCGCCGATGTTCTCGCCGATCGCGCGGAAAACGCCTTTGAAGCGCTGCGCCGCGACAACCAGCCCGTTACGGCCTTCGTGGTCAGCGGCGGTGTCGCGGCCAATCAGGCTATCCGGGCGCGCCTTTTTGAGCTTTCGACGCGACACGGCCTCCCTTTCGTCGCCCCTCCTCTCGCCCTGTGCACCGACAACGGCGCGATGATCGCTTGGGCCGGAATAGAACGCTTGCGCCTCGGGCTTAGCGACCCCCTCGACATCGCCTCGCGCCCAAGATGGCCTTTGGACGAAAGCCGCAAAACAAAAAATTCCTTGCTTTGACCATAAAATGCTAAAAGCTGCACAAAGAAACATGTGAATCAGGAATCGGCTATGGGCGCATACCAACATTTCGGCATTATCGGGGCCGGCGCATGGGGCACGGCTCTGGGTCAAGCCCTGCTTCGCGCCGGACACGATGTAACTCTTTGGGCCCGCGAAGCCGATGTCGCCGCCGCGATCAACGCGCGTCACGAAAACACAACGTTCCTCCCCGGGATCAAGCTCAACCCGAAGTTAAGGGCCACGAACCATCTAGAAAGTCTGGCCGCTTGCGACGCCCTGATGCTCGTCGCGCCGGCCCAGCATATAAGAGCCATCGGCCAAGACATCGCGAGCATCGGCGCGGCCTCTGCGGCCCCCATTGTCATCGCCGCCAAAGGCATCGAACTGGAAACCCTCGCGCTGCCTTCCGAAGTGCTCGCGCAAACGCTTCCTGAACACCCTGTCGCGGTGCTGTCCGGTCCCACGTTCGCCGACCTCGTCGCGCTCGACCAGCCTACGGCCATGACTTTGGCCTGCGCCAATCCCGCCATGGGCGCGGATCTGGCCGAAGCCATCAATTCCCGGGCTTTCCGCCCTTATGTAAGCGATGATGTCGTCGGCGCGCAAATCGGGGGCGCCGTCAAAAATGTTCTGGCCATCGCGTGCGGAATTGCGACAGGATGCGGCATGGGGCAAAACGCGCGCGCCGCGCTCATCACGCGCGGGCTGGCCGAGATGATGCGCCTTGCGCTCGCGCTGGGAGCTCAGCGCGGAACGCTTATGGGCTTGTCGGGTCTTGGGGATTTGGTTCTGACGTGTTCGAGCGAGAAGTCCCGCAACATGTCGCTCGGCATCGCGCTCGGAAAAGGCAACAGTCTTGCCGATATTCTCGCGGCGCGGAGCAGCGTGGCGGAGGGCGTGACAACGGCGGCGGCGGCTCTTGCCTTGGCACAAAAACACAACGTCGACATGCCCATCGTCGAGGCCGTGGACGCTATACTCAATCACAACGCAAGCGTAGAGGCTTCGATCGAAGCCTTGTTGGCGCGGCCCCTGAAATCGGAATTTTAGAGTTTCTGCGCTGGAAACGCGTTTCGGGAAACTATTCCTCGCGTTTCGGGCTGGTTCGCGTCCATAAGGGTTCGCGTCAAAAGCGAGCCCAATTCGTCCTCCGACACCCTGACGCGCGACATGTCAAGACACGAGACCGCAATATAGGCGTTTAAGAAATTTTCCGTCATGTTTATGCTCCAAAAAAAGATGTACGCGAAATAATGCGATAGTATGAAATAACCCTACCGGATATTGGTGAATTTTCCTCTAACACGTTCGTCGTCTGGATGCTTTTTTTCCTTAACGCTTCGTAAATGCCAATGGCTTCATCCAAAAAACAAGGCCCGCTTCTAGCGGGCCTTGGTGTATATGCCTTTCCGGCGAAACTGTTTGCTTATACCGCCCTTAGATGCGGGGGAAGCGTCATGCCAACCTCGTGGACAGCGCGAACGATGCGCTCGCCTATGCTGCCCACGCGCGCGGCGGCGGCCGAATAGCTGATGGTCGAGCGGCGAATGGCGGCCAGAGTCTTGTCGAGCGCGACAAGATTAGTCTGGTTCGTCATCGTGACCAGCCTCTCAAGCGTTTCGTCCGCCGTTGAGGGGAGAAACCTGAATTCGCGTTCCTGAGCCATGACACTTACTCTTTCGATCGTTGTGGTTTGTCTGTTTCCACGGTTGACTTCTTTCTATAATTTAACCCTACCGTGTATTGCTGAATTTGGAGTTAATGCGCGCGCGTTTTTTTCGCCAAAAAATGCGTTTTTTTGCCTGTTTTTCTTAGGTTTTTGCTAGGTATGGTTGAGAAACTATTAATCATATTCTGATAAAGTGATGTTAAGTGATGGTGCGTTTTTAAAGGAAAAACCTTATGCCGGAAGCTCTTGCAATCGCCGTGTCGGGCCTGAACGCAGCCGTGCGGCGCGTCGTTAATTCGGCATCAAATTTTGTTAATGCTTCGTCAACGGGCCGTTTGCCCGAATCATCCGGCGAACAAGCGACGGTTTATCGTCCTGCCGACGTTGTGGCTTTGTCGAATTCCGTCGGCGGCAACGCGCTCGGCGTGCGCACGGAAACAAAAACGCGCGAACCTTCTTATGTTTCTGCGTACGATCCGCATTCGCCGGATGCGAATGCCGAAGGATTCATCGCAGCGCCGAATATCGACATCGCGTCGGAATTGATCGCCATGAAAATGGCGGAAATTTCCTACAAAGCAAACGCCGCCGTGATACGAGCGCAAACGGATATGGACAAAGAACTCCTGGATACGCTGGTTTAAAAACTCAACCTTACCTCTCTTCAAGGCATTTCTGCTTTGCCTCGACTTTCCATATACGTGAGAAGGTTTGCATAATCACCTCTCAAGCGCCCTAGTGCAGCGTTCAAGTGATCCTTTTCACGCTGGTTGGCGGTGTAACGCCGTACAGGCTCGTACCGGCCTTTGCCCAAGCGGATGGGAACGCTTACGGCTGAGCCAACCGGCACTCCATAGCTCCCGGCAAGTTCAGGCTCACCGAGAACCATATTGAATGGCTCCTCAATCGGCTCACGTAGCCCTATGTAGGCAGCCATTGCATGGTAGAGGGCGTACCCCGGCATGATCGATGGCCCGGTGGCCGTGCTGGTTGACCTTGGATCCCTTTGCATCATGGCGATAGCGCCACCTTGACGGCGAGCTTTGGCTTCCACGGCTAACAAGTCCTCGTCGCTCAGGCCTGCGGTTACCACACTACCGGACAAGGCGATCATGTCGTTGTTATGATAGCCAACCATGTAGGCCTTCTCCTTGGCGTAGGCGGCAACCAGTGAGTTCTCGTCTTTGCCAAATACATGCTGGCAAATGTGCATACGCAGGCGAGGACTATCGACGATGCCGCCAAAGCCAAGAACTTTTTCCTTGGGCAGATACTGCCTTGCCAACTCCGTCATAACGTCGGCCTGATTGGTAACCATCATTACTAAGGCGTTTGGCGCATAAAGGGCGATCTGCTGGCTGGCATGCAGGATAATGTCGTAATTGACATACGACTGCACAAGACGGCCTGAGTTGTCGATCTTGTCGAAGCTCTTCCACTCCTCAATCGTCGGCCATTCGCTGGCCGTGATGACGATGAGATCAGCACCCTTCAGCTCTGCATAATCGTCCGTCACGACGCCTTCCACCGGCGCATACGGAGCTGGCTCATAGGCAAGCTTATGGGGAAGCATGTTCTCCACGTCTTGCAACAACCCTGCATCGATTTGCGGCCACGACGAAACAAGGGTAAGGCGCAATCCCTGAATGTGGTTTTTGATGTAAAGGTTCTGTACGGCAGTTCTGCCAACCTTGCCGCTTGCTCCGATAATGCCTATATGCATAGCCTTCTCCTTACGTGTTCATTTCAGCGCTGATTGATCCGAGCTCCACTTCAAAGAAGTCCATCTGTTTTTGAGAACCAACACCTATCCTTAAGCAGTCCTTCAATTCTGGAGCGTCAAACAAGGTGATGAGGATGCCGCGCTTGAAAAAGGCATCTTTCCATTTATGACCGTTTGTTCCTT
>CAZYPX010000060.1:9683-10618 GCA_964649675.1 uncultured Rhodospirillaceae bacterium | reverse complement strand
AACAATCAGGATGGCAGCCACGATTACAAGATCGAACGCGTCGTGCAGCCGCTTAGCCTCGACATCGACGCAAAACTCGAATCACTCTCTGGCGGGCAATTGCGCCACGCGGCGCTGGCCCGCGCTTTGGTGGAGGAGCCCGACATCCTTCTGCTCGACGAGCCGACGAACCATCTCGACCTCGATGTGATCGAATGGCTGGAGGGTTACATCAAAGGGTATCGCGGCGCGGTGGTGTGCGTCAGCCACGATAAAACATTTCTCGCCAACGTTTCCGACCGCGTTTTCTGGCTTGATCGCGGGCGGCTGCGCGTCTGCCCGAAAGGCTTCGGCTTTTTCGACGAATGGGCAATCATGCTTCTGGAGCAGGAAGAGCGTGAGCTTCAAAACCGCCAGAAAATTCTCGATCAGGAAGTCGAATGGGCCAGCCGCGGCGTGAAAGCCCGCCGCAAGCGCAACGTGCGCCGCGTCGCCCTGATGAAAGAGGAACGCGACAAGCTCAAAACCGACAAAAGCGCTTTGCAACGCATGCTGGCCAAAATCCAGTACGAAGCCGGAGACCCTGAGGAAATATCCTCGCGCATCGCCGCGCATTTCCACAACGTCGGCAAATCCTATGCGGGCGAGGACGGCGAAACGGTCATCCTGAAAAAGTTCAACCTGCGCATCCAGCGCGGCGACCGCATCGGCATCGTAGGGCGCAACGGCTCCGGCAAAACCAGTTTTTTGAAACTGCTCGTCGGCGAGCTGAAGCCCGACGAGGGCAAGATCAAGCTGCCCAAGGATATGACCTTTTCCTACTTCGACCAAAAACGCGCCGCGCTCAGGCCCGACCATTCATTGCAACGCGTCCTGTGCCCAAACGGCAGCGATTACATCGACGTGATGGGCAAAACGCGCCATGTGTGCAGCTATCTGAAGGATTTCCTGTTCGA
>CAZYPX010000060.1:0-9673 GCA_964649675.1 uncultured Rhodospirillaceae bacterium | reverse complement strand
GCGCGGCGCAAACTCCCGTGTCCACGCTTTCGGGCGGGCAGAAAAACCGCCTGATGCTGGCCAAGGTTCTGGCCAACCCGGGCAAGTTCCTTATCCTCGACGAGCCGACGAACGACCTCGACATGGACACGCTCGACATGCTCGAGGAGATGCTGGCCAACTACACCGGAACGCTGCTTGTCGTCAGCCACGACCGCGATTTTCTCGATCAAACGGTCTCGAAAATCCTCGCGTTCGAGGGAGGCGGCCACATCGAAGGCGTCATCGGCGGCTATAAGGACTATCTGGAAGCCCGCGCCAAACGCCTTGGCGATCAGGAACCAGCCAAAAACGGGGGTAAATCCAAGAAAACCGCCCCTGTTCCCGTTGCTGCGCCCAAGCGCGAGCCCAAAAAACTCACCTACGCGCTTCAATTCGAACTCGACACCTTGCCCGGAAAAATAGCCAAGCTTGAAAACGAAATTGCCGATCTTGAGGCCCAGCTCGACTGCGCCGATCTGTACGATAAGGACAAGTCCCTTTTCCACCGTCTCTCCACACGCCTACCCACCGCCCAGCATGAAAAACATGTGGCCGAAGAACGCTGGCTTGAGCTGGAAGAGATGCGTTTGGCTCTGGAAACACAACCTTAATCCCCCTATCCGGCAAAAAGGAACAAGGTTATGCTGGCCGCATGTTAAACCTGCTTAAGCGAAGCAACCCCTCACCCGAATCCGGCACGGTCAAGTTAGGCGATGCGCATATCGATTTCACCATCGTGCGCGATAAACGCCGTAAGCGAACGATTGCCTTTCAAATCGATGCCCCTGCCAAACTGCGCATAACGGCACCCACGCGAACCAGTTACGCTTCGATCATGAAGGCTCTTGCCCAAAATAACGCGTGGCTTGCCCGCAGGCTCCGCGCCTTTCAAAAAGCGCCGCAAAGCGCCCGCCCCCGCCGCTATATTGATGGCGAGATCATCCGTTATCTCGGCCATGATTACCGCCTCCACATCATCTGCGACACTTCAAAAACGCAAGGCTGTTCCCTCAAGCCGCGCCGTATGGCGGTCACCATCGCCGACGACATGCTGTCCGAAAAAGCCATGGCCGAAGAGGTCAAACTTGAAATCAAGCTCTGGCTCAAAAAACGCGCCAAAACGGTGCTCCAGAAACGGCTCGCCCTTTGGGCTAAAAAGCTCGGCCTGCATTACAAAAGCCTGTCCGTCACGGGGCCGGAAAAACGCTGGGGAAGCTGCAGCGCGCATAACGACATCCGCCTGAACTGGCGGCTTGTCATGGCTCCCATGCCTCTCATCGACTACGTCGCCGTTCACGAACTCTGCCACATCGCGCAAAAGAACCACGGCCCGAAATTCTGGCGTCTTGTCGCCGAGGCCATGCCGGATTATCAAGACCGCCGCAAGAAACTTAGGGCCATCGGATCAGGATTGGTCGTGTAATAAACCTGTCCGGAAAACACGGTTATAACGACCGCCCCTGACGGCGGCGAAAGCGCTTTTGAACGTCCTCCCCGAACGCCGAAAACAGTTTTTGGGAAACTTCGTGCCGTGGCATGGCTTCGGGGTGCCACTGTACGCCAACAAAGAAATTTGGCGATTCCGGCCAAGAGATCGCCTCGATTACCCCATCGTCCGCGCGGGCTTCGATCCGCAGGCCGTCGCCCAAACGGCCCACGGCCTGTTCATGCATGCTGTTCACGGACACGCGCGCGCACCTGAAAACGTTCGCAAGAACGCCGCCCGACTCCACCCGAGCCTCGTGCATATATTCGGGAGAGTCCGTCCGTCCGTCGCAAGGATAACTGCATTTATGGTCGATGCTTGATTTCCCGTTTATGTTCTGCTGCAAGCTGCCGCCGAAAGCGATGTTCATGGCCTGCATTGAGCGGCAAATCCCAAAGAAAGGCAGCCCGCGCGTTTTGGCCAAATCGACAAGAAAAATATCGGTTGCGTCATGCGCTTCGTCAAACGTCTGGGGTCGCTCGGCCCAAGGCTCATGATAACAACGCGGATGAATGTTGCTGATCGCGCCAGGAAGCAAAACGCCATCTATGTGTTCGGCCAAACGTTCAACGCTTTCCTTGTCATGCAATGTCGGCAGCATGATTGGCGACGCCCCAACCTCATTAAAAATAATGTCGATCAGCTCCTCGACGCAGGCATAAACGTTCGTATCTTCCGACACGGTCACGCCGACAGACGTGCGCGAACCGCGAGGGCGGCGAAAGGCGTTTGTCAAAACGATGGGGCGCATGAAACTCCTCTTGGTTTGCTTCCATTGGAGGGAACGTCTTTGGGCCATTGAAAGGCCGTTTCGTCGGCAAAGCGGCTTTTGCCATAACTCAATCGTGACAGAATCTTTTGCTTGTCCTTCGGCTGCCATACCTTCAGAAGCCGTTGCGCCGGATTATTGCCGCTCGTCGCAACAACCCAAAGCGGCGATAAAAGCTGTTCTTCGCCGCAACCTCGCGTTTTTAGCCCCTCTTCAGCAAGAGCGAGCGCCTGCAACGCCAGTTTTTGCTGCGTTTTGATAGAAGGATCGGCGTGGGCGAGAGGCGCCGCCAACCCTTTAAAGCATACCCTCAGACGTTGCGCCCGCACTTCGCACGCCTCCATTCCGGAAACAAGCTCATAGGTTTCGTCCAGTTTTGCCAGAATGCCGCGATAAAACGCGTCCAACGCGACCGCCACGGGCTGCGACACGCAATCATGGGCCCGAGCTTCGACGCGAGGCGCGCTTCCCGTCATGGCGGGCCGGACATCGACGATCGGCTCGCGAAACATCATCGTGATCGCCGCTTCGTCCGGATAACGAACAACACCTTCATCATCGGCAAGGCCCTCGCGCATATATTGCGCCATCGTAAAAGGGCCGCAATGAACCTTTTGCCCGTTCACGATGGTCCTGTCCAACGGCATGGCAAGGTATCCTCGCACGACGGTCGTAAAATCTATATCGGGCGCAAGAAGGAAATCCGGATAAAGATAATCGACGCCGCATGCTCCAAACAATAAGCCGTACTCGATTTGCGCCACGCTTCTATGCGATAATACGGGCCCTTTGCCGTTGCCCGCCCGCTCATTGTTCCAAATTGGCGCATTGCTGGTCATCGCAATCATCGTCGGCTGGAGTCGCAAAACCGTCGACATATAGCGAGCCATGCGTTCCGGATCGTTAAACCCCATATTATGGTGCGTGCTGGCCGTACCGAAAACCGTCCGGCAGTATTCCGGCCTCGTGCCTTGCGTCATGTGCGTCCATGAATAAACGTAATCGGCGTTCGGTATGACGGCATCGCAACAAATAAAATCTTCCCAGGAAATTGTCGGCACGACGCCCGCGCCAATCACGTAGAGGCCGTGACGTTCGGCCGTTTCAGCCAAGATTTTGCTAAAATTTTTCGACTGCCGATAGCACGCCCATGAATCTGCCGTGGGTTTATGCGCATATTCCACAAGGGTTGTGTTTGTTTCGGGTTGAATCCAGCCATCCTTAAAGATTCCGCGCAATACGGGTAATTCTTCCCCGTTTACGCTTCGACCGGACAAGATTTCCCCCTCGGGCAAAGAACGAATGAGTCCGCCAAGAAACCTTTGAAACTCTTTGTGCGGCAAAGGCTTGCCGTCTTGCGTGACAACGACGATTTCCTCTTCCAGTCCGGAAAGAGTGGGGTCGCCGTTTTGCTCGATTTGGCCGCACAGAAATTGGATGACTTCGTTCTCTTCTCTGAAATGCATGTTCATGGAACCGTCTAACAGCGGCAAAACCGCTTCTCCGTCTTTATTGTCGTTCTCAGGGTTTCAGGGTTGTGTTTGGGGCGGAACGCAGGCGTCGGGCGCCAAACAAGGAAAGCGGAAGGCCTCAGGCCTTCTTGCGCTTGAGCGGAAGCTTTTTAAAATAGCTATGCTTGACATCACCAGTGAACATACGTGGATAATACATCTTTCATAATCGCAAACAAGGCCCCGTTTTTTTGTATAAAAGGAAGCGTTGGCTGCCAAATTATGGTAAACTCGCGTTTTCCCAAGGAGTTCTTTCCCATGGTCGCTCTTGAAACGCCGCCCGTTACGCTTGGTTGGAAAGCGCGGGATTTCAGCCTCAAAGGCACTGACGGCAAAACGTACGCCCTCGACGATGTCATGGGCCCGAAGGGTCTCGTCGTCATGTTCATCTGCAACCACTGCCCGTTCGTCAAGGCTATCGCGAATAAACTCACGCACGACATGAAAGAACTGGCCGCCCTCGGCGTGGGAAGCATCGCCATTATGTCCAACGATACGGATAATTATCCGGACGATTCTTTTCCCAACATGATCCGGTTCAAGGACGAACATGGCTTTCCCTTCCCCTACGTCATCGACGAAACGCAGGACATCGCCAAAGCTTATGGAGCCGTCTGCACGCCGGACTTCTTCGGATTCGACAAGGATTTAAAGCTCAACTATCGCGGGCGGCTCGACTCCTCCGGCATGCAAGCGACAGAAGGCAACCGCCGCGAACTCTACGAAGCCATGAAACAGCTCGCCGAAACGGCCCAAGCGCCTCTTGAACAGAACCCCAGCATCGGCTGTTCGATCAAGTGGCGCGCGTCATAGCCCCAGGCTACAGCTTCAGCATACGCAATTTGTGCGCCCGCGCGTGAAGCTCCAGAGCGGCCCGGCTTTTCAGGTCATGATCCGCGCGGTTTGCTTTCCGCGCGACGGACGCGATGCGGGAACCGTGCGCGCTGTCCTTGGCGTCCGCCCCTCCAGACCTGACGTTATCCCGCAAAAAGGCGTAGATGGAGTCCTCCCCGCCATACGCCGCGCCAGCCAGCGTCGAAGGCTCCGCGCCGGTTTGCGGCAGCGCCGAGGACAACTGCCAGGACGAAAAGGGCTGGAAATACACGGAATCGCCAAGCGACGTGCCCGCCGCGTTGAGGTTATAGGTCCGGTAATAATTCAACGACGGATGATGCGCGAAAACGCCGCCCGCTTTGTTCTGCCCCGGCAAAAGAAACTTCGGCATCAGGCCCGAATCGAAAGGCCCGAGCCCCGCCCACGACGCGTTTAAGCCCGTGTTCACGTCAAAGCCCAGAATCTGCGTCGCCCCGTTGGCCTTGATCCACGCGAAACGCTCGGCGGATTCGTCATAATTGAAACGATAATCAAGGAAGGTCTGTCCCTCGCCGGGGGTCTTGGTCATAACGTTCACGAACTGGCCATTCGGGTTCCAACGCATGACGCGCCCCTGCCCTCCTTTTTCGAGGGAACGCATAAGAACCACGCGCTCTTTTCCGCTGTTGGTTCGGCGGTAGACCTTGGCATCGGATCCGGAATCCGAAGGATCGAGCGTGAAATCGCGCTGTTTCTCCACCATATTGCCGCCATCAAGCGTAACGATGCGGTAAGAGTCGGCGGCATGGGCGTTCTTCAGCAAAACGCCCGTCACGCCGTTTTCGTCGGTATCCAGACTTACGACCTTCCATTGCGAAGGGTCGCCGCCCTGATCCTGAAACGGTCCGATATTGTCCGTTTTGATGCGCATGCCCGACGCGTTCAGAGTCCAGCATTCCAGTTTCGTCTCGTCGTCGCTGACCAGAAACTGCTTGGCGTTGCCGTTAAAGCCGACATGCGGGCCCGCGCCCGGCAAGGGTCTGTAACCTGTGGGCTTGGCGTAAGAGCGCGTCATCAGACGCGCGCCGCTAACATCCATGCCGACCATGTGGATGTTGGCGCTGTCGTGAAGCGTCGCGAACCGCGTCGCGGGCAACGCCCCTACCATCATCCAACCGGATTCGGG
Source organism: uncultured Rhodospirillaceae bacterium (assembly GCA_964649675.1). Classification (GTDB taxonomy): domain Bacteria; phylum Pseudomonadota; class Alphaproteobacteria; order UBA9219; family UBA9219; genus CAZVCG01. The sequence continues at coordinate 3,887 of CAZYPX010000060.1, read as the reverse complement.
TGGATAAAACGTAACCGAGGATCCGGCGGACAGGTTGTTAGCGTCGATCCCCACCGTGCTGATGTGCCCCGTGTCCGCATAAAACCAGACCCTCCGCCCCGCGCCGTTGAACCCGCGATCAAGGCTGACCATTTGCCCGTGGACGTTCATCGGCGAGCCGTAAAGGGGATTGCCGACGGCGGCGTACGTAAAGGGATCGTAAGCAAGGATAGCAACACTCTTCGCGGCGTTTTCAAAACTGACGCGCAGCATTGAAAGATCGCGGTTGACGGCGAAAGCGTTATAAACCCTGTCGCCAGGCGCGTTGATGCCCATCGTGCTCATCGGCACGCCGAGGCCGTCCCACTGAAAGACGTTGACCCGCCTGCCGTCGCCCCTGACGGAAGCGATGAAGCGCGAACCGTCGTTCGTCATTTGATAGACCAAGGGGACAAAGCCGCTGCCGACAGCGTCCAGATCCTTGATACCGGCCAAATCGTCAACGACCCGCCCGATGGGATCCCACGCCACCTCGCGCCATTTTCCGTTGCGGGCGTTTTTCAGGGCGAAGCGCGTTCCGCCATCGTTGTCATGGTCGTAGCCGATCAGAATCCAGTTCGGTGGATCGCCGTCCACCCACGAGGAGTCGCGATATGGCCCCAATTTTTGTGAGTCCTTGAGCTTCCCGTAAACATCGTAGCGATCGGCCCAGATTTCCGTGCCCTCGTTATTGACGGATGCCACAGTAAACGTCCCCGAAGACGTGACGTCGACGTTCCCGCCAAGCGTCCGATAACCGTGACGCGCGGTCACGGTGCGCAGCAGAGCGAGACTTCCGTTGTCTTCCTGTCCGACGATGCGGGCTTTGCCCGTATTATCGACGAAGATTTTGACCTTTTGGGCCGGATTGATCCCCATACCTGCAGGATACGTCTTGTTGATCGTGAAAATCCCGCGATCGTCCCCCACGATAATAATTTCCTCGGAATATCCACTTTCCAAGGCCATAGCGTTGTAAGCCGTCGCCGCCACATAGTACACCTCGCCGTTTTCAACGTTCGGAAGATTCATGCTTCCGCGCGTTTCCTGGCCAGGAACTGTAACGGTTAAGCTGTAATTGCGGGAGGACAGCCCACTATAAAGCCTGTAGCCCGCCACGTTCTCCACGGGATCCCATGCGAACCTTACTTCCGCCGCTTCGCTTTGCTTCGGCGAAACAACGCCCATGGCCACAACAGCCATGGCCGAAGCCGTGACGCGCGCAGCCGCTTTTTTGAATTTGCGCAAAATATCCTTCATGTTTCGCGTTTCCGCTCGTTTAAAAAACTAGGCCTATGATGGTCTTCGTATCCCATGAGAAAAAATGGCTCCGAAACATTCGCGCAGGAGATGCGCAAGAGAGACGGCTATGAAGAAGCAAGCTGTATATTTTTTTCAAAGCTCTTGCAAGGCTTATCAAATTCCTTTTTAAAATGCGGTCTTTTTTTCCTTGCCTTGATTTGCTAAGCGTATGATTTAGAAGTCGAGCGCCCGTAGCTCAGCTGGATAGAGCACAGGTTTCCTAATCCCGTTCTCCAAAACTAACCTATTGATATTTATAATTTATTGGGTGTGGATAAGTACCGTTTTTCGGCAAAAAATCCGTTCGAGTTACACGCAAAGTTACACACACTTTTTTGGCCGATTATTCTTGACTTGTTCGCTAATAGCGAATAGTGTTTATTTCATGCAAACGATCTACAAAAAGCCAGCGCAAAAAACGCTCAGAAAAATGCCGATGAAGCTGGCGCAGGCGATAATGTCAAAGGTCGATGCTTTGGCTGCCGAAGGGTTTGCCGCTCACGTCGATGTCAAAACATTGAAAGGCGTGGAAGGCGGGTACAGAATCCGCCAAGGCGACTGGCGCGTTTTATTGCTCAAGGAAGGCGAAACATTATTCGTTACCGACATTAAACCGAGAGGAGATGCCTACAAATGACAAACCTTCACACATCCACCAAGCCACGCGCCACCGCCAAAGGGTCAGGTTTTGTATCCCGCGCCGAATTTAATTCCCTGCGTGCGCGTCTGGAAGACATCGAAGATGCATTTAGTGTTCTACGCGCGAAAGAACGAGGGCACGAAGCAAGCGACCTCCCCGCCGATCAAATGCGGCGCTTGATCAAGGGAGAATCACCGCTACGCGTTTGGCGTGAGTTTCGCGGGATGACGCTTGAACAATTAAGCAAAGCCGCAAACGTATCAAAACCCTATATCAGCGAGGTTGAGAGCGGGAAAAAGCCGGGATCTGTTGTGTTTTACCGCAAATGCGCAAAAGCTCTTAATGTAGCTCTTGACGACCTCACCAAGGATTAAGGGGCAAGCAACTACGACCCCAACACGGGCTTATAAATCAACCGCTCATACAGCGCGCACGCGCGCCTTGATGCGGCTTTATTTGCTCCGGCATCGATCAGGCGGCAATAGACCGGCAGAGGGTTCAGCGCGTGCTGCAACGCGCCGCGCACCATCTTCGCCGCGCGCCGATGCGTTCGGGGAATATAGCCCTTCATGTGTAAAGCGCTCTTCCTGCTCATGCCCGTCCTCCTTTTGCTGGTTATGCGAGAGCCTCGCCCTCCGCCAAAACGCCGCCTGCGGTCACAAACGCCTTCCGTAAGCGGGTCAGGCTGTTCTCGCGCTGGCCATAGCCTGCGCCGGGAAAACTCGCCCAGATGTTTTTGCATTTCGCGATGGCGGCCTCAAATCGCCCAGCGTCCACGTCGGCCAGCGCGCGCCTCTCTCTTATGAGGTGCAGGGCTATGGCGTCCTGCGAGGCCGGCGAAAAATCCGGAAGCTTTAAAAGCTTTTTGTAATGGTCGTAAATACGCGCGAGGATTTGATAGCGGCCCGCAGCGGTGGAATAAATCCCGAGGCGACGCAGGTATATTTTTTGGCGCGGATGATCCGAATAATCGCTGAACGCTATGCGACCGACGATGATATTATAACCGTCGTCGCCAAGGCCAGCGGTGCCCTCCGACACGGCGATCATGTCGAGAAAAGCTTTTCTGTTTTTATTCAATCAGCTTCCCCTTTGGCCTTCAGCTCGACCAGCAACTTAAACATGTCGTCAAGCCGCTGATGAATGCGCACAACGGTCGAATTTGACGCATACGTTTTAGCCACCTCAAGTTTAAAGCTGGCCAGCTCGGCGTCCGTTTTTGAGTGGCGCAGAGGGCATCCATCCGATAGCCGCTTCTGGTCGCCCTTCAGCGCGTCGAACTCGTTTAACAAACGTTTTAAAAAGAAAATGCAGCCGCCCGTGGCGATCAGATTGACGATCTGCCCTCCCGTTTGCAAAGCGTCGATACCGCCAACAACACCCCTTATGTCTTGCATGCCCGCGCCCTTTTTGATTAAAAGTTAAACCTAACTTGCGGTCGCATAGGTGATAACGATCACGCCTTTTGCGCCCTTGCCTCCCTGCCCGATCGTCGATCCCCATGCGCCGCCACCGCCGCCGCCGCCGGGAAAGCCGCCGTCGCCGCCATTCCCGCCCGTGACCGTGCCGGATATCTGTCCGCCTCCCCCTCCGCCGCCCCCGCCGCCGTCCTGCGATGACGATGTTTGCAGGCCCGCGCCGCCCTGCCCGCCCGCGTAGGCCGTGCTGGACGTGCGCCCCGCGCCGCCGCCGCCGCCCGAGCCTTCCGATCCCGCGCCGCCGTTCGCGTTGTTGCCGCCCGCGCCGCCGCTCGTTCCGGTCGGTCCCGCGCCGCCCGCGCCGCCGGCCGTGTTGCTCGTGGCCGCGCCGCCCGCCGTGGAGCTGGGCCCTCCCGCGCCGCCGCCGCCCACGCCCGCGGCGATCGTGTTGCAGACCGCGCCGTTTTTGCCGTTCCATGAGGCGCCCGCCGCGCCGGCGGAGCCCGCGC